>JBBQBG010000112.1:0-12094 GCA_038317285.1 Burkholderiales bacterium | reverse complement strand
GGCCAGACAAGCTTCCTCGGTAGCAAACCAATCGAGAAAATTGTTCCAGTTCTGAGGATAGTCCTTGCCGGGAATTGGCGCTACGATATGGGTTTCCATCCAGCTATTTTGCATCAACTGGAGCTAAGTGGATACCCCTTACAAAACACCAGCTGCGCAATCCGAATCACATCCGCTACCTCAAAGGCTCACACACGTGTGTAGGTAGGGAAAGGGCTGACAACCCCCGTCGTGTCACAACAAACAAGGCTGTTTTTGCGCTTCCATGGCTTGGAATATGAATCCACGCGGGTTTGAACCGAGCGTCCAAAGAAAAAGGGCCTGGCCGCACCCCAAGGTGGCGGCCAGGCCCATTGTTCTATTGTTAAAAGTTCTTAGAAACGTTTCCAGAATTTGGCGAAGTAAGACGCACCATTCAACCCGAACTGCACGCTGTCATAAATGAAACCGTTGTCGGTTTCGTTGGGGTCTTGCTTGGTCGGCTTGACATTGAAAATGTTGTTGCCGCCAATGGTCAGCTTGGTGTTTTTGTCAAAACTGTAGGTAAAGGCTAGATCAGCTGAAGTCTTGGGTTCGTAGAAGGCGTTGGGCACGCCATTTTCTGTGCCCGAGAAGGTGCCCAGAGTCTGGCTGCCGAAGTGGATGATCTTCAGGTTGGTTTCCCATGCGCCTTGGCTGTAGTCAAAACCCAGGGTAGCCTTCGTGCGGGGGCCGCCTTGCTCGATGAACAGGCGTTCGCGCTCGGAGAGCAACACGGACTCATAGCCCTTCAATGACGCCGGTGCGTGCACGTTGACCACTTCGGTCTGGCTCAGGTTCAGCGCCAGGAACGTGGACAGCTTGCCTTCGCCGATTTCGGACTTGTTGGACACGGTCAAATCCAGGCCCTTGGTTTTGGTGTCAATCGAGTTCACAAAAAACTGCGCTTGACCAACGCCCAAAGCGGCCAATGTGGTGCCAAGTGCCGGGAAGTTGTTGGCATCAAACCGGCCCGACAGTCCAATGCGGTCTTTGATTTCGATCTGGTACAGATCCGCCGTAACCGATGTCGTCTTGCTCGGGGTCAGCGTGAAGCCCAGCGTGAAGTTTTTGGAGTTTTCTTCCTTCAGCTTGGGTATACCGGCCGCGTTGGCAATGGTGCCGCCGTTCGGGGCCAGCACCACGTCTTGCGCCTTGCCGCTGATGAAGTCGGTGAAGGTGGACGAGAAAAAGACTTGTTGCAACGATGGCGCGCGGAAACCCGAGCTGACCGAGCTGCGGAACAGCAATTGGTCACTGGCCTTGAAGCTGGCTGCCAGCTTGCCGGTGGTCGTGTTGCCAAAGTCGCTGTATTGCTCGGTGCGCACCGCCGTTTGCACTTTGAACTGTTGCGTCACATCGGTCTCGATGTCAGCATACAGCGCCGTGCTGTCGCGGTTGCGGTTGGTGGCGTCGGCCGGCTGGAAGCCGGGGAAGCCCTGACTACCGGCATTTCCGCCAAAGCCAACGCCATCGGCATCGACGTAAGAGCCAAGTTCGCCTGCATAGATCTGGTAATTTTCGCGGCGGTACTCGGCGCCAAAGGCCACGTTCGATCCCATCAAGAAGCCGTCAAAAAACTTGCTGAAATCGATATTGGTAGTGGCTTGCGAGAACAGGAATCCACCAGCCTGGAACAGACTGGCGCTGCGGCCTGCACCGCCATTCATAAGGTCTTTGTTGGCGATGGATGCATTGATGGTGTTGGAAACGCGGTAGCGCATCTCGTTGGAACCGTAGGTTTGTGACACATCGGCAGTCCACTCCCCGATCTGCCAGCGGTGCCCGACGATGGCGGTGCGGTCGGTAATATCGCCATTGATAAATGGGACGAAGCCTCCTGGGTACATAGCCGCTGAGTTGCGGCTTGGAACGTCGTCCGAGCCCACGCCACCACGCGCAAACGCGGCCGACGATGCGTCGCGGTTTTGTGCGCCCAATGTGAAATACAACTTGCCAGTGCTGCTGGTCGGCAGTTCACCGTTCAAATAGATTGTGGAGTTTTTGGATTGCGTGTCGCCAATGATGCGGGGGTTGTCTGCCTCGGCACGGTTGGAGCGACCGCGGTCTGAATACTCTGCCGTGATGCCTAGCACGCCGTTCTCACCAATGCCAAAACCGCAGTATGCCGATGGCAGGTAGTTTTTGCCATCGCCCACCGAGTACTGGCTGTAGCCCAGCACGGCCTCGCAGCCCTTGCTCTTCTTGAGCGAGATGTTCATGACGCCAGCTATCGCGTCCGACCCGTATTGGGCGGCCGCACCGTCGCGCAGAATTTGCACGTTGTCAATCGCCAGCACGGGGATGGCGTTCAGGTCGGTACCCGTGTTGCCCCGATTGCGGGCACCAAACAAGTTGACCAGGGCCGTGGTGTGGCGGCGTTTGCCATTGACCAGCACCAAGGTCTGGTCTGAACCCAGGCCGCGCAAGGATGCAGAGTCGATCAGGTCAGCGCCATCTGCGCCAGTCTGTCGGGTGGAATTGAATGAAGGCGACAGGTATTGCAGGGACTGCGACAGATCAAACTGGCCGCCCTGCTCCGACGTCTTAGTCATGGGAATGAAGTCGATTGGCAACGGAGTGTCGGTAGCAGACGCATTGGCCCTTCGCGAACCGACGATGGTGACGCTGTCGAGGCCAGAGGTGGCCGCTGCGCCAGTAGTTTGCGCAACCGCAAACGAGACCGGGGTCAGCGTGGCGACTGCTGCCGCGCCATAGAGTCCAAAGGATAGTGCTTTACGCAAAACAGTCATAGCTCGCCCTTTTGATATTGTGAGGATGGGAATCGAGCTGAAATTCTAGGGGTGCCAGCCACGTCGTGGGGCCCTTGTTTCCGCTGTACCACACTGCCATGACATTTCTTGTCCGCGCATAAGCGCAACTGTCACACCATAAGCAAAACTGCTACAAGCTACTCCCAAAACTGTGCGCACCGGCATAGAGCGGTGCGGGTCCATCCACGAAGGCGAAACCGCTGACTACGAATTTTGGGAAAGCAAATACGTGCCGGTCAGACCAGATAGCCTGAAAATCGAGACCACCTGAGCCAAGCGTTCTGCTTGCTCGCGCAGGCTCTCAGCGGCGGCGGCGGACTGCTCAACCAATGCGGCGTTCTGCTGGGTCATTTGGTCCAACTCAGACACCGCGGTATTGACACTGCCAATGCCTCTGCTCTGCTCTGACGCGGCGGCCGAGATCTCACCAATGATGTCGGACACCCGCTGCACCGAACCCACAATCTCCGTCATGGTTGCACCTGCGGTGGCAACCAGGCGTGAACCGGATTCGACTTTGGACACCGATACGCCGATAAGGGTCTTGATTTCTTTGGCAGCCTGGGCGGAGCGACCGGCCAGGCTGCGCACCTCGCTGGCGACCACTGCAAAGCCGCGTCCTTGTTCGCCGGCGCGTGCCGCTTCCACGGCCGCGTTCAGCGCGAGAATATTGGTCTGAAAGGCAATGCCATCAATGACGCCAATGATGTCGGCGATCTTGCGGGCACTGGTGTTGATTTCATCCATCGTTGATACCACTTGGGCCACCACCACGCCGCCCCGTGCGGCCACTGCGGCGGCACTGGCTGCGAGTTGATTGGCTTGGTTGGCGGATTGGGCGGATTGGTGCACGGTGCCGGTCAATTGCTCAGTGGACGCCGACGCGCGTTGCAGGTTGCTGGCGGTAAGTTCGGTGCGCGCACTCAGGTCCAGGTTGCCAGTGGCAATTTCTGCACTAGAGAACCGGATGGATTCTGAGGAATCGCGCACGGTGGTGATCGAGCGGTTGAGCTGATGGGTCATAGCAGCCAATGCGCGCATCAGATCCCCTACCTCGTCCTGGCGCTGGGTGCTGGCATCCACTGTCAAATTGCCGTTTGCCACGGCGCCGGCAACATGCACCGCACGGGCAAGTTCTGCCATGACTCGGTTTTGCATCAGCCACGAGATCCAGACCGCAATTCCTCCGACTACCAACGCCGCCAGCGCCAAGGTCAGGCTAATCGTGCGCACCTTGTCGGTGGATTCGGTAATGGTGACGTCAGTCGCGGTCTCAATGCGCGACGTCATGCCAACCGACACTTTGCTCAGTTCCTTGAACAGCACGTCGCTGCGCTCCAATGCCGCCAGGCTGGTGTTGGGGTCTTCCAGTGCAAGCCGGACGGCGTCATCGACCTCCTTTGTGTATTTGTCAATCAAGGCCAGTGCGGTTTTGACGTCGCTTTGTTGTGCGTCGCTGGACGTCGACCCGCTGGAAAGACCTGCGATAACGCGTTTGACGCCCACCAATTGCTGACCAAACCCGGCACGCACCGTCTTGACCTTGCCCTCGCCCATCGAGGCAATCAAGGCCACGGTTCGGTAGACGCTGGAGTGCACCTCGCCGATTTGTTGTTGTGCAGCGGCCATGGTTTTGAAGCCCTCCAGGCTGCTGCGTGAAATGGCCAGGCTACTTTGCGCCTGCCCGCTCAGCAAGTAGGTGTTGATTTGCCCTGCCAACAACACCACCGCAGCCGTCAGCAAAGGGGCGGCTAATAGTTTCAGTCCGAGTTTCATGGGGTCTCCAACGCGATGCAATTATTTTCTTAAACCCACCCAAACTACCGACTACTCTGGCAACCGGTCTAACGGCCAACTGGTTTATCTCGCGCGCTTGCTGCGTCGCTCCATGAAGGCTTGTAACTCGCCGACTACGCCCTTGCGGAACGTCATCACGCACAACACAAAGATGGCACCGATGATCACGGTCACCCATGAGCCAACCTTGTCGGCCAGCATGTCCTGCAAGGCAATCACAATGCCCGCACCAAACACCGGACCAAAGAAGGTGCCCACGCCGCCCAACAGGGTCATCAAGATCACCTCGCCGGACATGGACCAGTGCACGTCAGACAACGTAGCAAATCCCATGACCAGCGTTTTGAGTGACCCGGCAAGACCGGCCAGTGCAGCCGACAGCACGAAGGCCAACAGCTTGTAATGGTCGACCTGGTAGCCCAGCGAAATGGCACGTGGTTCGTTTTCACGGATCATCTTCAGCACCTGGCCGAAGGGAGAATGCAGGATGCGCGAGATGGCAAGGAAGCAAGCCACGAATATGGCGACCACCAGGTAGTACATGGCGGTGTCCGACACCAGCGGGAGCAGTCCAAAGAGCGCGCCACGCGGCACACCCTGCAAGCCATCCTCGCCACCCGTGAACGGCGATTGCAGCAACACAAAAAACACCATCTGCGCCATGGCCAACGTAATCATGGCGAAGTAAATACCTTGGCGCCGAATGGCCACCACACCAACCACCAGGCCAATGAGTCCGGCCGCAAGGGCCCCCGCCAAAATACCCACTTCGGGAGTGACGCTGTGCGACTTGATCAGCCATCCTGTCACATAGGCTGCCGATCCAAAGAAGGCCGCATGGCCAAATGACAGCAGCCCGGTAAAGCCCAGCAGCAGATTAAAAGCACTGGCAAATATGGCGAAGCACAACAGCTTCATGACAAAAACGGGGTACAGGCCCAGCATGGGCGCCACAACAGCAAAAACCAGCAAGGCGATGTAGGTGAAGCGAATGAGTTTGGCGGATTGGGTCATGGCCAGAGCAGGTAGGGTCGCAGGAGAAGAAGTGGAACTGGTCATGGCTTATGCCTCTTTGCCAAACAGACCAGCTGGCCGGAACATCAACACGATGACCATGATCACAAACACCACGATACCCGAGGCTTCGGGGTAAAACACCCGTGTCAACCCTTCAACCACACCCAATCCTAAGCCGGTCAGGATGGAACCCATGATGGAGCCCATACCGCCAATCACCACGACTGCAAACACCACAATGATCAGGTTGGAACCCATCAAGGGGCTGACCTGGATGATGGGTGCGGCCAGTACGCCGGCCAACGCAGCCAATGCGGCGCCCGCGCCGTAGGTCAACATCACCATCAGCGGCACATTGATGCCAAAGGCCTGGACCAGGGAGGCGTTTTCGGTTCCGGCGCGCAGGTAGGCGCCCAGGCGGGTGCGTTCGATCAGGTACCAGGTGCCCACGCACACGACGATCGAAGCAAAGACCACCCAAGCCCGGTAATTGGGCAGAATCATGAAGCCCAGGTCGGTTGCACCCTGGAGCAATTCGGGCACTGGATACGATTGACCACTGGCACCAAACAGCTCGCGAAAAACGCCCTCAATGATGAGCGCCAGACCAAAGGTTAATAACAAGCCATATAGCGGGTCGAGCTTGTACAGACGCTTGAGAAAAAGGCGTTCTACGATGACACCCAGCACGCCGACCGCCAGCGGCGCCAGAATCAAGGCAAACCAGTAGTTGATGCCCAGTTTGTCCAGCATGAACCAGGCCGCAAAGGCGCCGAGCATGTACAGCGCGCCATGTGCGAAATTAACCACTCCCAGCAGGCCGAAGATGACCGCCAGCCCGAGGCTGAGCATGGCGTAAAACGCGCCGTTGACCAGGCCTAGCAGCAGCTGGCCCAGAAAAGCTTGGTGGGGGATGCCGAATATTTCCATGGGAGCCCGTCAGTTCATACCTTGAAAGAGTGATGCGGCCCATCCAAAGCAGGATCGGCCGCCCGGCGCAACATCACTTTTTGAGCAGTGCGCACTTGGATTCGGCGACCGTGGTGAACGCTTGTTCGCCAGGCACCTTGCTCACGAGCTTGTAATAGTCCCACGGCGTAGTCGCGTCTTTCGGCGACTTGACCTGGTACAGGTACATGTCGTGGATCATGCGGCCGTCGGCGCGGATGTAGCCCTTGTTATAGAAATCGTCTACCTTCGTTTTCTTCAATGCGTCCATGACCTTTTGACCGTCGGTGGTACCGGCCAGCTTGACGGCCTTCAGGTAAGTCGTGGCAGCGGAATAGTCGGCCGCTTGAAGGCTGGAGGGCATGCGCTTGTATTTTTCAAAGAAACGCTTGGCAAAGGCGCGTGATGCATCGTCCTGGTTCCAGTACCAGCTGTCTGCCAACTGCAGGCCTTCGGTGTTGGCCAATCCCAGGCTGTGCACGTCATTGATAAACACCAGCAGGCCAGCGATCTTCATGGTCTTGTTGATGCCAAATTCCTTGGCGGCCTTCATGCTGTTGGTGAAATCACCGCCGGCGTTGGCCAGCGCCAGGATCTGTGCTTTGGAGGTCTGGGCCTGCAGCAGGAAAGACGAAAAATCTGACGCATTAAGGGGGTGGCGTACCGCTCCGACAACCGTTCCGCCGTTGGCCTTGACGATATTGGACGCATCCCCTTCCAGTGAGTAGCCAAATGCGTAGTCCGCCGTCAGGAAGAACCACTTGCTATTGCCTTCCTTGACCAGTGCGGTGCCAGCCACTTTGGCCAACGCCACGGTGTCATAGGCGTAGTGCACGGTATAAGGAGTGCAGGCGTCGTTGGTCAGGCGGGCTGAACCCGCACCGATCGCGATGAACGGGAATTTCTTTTCTTCGGCAACCTTGGCCATGGCCAGCGATGTACCCGAGCTGGTACCGCCAATCAACATGGACAAGCCCTCTTTGTCCGACCACTCGCGGGCCTTGGTGCTGGCCACGTCAGGCTTGTTCTGGTGGTCGGCCGTGACCACTTCAATCGAACGCCCCAACACCTTGCCACCGAAATCCTGGGCTGCCCACTTGATCATCTCGCCGCCGGCGGGGCCGTCAATGTCGGCATACAGACTTGACATGTCGGTGATGAAGCCGATTTTCACGGGACCTGTAGCCTGCGCAGACGCAGCTCCGGCAAAACCGATGGCCAAGGCGGCGACTAATACGTTGAGTTTCATGGTCTTCCTCTTTATAAAAAATGGTTGGATAGGGAAATCGTCAAACGGAAAATGGGGGCGTCGACAACTGTCAAACGCCCAGATACTCTTGCAACATACCCATGTTTTGGGTTAACTCGTTTTGGGCAAACTGCTTCACGATGGTGCCGTGCTCCATGACGTAAAACCGGTCCGCCAAGGGGGCTGCAAAACGGAAGTTTTGCTCGACCAGCACAATTGTGTAGCCCTTGCGCTTGAGCATCAGAATCATCTCGCCCAGCTTTTGAACGATGACCGGTGCCAGCCCTTCGGATATTTCGTCTAGCAACAGCAGGCGCGCGCCGGTGCGCAAAATGCGCGCCATCGCAAGCATCTGTTGCTCGCCACCCGACAAACGTGTGCCGGGGCTGGAGGCGCGTTCCTTGAGGTTGGGGAACATGGTGTAGATCTCGTCTACGCTCATACCGCCGCTCGCCAGGGTGGGCGGCAGCATCAAATTTTCCTCGGCCGTCAGGCTGGCAAAAATACCCCGCTCTTCTGGGCAGTAACCCACGCCCAAACGGGCAATCTTGTGGGGTGCGAGTTTGATGGACTCTTCGCCATTGATTTTGATCGAGCCTTTGCGCGCGCCGGTCAGGCCCATGATGGCCCGCATGGTGGTGGTGCGGCCCGCGCCGTTACGGCCCAGCAGCGTTACCACTTCTCCTTGGTGCACGGTTAGATTGACGCCATGCAGGATGTGGGATTCACCGTACCAGGCGTGCAGTTCTTCGATGCGTAAAAGTTCAGTGGTCATTCAGTGCGCACCCTGCAAAGTGGTGTCAACGGTACCCATATAGGCCTCGATCACCAGTGGATTGCTCGATACCTCGGCATAGGGGCCATCGGCGATGATGGCGCCGCGCTGCAGCACCGTGATACGGTCGGCGATGGAAGACACCACATTCATGTTGTGCTCCACCATCAATATGGTGCGCCCAGCAGATACCTTTTTGATCAACTTGGTGACCCGATCAACGTCTTCATGACCCATGCCTTGGGTAGGCTCGTCGAGCAGCATCAACTCGGGCTCCAAGGCCAACGTCGTAGCCAGCTCCAGGGCGCGCTTGCGGCCATAGGGCAAGTTGACCGTCGTCTCGTCGGCAAAGTCCTGCAGGTCAACTTCTTTCAGCAGTTGATGGGCCCGCGCATGCAGGTGGAACAGGGCGCTTTCGGGCTTCCAAAAATGAAACGAATTGCCCTCGTTACGCTGCAGTGCCGCGCGTACGTTTTCCAGCACCGTCATATGCGGGAATACCGCCGATATCTGAAAGGAACGCACGATGCCGCGCCGAGCTGTTTGGGCGGGCTTCTCCGCCGTGATGTCTGTACCATTGAAGTTGATGCTGCCGGACGTTGGGTGTAGAAACTTGGTCAGCAAATTGAAAAAAGTCGTTTTCCCCGCGCCATTCGGGCCAATCAATGCATGAATGTGACCACGCTGAACCTTCAGGTCCACCTTGTTGACCGCAACAAAGCCTTTGAATTCTTTGGTCAGCTGGCGCGTTTCAAGAATAATTTCCGATGACAAATCACTCTCCCATATGACAACTCGCCCTGCCCACCGGATGGGCTGGCTTCTATGGGCTGGATGCTACGCAACTATGGACCGGCTTGCGAGGGGGTAAGAACCTACGTAGTTTTACTAAACCGTGTTTACTTGCGAAAACGCAAGTAACAGTCTCGGGTCAGGTGCTGATTTGCGTCCACGCCTTCTCCAGGCGCTTGACGCTGACCGGCTGTGGCGTACGCAGCTCTTGCGCGTAGAAGCTGACACGCAGCTCCTCCATCAGCCAGCGGAACTCCTGCATGCGCTCATCCACCACACCCTTGCGTTCGGCCACCAGTCGCCAATAGCGTTGCTCCAGTGGGCGTAGTTCGGCCGAACGTGCTGCATCCCGTGCCGGGTCGGCGCGGTACTTGTCAAGCCGCTGGGTGATGGCTTTGAGATAGCGGGCCAAGTGTTGCAGGCGTGGCCAGGGTGCGGCTTGCAGAAAACGCTTGGGCACCAAGCGGATGATCTGCTGGCTGCAGTCGGCTACCGCGTCAGGCGCAATTTTGGTGTCCTTGATCTTGCGGGCAGCCAGTGCGTGTTCGAGCAGGATAGTGCCAGCCAGCCGGGCCACCTCGTTGGCGATGAGCGTCAGGCGGCCACGGCCCTCCTCCACCCGGCGCTTGAAGGCAAATTCGTCGGTGGGCAGAGGGTCCAGCAAAAAGGCGCGGTCCAGCGCCACCGCGATGATTTGCTCGCGCAGCTCTTCCACCGTGCCGCCCCCCGTACCGTTTTCGGACTTGCCTACATTCATGTATGCCACTGCCATCTTCTGTAGGTCGGGGATGTTTTTCTCCAGGTACTTCAGCGCATCCTTGATTTGCAGCGCGAATAGGCGCCGCAGGCCGGCACGGTGCTT
The DNA here is from genome assembly GCA_038317285.1 of Burkholderiales bacterium. Lineage (GTDB taxonomy): Bacteria > Pseudomonadota > Gammaproteobacteria > Burkholderiales > Burkholderiaceae_C > Allorhodoferax. The sequence goes on along the minus strand of JBBQBG010000112.1, from coordinate 1,862 downwards.
GGCGGCGGACACCTCGGGTTCGTCGAACACTTCGATAGTGACGGCGTCGCCGCCGTCGATCAGCGCCGGGAAGCCGATGATGGTTTGTCCGCCCTTACGGATCTCCAGCAGTTCAGGGAGTTCGCCAAATGTCCAAGCTGTGTGGCGCTGTTCGGTGGCGGCGGCCGGAGACACCTTTCCCGTTGAAGGTGCTCCACTTTTTGTAGCGGCATATGCTGATTCCACGAGGGCTACCGCCCAATTTGGTTTAATCGCTTGCCGTGAGTTCGCCTCGGGGAGTGGGCTGGCAGCACCCACCTGCGCCAGCTTGAGTCCGGCCAGCGCCTGAAACGCGCCCCGCGCCTGCGCGCCCAGTTCGGCCTTGAGGGCACCCAGGTTGCGACCATGTCCCATCTGGCGGCCATGTTCATCAACCACCTTGAAATTCATGAAGAAATGCGGTGTCAGCATGTCGGCCTTGATGTCGGCCCGGGCGACGTCCAACGAGGTGGCTTCGCGCACCAGCTTCAGCACCGCATCAATCAGCGCGCCACTGCCAAAGCGCTCGGGCGCATTCAGCGCCTCGGCGAACTTGGTCGCAGTGTCGGGCAACGGCACCAGGCGCGAGCGTGGCCGCTGGTGCAGCGTCTTCAGCAGGGCTTGCACCTTGTCCTTCAGCATGCCGGGCACCAGCCATTCGCAGCGCTCGTCGTTGACCTGGTTCAGCACAAACAGTGGCACGGTCACCGTCAAGCCATCGCGCGGGTCACCGGGTTCGTGCAAGTAGGTAGCCACGCAGTCGACGCCGCCTAAGCGAATGGTCTTGGGGAACGATGCGGTGGTGATACCAGCGGCCTCGTGGCGCATCAGCTCTTCTCGGGTCAGCAGAAGTAGTGTGCTCGCACGGCGGTTGGGTGCCAGAGCGCTCTGCTCCGTGTCCCCCGCCCGCTTTGCGGGCTCCTCCTTTACCTGCGCAGAACGCTCTGGCACCCAGCCGCCTGGGTTGCACTGCGGCTTTTTGGACTCTTCACGGTACCAGCGTTCAAAGCTGTAGCCACTGCACACGTCGGCCGGGAGCTGCTGGTCGTAGTAGGCGTAGATGAGTTCGTCGTCCACCAGAACGTCTTGGCGGCGGGCCTTGTGTTCCAGCTCTTCGACCTGTTTGATGAGTTTCTGGTTGGCCGCCAGAAAAGGTAGCGGTGTTTCCCACTCACCGTCGACCAGCGCCCGGCGGATAAAAATTTCCCGCGCACCGGCCATATCGACTCGGCTGTAATTGGTTCGCCGCCCGTTGTAGATGACGATGCCATATAACGTGGCCCGCTCCAGCGCCACCACCTCGGCAGCCTTCTTTTCCCAATGCGGGTCCAGCAACTGCTTCTTCAGCAAATGGCCGCCCACCTGCTCCAGCCATTGGGGTTCGATGTTGGCGATGCCGCGACCAAACAGGCGTGTGGTTTCTACCAGCTCAGACGCGATGATCCAGCGGCTGGGCTTCTTGGACAGGTGCGCACCGGGGTGGGCAAAGAACTTGATGCCACGCGCCCCCAGGTATTCGCCCTGTGGGCCTTCAGCTTCGACCTTGCAACCGATGTTACCCAACAGCCCAGCCAACATCGACAGGTGTAATTGTTCGTAGCTAGCCGGAGTGGTGTTCAGCCGCCATTTGTGTTCGGCCACGACGGTGTGGAGCTGGCTGTAGATGTCTTTCCACTCGCGGACGCGGCGAATGTTGACGAAGTTCTGGCGCAGTAGTTGTTCGTACTGGCGGTTGGTTAGTTTGTGGGTGGCGGTGTGGGCTGGTGTATTGGAGCGCGCTGATGCATTGGTGTGCGCTGGGAGTTGGGGCGCCTGGACGTTCTGCTTCGTGTCCCCCGCCCGCT
>JBBQBG010000111.1:0-12506 GCA_038317285.1 Burkholderiales bacterium | reverse complement strand
CATGGAATTCAAGGACTATTACGCGACGCTCGGTGTCGCGCGCACGGCCACCGAAGACGAGGTCCGCAAGGCCTACCGCAAGTTGGCGCGCAAGTACCACCCGGATGTCAGCAAAGAGGCCGACGCCCAGACCAAGATGCGTGACCTCAACGAGGCCAACGACGTACTGCGTGACACAGAAAAGCGCGCTGCCTATGACGCCTTGGCTGACCGCGTGGCGCGTGGTGGCCAAGCCGGTGCGCCAGGTGATGGAAACTTCCGACCCCCGCCCGGATGGGATGAGGGCTTCGAGTTCCAACGCAGTGCGGGGCATGGTCCGGGCGACGAATCCCAATTCAGCGACTTCTTTTCTTCCATTTTCGGCAAAGCCGGGCCCCGCGCCGCCAAGAGTCAGGCGTTTCGTGCACGCGGCGAAGACCAGCATGCGGCCATCGACATTTCCATCGAGGACGCGCTCAACGGTCTGGAGCGCGAAATCAAGCTCAGCGCACTGGAGCCCGATGCCAGTGGCAAGCCCACGGTGGTGAACCACACACTGCGCGTCAAGGTACCGGCCGGTGTGCACCCGGGTCAGTTCATCCGGCTCAGTGGCCACGGCAGTCCGGGCCACGGCGGCGAAGCGGCCGGCGATCTGTACCTGGAGGTGCGCATTGCGCCCCACGCGCTGTACCGCGTGGAAGGCAGCGACATTTACATGACCCTGCCGGTCACTCCGACCGAGGCGGCTCTGGGCGCGCAGGTAAAGGTGCCCACACCGGCCGGCAGCGTGGTCGAGGTTACGGTGCCGCCCAATGCCCGTAGCGGCATGAAGCTGCGTTTGAAAGAGCGGGGCCTGCCGGGCAAGACGCCGGGCCATTTGTATTTGCTGTTGGATATTGCGCTGCCACCGGCCGACACCGACGCGGCCCGTAAAGCCTATGAACAACTGGCCCAGGCCGCGCCCTTTAACCCGCGTCGCCATTTGAATGTGGAGGGAGTGTGATCATGTCCAGTTTGACGGTTACGGCCACAGTCAGCATCACCCATGACAGGCCGATGGCGGCGTTGGAGCTAGCACGCGCCTGTGGGGCAGATATCAGTTGGGTAGTTCAACTGGTGGAAGTGGGCATCGTGCACGGCGAGCGCGCGGGCGCGCAAGCCACGGACTGGCATTTCTACAGCAGCGACCTGCAATGCGCACTGGAGGCGCGCCGTCTGGAGCGCGATTTCGGCGTCGAACTGGAGGCAGCGGCATTGATTCTGGATTTGCAACACGAGGTGCGCCGACTCAAGGCGGCGTTGCAGGCGCAGCGGAGGTGATCAAACCTTTGCGTGCGTTGTGCACGATCAGCAACTGCGCACAGTAATACGTGGCCAGTATCCACAGCGATGACAACGCCACCGGCACCACAAACTTATTGATGGCAATCAGCGAATCGCTGACCATGAATATGCAGGCCCCAAGACCCACCCAGCGCGCGCCGGCATCGCCTTGCACCGTGGCGCGCCCTATGGCTTGGGCCGCCATCAGGGCGATGACGCTAACATACGCAGCCACGGCGATCTTCAGCACCGGGTCGCCCAGCCCGCCCCAGACGATGGCGTACATGGTGGCGCCCACGGCCAGCACGGCCGCCAAGGCCCGCTTGCTGGGAAACCAGGCCTGCCCCTGGCGAAACAGCGCGATGTAGAACAGGTGCGCCACCAGAAAGGCGCCCAACCCCGGGATGAAGTAGTTACCGGGCAGCATCAAAAACACGTCCCCCACCATCGAAAACACCAGCGCGGCGATAAGCAATATATGAAATTTGCCGCTAGCCCTCGTGGAGTATGCGTGAGCCGCTACAAAAATAATAGCAATCACCATGGTCAACGGTTTGAACAGCATGTAGCCATCGATGAGCCCCAAGGCACCCAGCGTAGCCAAGGCACCACTTTCCACGGCCAATACTTCCAGCATGCCCAGTGCGCCATGCATGAAGCGACCGGTTGCCCACAGCCCTGCCGCGATGGCCGAACACCAGATGGCGGCGTTGGTAAATGACAGGGTGTCGGCATACCACAAGAAGGCCAGGACCGCACCCATAGCCAGCAGAAACTGCAGTGCGGCAAACCACTGTTGTGCCATGCTCAACGGAGGGTCGAAGGTGCTGACGGACGCCAGCGTAAACGCAGGCTTGGGATTCAGCCGCGCCATCTCCGCGCTTTGCCAGCCAGGTGGCTTGAACAACAGTTTGAGCTTGTCGCCCCAACTGGGTGCGCGCCAGGATTCTTTGGCCAGCGCTGCGTATACGTCGAGGTTGGCCCAGATCGGATCCCAACTGCTGAGCGCGCCGCGTGTGCCGTAGATGCAGGGCTCATGTTCCTCCTGAAAGGTGCCAAACATGCGGTCCCACAGGATCAGGATGCCGCCGTAGTTCTTGTCGATATACGGGTCGTTGACGGCGTGGTGCACGCGGTGGTTGCTGGGGGAGCAAAACACCCGGTCAAACCAGCCCAGTTTGCCAACTTGCTCGGTGTGCACCCAGAACTGGTACAACAAGTCGATCAATGCCACGGTGCCAAAAATAATGGGCGGCACACCGGCAACTGCCATCGGTAAATAAAAAATCCAGCCAAACAAAAAGCCTGTGGAAGTCTGGCGCAACGCGGTGGATAGGTTGTAGTGCTGGCTCTGGTGGTGCACCACATGCGCCGCCCAAAACAGCGCCACCACATGGCCGGCCCGGTGCAGCCAGTAATAGCAAAAATCGTAAAACACCAGGGCCAGCAGCACGCCATACCAAGTGTTCCAAAACGCCTTTTCAGGATAGAGCGCAAACGCATGGAAGGCCAGCACATAGATGCCAATGCCCATCAGCTTGCTCAGCACACCCAATAGCTGGCTCAGCATGCCCAGGCTGATGCTGTTGATGGCATCGTTCAACCGGTAGGGCGCTTGCCCGGCCGTGCGGCTGCCGCGCCTGCGACTCCACAGCAGCTCCAGCACGATCAGCAGCAGAAAGACGGGGGTAGCGAAAACAATGACTTTGCTCATGGCTTATTTTCGCCGAGCAAATGCTTTGTTAAATGCGGGGCAACCCTAGGGGAATTTGGTTGGGGTTAAAGCTCGGTGGCATCGCGGGCGATGTGCGGCTTGTTGACCAGGCGTACGGAGCATTGCATGTCCGCTTCGTGCAGGTAGGCGATCAGGTCGGTGCCTTGCTGCACCCACGCCGCCGAACGCTGGTCATTGGGCTCACCGGGGCCAGTGTCGGATGCGCCAACCTGTCCCAGCTTCGCGTTCATATCCGCAACCACGTCCTCAAATACGGCGCGTGCAAGGCAGGGCGCACCCGTAGCCGACCAAACATATTCGATCCGTTGCAGGATGCCATGCTTGGCGTAAAGGACAGGTTCAAAGGCATGCCCCGCGATCGGCATGCTGTTGAGGCTCCATTGACTGAGCAAGCCACGTGCGGCAATACGTGGCGTATGGACCTTCTGTAAATCGGGAAAGACGATCTTCAACTGCGCCTCGTTCATGGAGAAAACCGAGGCGTCTACCCACGGCTTTGCCAATACGCTAGACCCTGGGAACAACAATAGGAGGATAAAAAGAGGTCGAAACAACAAACGGCTTCCTTGGTAGATATTTCGCACGGTGGTACTGTTTTGGCTCAAGAGTGGCGGCGCACAACGCCTTTTCTCTTTGCATCGGCTACTTTGCGAGCGCCATGCGGGGTATCTGCTGGGGTTGAGAAGACCAGTACAGGAACGGTTGCAAGCGTAAGAAGCCGTGGGACGATGCTGCCGAAAATCATGCGCATCACCGCGTTCCGGCGTTCGGTGGCAACCACGATCAGTTGGCAGTGGCGACTGATTGCCGCCTCTGCAACGCATTTGGCCGCGTCAGAGTCCTGACCGGTTGCACGCAAACTGAAAACGCCTTCCTGCTCCGCCAGTGCTGAGGCAGACGCCAACTTGCGCTTGGCAAACGATGCCGCCTGGCGTTCAAAGTCACTCTTGGTGAGAGTCGCCAAAGCCATACGTTCTTCACCTCCCACCGTAATTACATAGCACGGCAATACGTAGAAGAACAGAATATCGGTGCCGTGTGCTTTGGCCATTTCGATGCTGGTTGATGTCGCTTGCGCTGAGGTGGCGTCATCGCCCACCACAACGAGAATTCGTTTGTACATTCAACTTCCCTTCTTTGGCGTGCTCGTGCCTCTCTTGGCGGATGGCAGGTTCACTAAGCCATTGCAATGGGCGCACATGGCCTTCATGCGTGCAGCTTCCAAACGGGCCAAGATGCCGATAGGCAGATCCTCAAGGTTGGCAGAGAGACAGGCAACAAGCTTCTGAGCGAATACCAACCCATTGGCGCCGGGATTGTCCGATATCGGGCCAGCCGGTGCGTGCTCGCTGTGTTGTGCGAGACCGCTGGCATCCACGGGGGCTTGCAGGCTAAGCATGGCTTAAAGAAATTCTTGCAATTATCTATTTGCACAAATATAATTTCAAGGTCTCTCCTGGTTTCAGGAGTTACAAAACCGAGTGATTTTGGAGCCCTTAGGGGCTCCTTTTTTCTGCCTCAATCGGGGGGGTCCGCTTGAGCTGCAAGTCGGACAGGGAGGAATACAACGGCGCACTGACCAGGCGAGACACCGCGCTAGAAAGTAGCGCACACGCCATCAGGCTGAGTACCAAGCCGTGGCCGTCGACCATCTCCATGACGATCACAAATGCGGTCATCGGCGCCTGGGTGACCGCAGCCAAGAAACCAGCCATCCCCAAAGCGATGAGGGTTGCACCTTGCGCATGCCCGGTCCAATACGCCACATCATTGCCCAGTGCGCCACCGATAGCCAAGGACGGCGCGAATATGCCTCCCGGCACGCCGGACCAGGTTGTCAGCCAGGTCGCCACAAACTTCAGTAGTACATAGAGTGCCGACGGTTCTCCCGTGCCTTCTAGCAGGGAGCGCGTGTGCAGATAGCCGCTGCCAAACGTACCGCCGTTGGTAGCCAGTCCTATGACGGCGATCAGCAATCCACAGGCGGAGGCAAAGTAGACGGGAGACTGCTTGCGCTGACGGCTGAACCAGTCGCCGGAAGCGCCCGATAGCGAAATAATGAGAAGCCGTGAGAAAAGCCCCCCGGACAAGCCACTGGCCAGCGCGACCAGAAGACCGGGCAGGAGCAGACTGAAGCCAATTTTTTCCGAGGGGATGATGCCAAAGTAGGTCGAATTTCCGAAGACTGAGACCGCCATCATCCCGCCAAGCACGATGGCGGCCATGACCAGCCCATTGCTGCGCTGGCCGGGTTTGCGCGTCAACTCTTCAATGGCGAAAAGAATTCCGCCCAATGGTGTATTGAAAGCTGCTGCAATGCCGGCTGCACCGCCTGCCATCAGCAAGCCATGGTCAGACACCACGTGTTTTTTTGGCAGCCAGCGTCGCGCACTGTGCATGACCCCCGCCGCAATTTGGACCGATGGCCCCTCGCGGCCCAGAGAAAGCCCTGCGAACAGCCCCCATGTGGTGAGCAGGATCTTCGCAACGGTCAATCGAAACGATACAAACAAAGACGTTGAGGCTATGCCCGTCGACAATGCCGCCATGACTTGCGGAATGCCCGAGCCAGCAGCGCCGGGCGCATACCTTCGCGTGCACCAAACGATGCCCGCAGTGCAAATGGGGGTTAACAAAAGTGGCGCCCACCAGGCGGTGGCATTCAATGTGTGAAAGCTTGTCAGGGCCCGCTCACTCAGGAGCGTAAAGGCGACGACGGTAAGCCCAGCCAGACACGCAAATGCCAAGACGACCACGCGGGTTGTCCAAAGCCGCCAGTCATACAACTCTGTCTGAATTGAAGATATGACGTCCGGATGTCGATGCATGCGCAAATTGTATCCATAAACCACATTTGTTCAAATGTAAAATACAAAAAAGCTACCGCCTAACGGACGCATGGCACATTGCTGCTTGGTCACACTGGCAAGGCTGTCGAATGCCACCGGGTCGGCATAATGCACGCCATCCATCGCTCAAATATGTAAGCCCTTAGATGAATACAGTTACCGGTGCGGCGTCCAAAAAACTGCCAAAGTCAGACGCAGCTGAAGGCGCCGTTGGTCCCGACGCAGCCGATTCGGCAGCCCAGGTGTTGCGGCATTTTCGGTCGGTTTTTAACGCCGTCAAAACACATTTCCAGCAAGTCGAAAAGCGCGCCGGTATCGGGGGTGCGCAGGTGTGGGCTTTGAGTGCCATCCGGGCCCAACCCGGCATTGGCATGAATGATCTGGCCAATGCGTTGGATATCCACCAAACGACCGCCAGCAACCTTGTCAAAGCCCTCCTCAAGCTTGGGCTCGTCAAGGTGGAGCGCAAAGGGGTGGACAAGCGCGCGGTTCAGCTGTACATCTTGGCGGCGGGGCGCGCACTGTTGAAGAAAGTGCCGGGGCCTTTTTCTGGTGTGTTGCCCAAGGCGCTGTCGGAATTGGATACGAAGACACTGTTACGGTTGGAGCAGGATTTAAGCCAGCTGCTGATGCTGCTAAACGCCGATGAAAGCGCCGCCAAAACCCCCTTGGCCCAGCTTTAGCGCAATTTGAACGTCATCGCGGCGGTTCTGCCGGGCGACTTTTGATGCGGTCGTCGATTTCACCCAGCATGGCTGCCAATGAGCTGACGTTGTCGTGCATCTCTTGTCGCAATCCATCGTGTGATTGTTTGAGGCGGTCAGACAGTTGCACGAACTCAGCCAGCATGGCCGTGCGGAGTTCGATAAATCGCGAAGCCTCTGCTTGATCGGCCAGCGTTCGCTGGAGTTCAAGTTGCTTTGCCTGGTGGCGCGTTTCCATCAGAATCCTGCCCTGCCAGATCGCCATGTAGACAACAAAGACCAGCGAAATCGCCACCGTCAGACCTAGCATGGCCAGTCCCAGTGGTGCGTCAAAGCGGAATACGCCAAGGCTGAGTTCCGTTGGCGTCGCAAACACAGACCAGTTGAGTGCAACAAAAGCAGCCAACAGCGCAATCAAGGCCAACACCGTCAGTAAACGCAGACGCATCACACTCTCCTTGTGGGTATTTGGCCCGTTAGGCATTGTCAATGCTGTATCCAGGCGGTTTTTGAAAACGCAGGCAAAAAACAACCCGCTCTGTTCAGGTTAGCAGTTCGCAAAGTTGCTCGGAGTATCTTGGCAGACTCCACGCCAGATCGACCGGGTTGGCGTTGTTTGCCTGTACGTTTGCCCACGCTTTGCGCATGAACTCATAGTCCTGTTCCCCATCCATGACCACCTTCAGATATTCAAGCTGTTCGGAATCCACGGCATAGATGGGTTGCTGTCGGGCTGCATCCAACATTTGTTCGAACCAAGCGCGTGCTGGCATCCAGTCTCTGACAAAGGGGTTGAAAAGGACGGCGCCCATACCATCACGGCAAGCCAGGAATCGGCTGACCCGTTCGGCGGTAGCGGGCCTGGGCTTGTCAGAAAAACGCAGCTGGCCGTTCAGCGCCAGCGAAGAGCAGGCTCTCGAGAACGCGGCCATTGCGACCGCTTTTTTAACAGAAAGCGGTGTATCAAATACACGGATCTCAACGGTTCCAAACTCGGGCTTTGGACGCACATCCCAGTAGATGTCTTTGAGTGAATTGGCCAGTTCAGTTGCGAACAGCTCCTGCGCGACATCCTCAAAATGGGTCCAATCCTGCAGTTCAGGCATGGGGCCGCCATGGGGGTACATCAAGGGCTCCAGCGGGCGCGCAGCGGCGAAACCGGTGTCGGCGCGTTGCAAGAAGGGCGATGCTGCAGACATGGCGATGAAGAGCGGGCACAGGCATTGCAACATATTGCCAACCCTGACGGCATCATTTCCGCTGGTCATGCCGATATGCACATGCATGCCGTAGGTGGAGAAGCGCTTGGGAAGAAATCCAAATTTCTTCTCTAACTCCTTGGCGCGGTCGGTAGGCGCCATGACACGCTCATTCCAGAATTGCGTCATCTGGGTGCCACCGCCACGAATATCCAAACCCAAGGTTTTGGCCACCGCTCGGATGTGTTCGGTAAGCACCCCAATCTCTTCAGCCATGGCGTCTGCGGTCGTGTGGACCGAGGAGTTGATCTCCATGGTGGAGAGGGTCGCTTCCAGCGAAAACCGCGCCACGTCTTCGCGGTCAGATAGTTCTTTCCATATGTCCAGACTGGAGGGGGATAGTAGCCCAGTCGCCTGGTTGACGATCTGGAATTCCAGTTCGAGTCCAAACGTCAGTGCAGCCGATTTCGCAAATTCCATGTAGTTCCCCTCTTCTGAAATGGCGTCTTAGATGCACATGCCGTTGACATAAACCTCGCTTTGTGCCGATGTCTCTTTGTTGTTCCTTCGCTCTCGGGCCGCCTTCAGAAAACTGCCAAGCATAGGGCCGTCATCAAAGTTTGACGTGGAGGTCGGCGACGCAAACTCCGGGTGCCATTGCACACCGGCGACGAAGCCGCCGTGTTGCCTGCGAATGGCCTCAATCCGGCCATCGAGCGGGCAGACGGCCTCGGTGTCAAACCCGCGAGCCAAGGTCTTGATGCCTTGGTGGTGAATGCTGTTTACCGTGCACGCGGTCAGCTCAGGATAAAGACCATGGAGCCACCCGCCGGGGGTAATGGTCAGGTCATGCACGTTGTGTTCGTATAGACCTTCGTGAATATGGCGTGCGGCATTCGGGCATTGCGTTGGCAGATCTTGCCAAAGGGTTCCCCCAAAGGCCACATTCAAGACCTGCAATCCCCTGCAGATGCCAAACACGGGCTTCCCGGCGTCGACAAATGCGTGGATGAGTTCCATCTCATAACGGTCGCGGATGGCGTCACCATGCCACTGGGGCTGCAACGGTGTTTCACCGTAGGACTCCGGCGCGACGTCGTTCCCGCCTTGCAGGACCAAGCCGTCCAACGCCTCCACATAGTGCTGCAGATTGAGGTGTTCTCTGCGGACCAGGCTGTCAGACTCAAAGGCCGGGATCATGACCGGAAGCGCGCCACCTCGGATCAGCCAAAGCGCTACCGATTGCTCCAGATAGTGCAGTGTCTTGGTCCAAACCCCACCTAGGTCCAGCACAGGCCCGTTGGGGTAGTAGATGCGCGCGGACACGCCAATCAACATCGCTGGCTTTTGAAATGGCATTTTGCTTGTCTCTTGTTGAAGGGAAGGCCACGCGGCGGCAACGCAAAAAATCGCTAGCTGTCGACATGTAGCGTGGGATCACACACTCGTGTGTCGGTGCATGTTAACCATCGTACTACATTTGTTCAAATGTATTTAGGGCGCGCGAACGCTGTATGAACTGAGCTGAATCCCGTGCCCTGGGGCTCGCCACCGCTAGATATACTGGGTTACCCCCCCTCGGGCGCCATGTGCGCATTCGGCGGCGCCACCCATTGGATTGAAGGAACGATATGTTTGAAGTGGCGGTTATCTGCCTGTGCGTTACGGCCGTTCTGGCCTATATCAACCACCGTTGGGTAGGTTTGCCAGGGACCATCGGTGTCATGTCCATTGCCATGGCGATCTCACTCTCCATTGTGGGCCTGCACCAGTTGGGTTGGGGCGAGGTGTCCGGGCCGACCCTGGCATTTTTGCGCGGTATCGACTTCTCAAAAGTCGTCATGGACGGCATGTTGTCTTTGTTGCTGTTTGCGGGAGCGTTGCACGTCAATATCGGCCAATTGCGAAGTTACAAATGGCCGATTTTGGGGCTGGCGGTCATTGGCACGGTGTTGTCCACTGTGATCGTCGGGGTCGGCACTTATTACATGCTGCTGGCAGCTGGGTTCAGTACATCCTTTTGGTACTGCATGGTCTTCGGTGCACTGATTTCTCCCACCGACCCCGTTGCGGTGCAGGGCGTGCTGAAGCAGTACAAGGCTCCCGATAGCCTGAACGTCGTGATTGCCGGAGAGTCGCTATTCAACGATGGCGTCAGTGTCGTGCTTTTCGCGCTATTGTTGGGCGTGGCTGTCAAGGGCCAGATGCCAGACTTTGCCGGTATCGCCTGGTTGGTGTTGCATGAAGTCGGCGGCGGCCTATCGCTTGGCTTGGCGTTGGGGGCCTTACTCTATTACATGCTGCGCAGCATTGACAACTACAGTGTCGAGGTACTGCTGACCTTGGCCGGAGTGTTGGGCGGTTACCTGTTGGCGACCAAGCTGCACGTGTCCGGGCCTTTGGCGATGGTTGTGACGGGATTGTTGATAGGCAACCACGGGCGGGAGACCGCCATGTCGGATACAACGCGCCACCACATCGATCTGTTCTGGGAGTTGATGGATGAAATATTGAACGCGGTGCTCTTTGTACTCCTTGGTCTGGAGATTATTTTGTTGTCCTTGTCCTGGGCGCTGTTTGGGCTGAGCGTCGCGGTCGTCTTCATCACCCTGTTCGCCCGGTGGTTGACCGTGGGATTACCCGTCAGTCTTGCTGAGCGGGGGATGCGGCTTCCGATTGGGGCTTGGAAAGTGTTGACCTGGGGCGGTTTGCGCGGAGGCATTTCGGTTGCCTTGGCGCTCTCCCTGCCCATTGGACCGTCGCGTGATGTCATCCTGGCGTTGACCTATGGCGTGGTGATTTTTTCAATGCTCGGTCAGGGGCTAACCATCGGTCGGGTTATCGATAAGTCCATCGGGGCGAGTTCAGCCCGGGAGCCCGCATGAACCCGGACGTTCCGCATGCAAAAGCAGTACCGCCGACAGACAGTCGATTGCGGCATGCGTTGGCGCATCGATTGGCCTGAACGTCAACTCGACCGCAGTGATTATTGGAGCGATGTTGATCTCTTCGCTGATGGGGCCGATCATGGGTGCTGGTCTGGGCGCTGCCGGTTACGACTTCGACTTGGTGAAAATCATTGTCCATCAGACAGGGGACAACAAAGTTGATGTAACGGCTTTGAAGTCAAGTCTGCTGAGTGACCTGTAGACCAATGGACAGGAAGCCTTACGAGTGAAGGAAGAGCAGGTCCAGAAGTTGCAGCAAGAGCTCACCTTGAAAAATGCGGCGTTTGGAAATGCGCAAGACATTGCATTGGAACTGTATGCGCAGCACCCGACGGTAGCACGCGAAGATTGCTGCAGTTGAGCGCAAAAACATCCCGAACTTTGTCGGCGCAAGAAAAGGTGCGGGTAGAAAATTGGTTCAAAGCCCGTACCAAGACCAGCGCCGTGGTCGTTGTTTTCGAGAACAACAGCGGCAAAACGACGCCCCAAAGCAGCAGCCAACCTGGGCGCTGAAAGCCCTTGGGTTTGGACAGCGCGTGGCGGCCGGAGCCAGTTAGGGCTTGGTAACAATTGCCGGGTATCCGTCCGTCACTTGACCCCGGTCGTGTCTGTGTCCATACTTCCCCGCAGGGAGCTTAACCCCGTTTTGGGGAGATACCATGGATTGCAAAAGCCTCAGCGCAGTCTTATTCGTCGTGATGGGTTTGGGGGGCTGCGCTTCGCCCAAGGTCGCCAGCAACCTGGCGCCACCAGACTCGGTCTGGCAAGACAGCGAATTTGCCTACCAGCGCAGCCTGGTCACCGAAACACGGGCATCCGTGTTTGCGCTGGACCCTGAAGTGGTGCGCAGCTTGCGGCTGGATGATGGGGCGTCCCGCTCGACCGAGGGGCGTCTGGATTTGTTGGTGGCGCGCTTGTATGGTCCCAACGGCATACGCCTGTCCTATGCCAACGGCCATACCACCGGTGCCTCGCAGACTTGGCATAACAAGCGGGGTGATTGTTTGTCTCTGACCATCCTGGCCTATGCCTTCGCCCGATACCTGGGCATTGACGCCCATATGCAAGAGGTGCAGGTCCCCGCTTCTGTGGACCGGCGCGATGGGGTGGACTTCATCAACGGCCATGTCAATGTTGTTGTGCGCCATGGGGACGAAGTGCGGATCAATGGCCAGTCCTTTGGTGCGGGCAGCTTAATCATTGATTTCGAACCGCAAATCGGCACCCGTCGCTCTGGCCAATGGTTGACCGATAGCGCCATCATGGCCCGCTATTACAACAACCGGGCCACGGAGTACCTGGTGCAAAAAGACGATGTACGGGCCTATGCCTACTACCGTGCCGCGATTGAAACAGCGCCAGAGTTTTCCCCCGCATTCGGCAACCTCGCGCAGTTGTACGCCAAGCGTGGCCTGTTGCCAGGTGCCGAGCAATTGCTGCGCCAGGCCATTGCGCTGGACGGCCCATCGTATTCGCCACTGCGCACCTTGCACACCCTGCTGCGGGCGCAGGGGCGCAATGCCGAAGCTGAGCACTATGCCGCGCTGCTGGCCAAACGCCAGGACGAGGACCCTTATTACTGGATGGGACTGGGCATGGCCGCCCTGGAAGAAGGGCGCAACGGCGCCGCGATCAGCGCCCTGGAGCGGGCCGCGTCACTCACCACGGGTTTTGAAGAATTGCACTTTCATCTGGGCGTGGCCTATTGGCGCAACGGCCAGCACGCCGCTGCCAGCAAACAGTTGGCCGCAATGAACGCCATCAACACC
>JBBQBG010000110.1:0-12664 GCA_038317285.1 Burkholderiales bacterium | reverse complement strand
CCTGCGTCGGCCAGAGCTTGCCGAGTCATCTCGATCGCCAGGCGCTGCTGAGGGTCCATCACCTGAACGCGGCGGGGGGCCAGGCCGTAGTGCAGCGCGGCGAACTCTTCGACCCCGTCGATGAAGGCGCCCTTGCGAACGTAGGTCTTGTCGGGCGCGCGAACGTCGGTGGGCTCGAAGAACGACGAGTGGGTCCACCGTGAGTCGCTGATGTCTTCGAAGGCGACTTCACCCGTGCCGGTGCCCACGGTATCGGGCAACAACATACGGTTGAGCCAGCTGTGGATGATGCCGTCACCGGGACGCAACGGCACACCGCCGCGGGTGCTAATGAAGTCGGGCAGCTCGTGGTGCATCTTCACGTCCACGGGCTTAGGGTAGGCCGCGGTGTGGCAGAAGGACTGCATCACCAGATCGGCGCTAAAGCCCAGGCACGCCAGGTCTTTTAGCTCGTCGCGGGTCATGGGGCCGGTGGTGTCTTGCGAACCCACGCTGGTCATCTTGGGCTCGCAATAGGTGCCGGGCCGCACGCCTAGCTGGTTGCCATCGACAACCGGCAGTCCGCATGCGCGGCCCACCATTTTTTGCGCCAGCGTGAAACCCTTGTGGGTGTCGGTCGGGTTGTGTGGCAAACGGAATAGCGTGCTGACCGGCAGACCCAACGCATGGCGCGCCTTGGCGGTCAGGCCGCGGCCGATGATCAATGGAATACGACCACCAGCGCGCACTTCGTCAAACAGCACATCGCTTTTAACCTTGAACTCTGCAATCACCTTGCCGTCCTTCAACGCCTTGCCTTCGTAGGGACGCAATTCGACCACATCGCCCATATTCATCTGGTCAACGTCCAGCTCGATTGGCAGCGCGCCCGAGTCTTCCATAGTGTTATAGAAAATCGGGGCAATCTTGCTACCGAGGCACACGCCACCAAAACGCTTATTTGGCACAAACGGAATGTCTTCACCAGTGAACCACAAAACGGAGTTGGTGGCCGATTTGCGACTGGAGCCCGTACCCACAACATCACCCACGTAGGCCACGAGATGACCCTTGGACTTGAGGCTGCCAATGAAATTGACCGGTCCGCGTTTGCCGTCCTCTTCGGGCACGACGCCGGGCCGTGCATTCTTGTGCATGGCCAGCGCATGCAACGGAATGTCAGGGCGGCTGAACGCGTCTGGCGCGGGCGACAGGTCGTCGGTGTTGATTTCACCGGCCACCTTGAATACCGTCAACGTGATACTTTGCGGTACTTCGGGGCGGCTGGTGAACCACTCGGCATCGGCCCAGCTCTGCAGCACGGCCTTGGCGTAGGCGTTGCCTTTGTCGGCTTTTTCTTTAACGTCGTGAAACTGGTCGAACATCAACAAGGTTTTTTTCAGGCCTTCTGCGGCTTGGCTTGCAACCGCCGCGTCGTCCAGCAAATCAACCAGCGGACTGATGTTGTAGCCGCCCAGCATGGTACCCAGCAGCTCGGTAGCACGCCCACGCGAGATCAATGCGCACTTTTCAGTTCCGTGGGCCACGGCCGCCAGATAGCTGGCCTTGACCTTGGCAGCGTCATCCACGCCAGCCGGCACGCGGTGGGTGATCAGATCCACCAAAAACGCTTCTTCACCGGCGGGCGGCGCCTTCAGCAACTCAATCACTTCACCGGTTTGCTTGGCCGACAGCGGCAGCGGTGGGATGCCCAGTGCAGCACGTTCGGCCACATGGTCACGGTAGGCTTTCAACATCGTATTCACTCCTTCTTATGCAACACAAAACACTCACTAGCCCTCGTAAATAGGGCATAGCCTGCTATCTATTTTGATTTTTTCTTGGCTTTAGCCATGGCCTTCGGCTTGGGTGGCGGCTCCGGGTTGGGGACCAACTCCTGCACCGCTCCGCCAGCGCCGATGGGGACCAGGGCGTCTTTGGGCGCATCCAGCAAACTCGGCTGAGGATTGCGCTCCAGGGCTTGGGCTACCAGCAATTGGTCGGGGTTCATGCAGTCGTCGGCCAGGCGCTTGCCTTCCTTTTGGTTCATCAACATGGACTTGTTGCCCAGTTGTATCCACACCGCGCCGCTGGATTCTTCCTCCAGGCGGATGGCTCCAGTGCTGGTTACAACGGGCAGTAACGCATAGCGTTTGTTAGCCATGTCCAAGAAGAAACGCCCGGGCGAATTTTCGTCATTCGTCATCGTCACCACGGCACCCAATTCACAATTGATCTTGCCAACCAGCACCTTGCTGGCAATGGCCATTTGCTCAGGCGACATCTCCACTGGCGCCAGAACCACGGGCTGCGCATGCTTGGCGGGCGTTGTATGGGCTGCTTTGGCGGCAGGTTTGTCGGCCGCGACGGCCGGAAAAGCCATGGCCGCGGCCAACAGCAGCAAGCCAGATGCGGATTGTTTTGTCATGGAGAAGAACCTCATTATTTTTTAATAGACTTGGGACGAAAAATACATACGCACAGGTTCGGGGATGGTGCAACCAGTCTGGCTGCCCCGCTCCAGCACCTGCCAAAAATACCTGAAACTGGCGCGGTCGTGCAACTTGCCATCGACTGCGATCGGCGACCATTCTGCGAGACTGGCCCTTTCGACGATGCGTGCGGCCAAGTCAATATCTTCTTCCGACGGCGTAAACGCCCGCAGAATCGGCCGAATCTGGGAGGGGTGGATGCTCCACATCCGGGTGTAACCAAAGGACGCGGCGGCCATGTGTGCCGAGCGCTCAACGACGCTGGCATCTCGCAACTCTGTCACCACGCAATGGGACGGCACTTTGCCCGCAGCGTGGCAGGCGCTGGCAATGTCCAACTTGGCGCGGACCACCAGGGGGTGGTGGAATTGGTCTAACGTCTCGCAGTCCGCCGTGTCGCGCACGCCCATGGCCGTGTGCGGAATGGCGCCGGCGTGGGACGATACAAAGTCCATCAAGCCAAAGCTGAGGGACTGCACGCGGGGATGGGCTGCAATCTCAAACGCGCGGTGCACTGCTGCAGGAGACTCGATCAATACGTGCAACGGAATTGCGTTAGGCCGCTGACCGGGCTTCACAGCGGCATCGATGGCAGCCACCGCGGTTTCCACGTCGGCCAACGATTCAACCTTGGGCACCATGATGTAGCTCAAGGCCGGTGCGGCACCACCCACGACGATTTCCACATCGGCCGCAAAGGCCGGGTGGTCTACCGCGTGCAACCGGGCCCCGACCCGTCGTGGCAAACCATTTGCTATCAATTGAGGAGCTGCATGCGCACTATTGGCGAGGGCTGCAACCATGTTTGCCTGATCACGTTCGCCACCAACAGGGGCTCCGTCTTCGCAGTCCAGCGTGACATCAAACACGCAAACGCCGAACTCTTGTGCCATGTCCGCCTGTAGCTGCAGACTTTTGACCATCCGCGCTTCGACACCGCTGTAGTGGTCGCAGACAGGTAACAAACCTGCCGCGTCCTGGGCGCCTAAAAGTACGTCGCGCGGATGGGGCACTGCAGTGGCCGATTACAGAAGGTGGGCAACGCCAGCCTGCTCGTCTTGCAACTCTTTCAGCGTGACATTGATGCGCTCTTGCGAGAAAGCATCTACATCCAAGCCTTCGACGATCTTGTATTCGCCGCCTTCGCAGGTCACGGCAAAGCCGAACATGGTGTCTTTGGGGATGCCGTATTGGCCGTCCGACGGGATACCCATGGTGACCCACTTGCCATTGGTGCCCAGGGCCCAATCACGCATGTGGTCGATGGCGGCGTTGGCAGCCGATGCGGCGGACGACACGCCACGTGCAGCGATGATGGCCGCGCCGCGCTTGCCCACGGTAGGCAAGAATGTGTTGGCGTTCCAATCCTGGTCGTTGATCATGTCCTTGACGCTGGCGCCGCCGATCGTGGCGAAGCGG
This sequence comes from Burkholderiales bacterium, assembly GCA_038317285.1. Taxonomy (GTDB): domain Bacteria; phylum Pseudomonadota; class Gammaproteobacteria; order Burkholderiales; family Burkholderiaceae_C; genus Allorhodoferax. Next base: position 8,774 of record JBBQBG010000110.1, on the reverse strand, counting down.
TAGTCGGCGTACATCGTTGGCGAGTGGTTGCCCCATACGGCCATCTTCTCGATATCTGCCACGGCCTTGCCGGTCTTGGCAGCGATCTGGCTCAGGGCACGGTTGTGGTCCAGCCGCAGCATGGCGGTGAAGTTCTTGCGTGGCAGGCTCGGTGCGCTCTTCATCGCGATGTAGGCGTTGGTGTTAGCGGGATTGCCGACCACCAGCACCTTGACGTTGCGGCTGGCAACCTTGTCCAGTGCCTTGCCCTGAGCCGTAAAGATTTCGGCGTTGACGGCCAACAGTTCGGCGCGTTCCATGCCAGGGCCACGGGGGCGCGAACCGATCAACATTGCGTAGTCGACATCCTTGAAGGCAGTCATGGGGTCGCTGTGGGCTTCCATGCCGACCAGCAAGGGGAATGCGCAATCTTGCAATTCCATCATCACGCCTTGCAGCGCTTGCTGGGCTTTCTCAACCGGCACTTCCAACAGGCTCAACACAACGGGCTGGTCTTTGCCCAGCATTTCGCCAGAGGCGATGCGAAACAGAATGGCGTATCCAATTTGACCGGCTGCTCCGGTGACGGCGACGCGAACGGGCTTCTTGCTCATGGTGATAACTCCAGGAAGTGATGTAAAAACGGGGGCAGTCCGGGGGACCCAGACAAATGGCTGAATCCTTCAGAATGCCTAAGAGTTTACCCCCGAATTTGCCACACAGTCAATTTGTCTTATGTCTTATATAAGATATGATTAGGCAAGAATTCGAGACTGACTCCAAGCTGACTCCCACAAGCAATTTTCATGTCCGCAACGCCTATATCCAACACCGACAGCGCCGCCGCTCCTGATGCGCAAGGCGGAGGACCTGTCACGCCTGCGCACTCCACGCCGGCGTTCAGCCCGTTGTACCAGCAGATCAAGGTGTTGATTCTGCAAAGCTTGCAGGCCGGCGAGTGGAAGCCCAGCGCCGCGATACCCAGCGAGATGGAATTGGCGGCACGCTTCAAGGTGAGCCAAGGCACCGTGCGAAAAGCCATTGACGAGTTGGCTGCTGAAAACCTTCTTGTGCGCCGCCAGGGAAAGGGCACCTTTGTCGCCACCCACGCCGAGCGCCAGATCCAATACCGGTTCCTGAAACTGATACCGGACAACGGCGACCCCAACAGCGAAGGGCCGGCCCAGCGGCACATCATCGACTGCAAACGCACCCGCGCCTCTGTGGAGGTTGCCAAGGCTCTGGCCGTGCGGGCTGGAGACGCCGTGCTACAAGTGCGACGCGTGTTGTCGTTCGCCTCCGTTCCGACCATTTTGGAAGACCTGTGGCTACCCGCCGCGCCCTTCAAAGGCCTGACAGCGGAGCGTCTGCGAGACTCCAATGGGCCCATGTATGCCTTGTTCGAGACTGAATTTGGTGTACGCATGGTCCGCGCAGAAGAAAAAATTCGCGCCATCTTGCCCGATGCCGAACAGTGTGAACTGTTACAAACCGACGCCAAGACGCCGCTATTGAGCGTGGAGCGCATTGCCTACACCTACAACGATGCGCCGATGGAATTGCGCCGCGGCCTGTCCCTGACCAACAAGCATTACTAGAGAACTACCCTCAATTGACTAGGTTGCTCGTGCAAGTCAAGCGTCAGCCTGCTGCGGTGCAATAGAATTTTGACCGATAACGGCAATAATTACATACGGTTACCAACAGAAAGCCCATCCATGTCTGAGCTACCCTCTTCCATCCGGGCCAAACGGCCTGAGTTCCGCAACATCAACGCCTTCAAGGATTTACCGACCTACCGCATGACCGTGGCGGCGATCGTCTCCATCTTGCACCGCGGCAGCGGCCTGTTCATGTTTTTGCTGATGCCTTTCATCATTTGGATGTTTGACACCTCGGTCAGCTCAGAGATATCGTTCGCGCGCTTTACCTCGTTGTTCAACCAAGGCATTGGGTCGGTTCCCGGCGTGGTCTTTAAATTGCTGGCGTTGGTGTTGATCTGGGCTTACTTACACCATTTCTTCGCCGGTCTGCGCCACATCCGCATGGACCTTTTTCACACCGTCAGCAAGGAAGAAGGTCGTTCAACCGCGCAATGGACCCTGGGCCTGAGCCTGGTATTGACCGTGGCATTCGGAGCCAAATTATTTGGCCTGTATTGATCGCAACGCCCTGCCGCTACCGCATCCCACTCACAAAACCAGGAACTGATCATGTCTGTTAACTATGGCTCCAAGCGCATCGTCGTAGGCGCGCACTACGGTCTGCGCGACTGGCTGGCCCAACGCGTCACCGGCTTGCTGATGGCACTCTTCACCCTCATCGTATTGGCGCAAGTGCTGTTGCGCAAAGGTCCGATGGGCTACGACAAATGGGCCGGCATCTTCTCTACCCAGTGGATGAAGACGCTGACCTTCTGCGTCATCATTTCCTTGCTGTACCACGCTTGGGTTGGCATGCGTGAAATTTTCATGGACTACATCCAGCCCGTTTATGTACGGCTGGCACTGCAAGTGTTCGCCATTGTCTGGCTCGTAGCCTGCGCGGGTTGGGCCATCCAAGTCCTGTGGCGCCTGTGATTGCACCGAACGTTAGAGATTGAACCCATGACCTACTCCCCTACCACTCGAAAATTTGACGTCGTCATCGTCGGCGCCGGCGGCTCCGGCATGCGCGCATCGCTGCAACTGGCTCGGGCCGGTTTGAACGTGGCGGTGCTCTCCAAGGTGTTCCCCACCCGCTCGCATACCGTCGCTGCCCAGGGCGGCATTGGCGCATCGCTGGGCAACATGAATGACGACAACTGGCACTACCATTTCTACGACACCGTCAAAGGTTCGGATTGGTTGGGCGATCAGGACGCCATCGAATTCATGTGCCGCGAAGCGCCCAAGGTGGTGTATGACCTGGAACACATGGGCATGCCATTTGACCGCAACCCGGACGGCACCATTTACCAGCGCCCGTTCGGCGGCCACACTGCCAACTACGGCGAAAAGGCGGTCGAACGCGCCTGCGCCGCAGCCGACCGCACGGGCCACGCCATGCTGCACACGCTGTACCAACAAAACGTGGCCGCCAAGACCAGCTTCTTTGTCGAGTGGATGGCACTGGACCTGATTCGCGATGCCGAAGGTGACGTGGTCGGTGTCACGGCCCTGGAAATGGAAACCGGCGACCTGCACGTGCTGCACGCCAAAACCGTGCTGTTGGCCACCGGTGGCGCCGGCCGCATTTTTGCCGCGTCAACCAACGCCTTCATCAACACGGGCGATGGCTTGGGTATGGCCGCACGCGCCGGTATCCCGCTCGAAGACATGGAGTTCTGGCAATTCCACCCTACCGGCGTCGCGGGCGCGGGTGTGCTATTGACCGAAGGCTGCCGTGGCGAAGGCGCAATTTTGCGTAACAGCAATGGTGAACGCTTCATGGAGCGCTATGCACCCGCCTACAAGGATTTGGCGCCCCGTGACTTCGTCTCGCGCTGCATGGACCAGGAAATCAAGGAAGGCCGTGGCTGCGGTCCTAACAAGGACTACATCAACCTGGACATGACCCACCTGGGCGTCGACACCATCAAAAAACGCCTGCCTTCAGTGCTGGAGATTGGCCACAACTTCGCCAACGTCGACATTACCCGCGAGCCTATTCCGGTCGTGCCCACCATCCATTACCAAATGGGCGGTATCCCCACCAACATCCATGGCCAGGTCGTCACGCAAGACGCTGACAACAAGAGCCAGGTGGTCAATGGCCTTTACGCCGTGGGCGAATGCTCTTGCGTCAGCGTGCACGGGGCAAACCGCCTGGGCACCAACTCCTTGTTGGACTTGCTGGTGTTCGGGCGCGCAGCGGGCAACCACATCGTTGAACACAACAAAAAGACGTCATTCAAGAGTTTGCCTGCCGGTGCTGCCGACAAGACCCTGGCCCGCCTGGCACGGCTGGACAACACTACCGACGGCGAATACGCACAGGACGTGGCGGACGATTTGCGCGCGGCCATGCAACAGTATGCCGGCGTGTTCCGCACCCAGGCAACCATGGATGAAGGCGTGACCAAAATCGCAGCCTTGCGCGAGCGCGTCAACAAGATTGGCCTGAAAGACAAGTCCAAAGTGTTCAACACCGCGCGCATCGAAGCGCTGGAAGTGGACAACCTGATCGAATCGGCGCAAGCCACCATGGTTTCTGCGGCGGCCCGCCGTGAAAGCCGTGGCGCACATTCGGTGAATGATTACGGCGATACACCGCAACATCCGAACGGCCGCAACGATACCGACTGGCACAAGCACACCCTGTGGCACAGCGAAGGTAGCCGCCTGTCCTACAAGCCCGTGCAAATGAAGCCCTTGACCGTTGAATCCGTGCCGCTGAAGACCCGCACATTCTGATACCGACCAAAAGAGATCGAATATGACCAAACGCACTTTCTCCATCTACCGCTACGATCCAGACAAGGATGCCAAGCCCTATATGCAGGACATTGAGGTCGAACTCGACGGCCACGAGCGCATGCTGCTCGATGCGTTGATGAAGCTCAAGGCGGTGGACCCAACCATCTCCTTCCGCCGCTCCTGCCGCGAAGGCGTTTGCGGATCGGACGCCATGAACATCAACGGAAAAAATGGCCTGGCCTGCCTGACCAACATGCTGACTTTGCCAGGCAAGATTGTGTTGAAGCCGCTACCGGGCCTGCCCGTGATCCGCGATTTGATCGTGGACATGACACAGTTCTTCAAGCAGTACAACTCGATCAAGCCCTACCTGATCAACGACACCGTACCACCCGAGAAAGAGCGCTTGCAGAGCCCCGAAGAGCGCGAAGAGCTCAACGGTCTGTACGAATGCATCTTGTGTGCGAGCTGCTCCACCGCGTGCCCCAGCTTCTGGTGGAACCCGGACAAGTTCGTTGGCCCCGCAGGTTTGCTGCAAGCCTATCGCTTTTTGGCGGACAGCCGTGACCTGGCCACCGGTGAACGCCTGGACAACCTGGAAGACCCCTACCGCCTGTTCCGTTGCCACTCCATCATGAACTGTGTCGATGTCTGCCCCAAGGGACTGAACCCCACCAAGGCCATTGGCAAGATCAAGGAAATGATGGTGTTGCGCACGGTCTGATGAATATGCACGGAGTCGATGGCGAACTGCTGGGCGAACGGGCTCTGAGTAAATTGCGGTGGCGTTGCCGCCGCGGTTTGCTGGAGAACGATCTCTTCATTGAGCGGTTTTTCAAAAACTTCAGCGAGTCGCTGACGGTGCGCCAAGGAAATGCATTGGGCCTGTTGATGGACCTGAGCGACAACGATTTACTAGACGTGCAATTGGCACGCAAGTCGCTGGCGCAAGTATCCGAGCCGCTGGATCGCGAAGATGTGCACGAAGTTTTGAGTATGTTGAGAAAAAACTGTTGAAAGGTCGAAAATGAAATTAGCTGACAACAAAGCCACGCTGTCCTTCAGCAATGGCAGCCCTAGTGTCGAACTACCGGTGTACCAGGGTAGCGTCGGGCCCGATGTCGTCGACATCCGCAAGCTTTACGCGCAGACCGGCATGTTTACCTACGACCCGGGCTTTTTGTCCACGGCGGCTTGCCAGTCGGCGATCACCTATATCGACGGCGACAAGGGTGAGTTGTTGTACCGCGGTTACCCGATTGAACAGTTAGCCACCAACTGCGATTTCATGGAAACCTGCCACCTGCTGCTGTATGGCAACCTGCCCAATGCTGCTGGCAAGGCCGACTTCACGCGCCGCGTGACCCAGCACACCATGGTCAACGAACAGATGCAGTTCTTCTTGCGTGGCTTCCGCCGCGATGCGCATCCGATGGCCATCATGACCGGCCTTGTGGGCGCCCTGTCGGCCTTCTACCATGACAGCACCGACATCACCAATCCCGAGCACCGCGACATTTCCGCGATCCGTCTGATTGCCAAAATGCCGACTTTGGTGGCAATGGCCTACAAGTACACCGTAGGCCAGCCCTACATGTACCCCAAGAACGACCTGAGCTACGCCGGCAACTTCTTGCACATGATGTTTGCCACGCCCTGCGAGCCCTACGTGGTCAACCCCGTCATCGAGCGCGCACTGGACCGCATCTTTACGTTGCACGCCGACCACGAGCAGAATGCCTCCACCTCCACCGTGCGCCTGTGTGGCAGCTCGGGCACCAACCCGTTTGCCGCCATTGCTGCTGGCGTGGCCTGCCTGTGGGGCCCGGCCCACGGCGGTGCCAACGAAGCCTGCCTCAACATGCTGGAAGACATCCAGAAGATGGGTGGCATCAGCAAAGTTGGCGAGTTCATGGAAAAGGTCAAAGACAAGAACTCCGGCGTGAAGCTGATGGGCTTTGGTCACCGTGTCTACAAGAATTACGACCCACGCGCCAAGCTCATGCAGGAGACCTGCAAGGAAGTGCTGGCCGAGCTGGGACTGGAGAACGATCCGCTGTTCAAGCTGGCCATGGCACTGGAGAAGATCGCCCTGGAAGACGACTACTTCGTGCAGCGCAAGCTCTACCCGAATGTCGATTTCTACTCCGGCATCGTGCAGCGCGCCATTGGCATCCCAGTGCCCTTGTTCACCGCTATATTCGCGCTGGCCCGCACGGTGGGGTGGATCGCGCAGTTGAACGAAATGATTGGTGACTCCGAGTACAAAATTGGCCGCCCGCGCCAATTGTTCACAGGCTCTGTCAAGCGCGACGTCGCGCCCATCGCACAACGCTGATCGCATCGGCCCCAGTGGCTGATTGCTCCCTAAAGCCCCGCTGCCGATACCTGGCACCGGGGCTTTTTTGTGAGCAAATCGGGCCGCTAGCCCTCGTAGAGTATGCGTAAGCCGCTATATTTTCGATAGCAATGAGCGGTAAAACAATTGCCGCCGTCGTTCCCAGCGTCGAAACAACCCTTCGTTAAATACGAGTCCTGGATGGAAGATTCAGTGGGAAAATAGCATTTGGCATCGCATTCCACGATGACTTGACTCTATGAAACCTGCTGATCGCAACCTCACCCGCCGTTTGGACCTGACTTCGCTTCAGTTGTTCGTGGCCGTCTGCGAGTCGGGCAGCATTGGCAAGGCGGCAGAGCGGGAGTTCATTGCCCCCTCAGCGCTGAGCAAGCGCTTAAGCGACCTGGAGGTCACACTGGGCAGCGCGTTGCTGCACCGGCATTCGCGGGGCGTGCAGCTCACTCCCGCCGGGCAGAACCTGTTGCACCATGCGCGCACCGTGCTATTCAGCCTGGAGCGCATGCAGGCCGAACTCAGTGAGTATTCCGATGGCATCCGTGGGCAGGTGCGGGTGCATGCCAGCATCTCCGCCACGGTTCAATTTTTGCCGGAAGACCTCGGCGCTTTCATCCGCGCGCACCAAAGCATCAAGATCGACCTCGAAGAGCACCTCAGCAGTGAGGTGATTCGCGCGGTACAAGAAGGTGCCGCAGACCTCGGCATCTGCAACACAGCTGATGGCGTGGGCGAACTGCAAACGCGCTCTTACCGCCAGGACCAGTTGGTATTGATCGTGCCCGCCAGTCACACTTTGGCCGGACGTGCTGCGCTCGCCTTTGAAGATACGCTGGCCTTTGATCATGTCGGGCTGCACTCCAACAGCTCCATCTATGTGGCCATGCGCCAGGCTGCTTTTGCACTGGGACAGACCATCAAACTGCGTATCCAGGTAACCGGGCTGGACGCGATGTGCCGCATGATCCACAACGGCCTGGGCATTGGCGTGATGCCACGCCAAGCCTTTGAACTGGTGCGTGGCGTCAGCGCGCTCGCCTGTGTACCCTTGACGGACGCCTGGGCCACACGTCGCATTGACCTCGTAGCCCGCGACTTTTCCACGCTGCCGCGCACAGCACGGCTGCTAGTAGACCACCTCACCGCCGCTGTGGCGCTTAACGCCGCGGCCTAAAATTGAATTTCTGAAGGAATAACCCATGGCAACTGTTGCACGCACGCTTTACGACAAATTGTGGGACGACCACGTCGTCCACACCGAAGACGATGGCACGTCGATTCTGTACATCGACCGCCACCTGGTCCACGAAGTCACCAGCCCCCAGGCCTTTGAAGGTCTGCGTGTTGCGGGTCGAAAGGTCTGGCGCGTCAGCTCCATCGTAGCGACGGCCGACCACAACACCCCGACCACGGGTTGGGAACGCGGCTATGACGGCATCACCGACCCCACCAGCAAAGAACAGGTCATGGCGCTGGACTCCAACATCAGCGAGTTCGGCTCTGCGGCCTACTTCCCCTTCCTGTCGCGCCGCCAAGGCATCGTCCACGTCATCGGGCCTGAGAACGGTGCCACCCTCCCCGGCATGACCGTCGTCTGCGGCGACTCGCACACCTCCACCCACGGCGCATTTGGCGCGCTGGCACACGGGATTGGCACCAGTGAGGTCGAACACGTGATGGCCACGCAAACCCTGCTGGCCAAGAAAGCCAAAAATATGTTGGTGAAGGTGGAAGGCACGGTCGCCCACGGCATCACTGCCAAGGACATCGTGCTGGCCATCATCGGCAAGATCGGCACGGCGGGCGGCACCGGTTACACGATTGAGTTCGGTGGCGCCGCGATCCGCGCACTGAGCATGGAAGGCCGCATGACGATATGCAACATGGCCATCGAAGCCGGCGCTCGCGCAGGCTTGGTAGCGGTGGACGAGAAAACCATTGAATACGTCAAGGGCCGCCCGCTGGCCCCCGGAGCCAACGCCACCAGCCCCGAAGCCGCCGCCGTCGAGTGGGACCAGGCGGTCGCATTTTGGAAGACGCTG
>JBBQBG010000109.1:0-12702 GCA_038317285.1 Burkholderiales bacterium | reverse complement strand
CCCACGTTAGGGTGGTTGTACAGCGTGTCCAATGCGATTTTCAGCGCTGCGACGCCATCTGTACCCGCGGGAACGGTAGCACCCAAAAAGGTAGATGCCAACGTGGAGTGGTTGGCTGCATTCAATCGCATCGGTATGCGTGTAAACACCGTGTTGGGAACGTTGCGGTTGTTGACCGGCTCCAGCGTGTTGACGTTTTGTGTTTGGTCAAAGTCCCAGCCGGTGAAGACCCGCGCGATGTTTGTAATGTCGCTCTGGGTATAGCTTTCCAGCTTGTTGCCACCGGCATCGAGTTTCACCGTGCCATCAAGGTTCAACTGGTAAAGACCCAACGTGAACAACTGCATGACCTCGCGACCATAGTTCTCGTCGGGCGCACGACCGATAGACACGTTTTCCTTCAGGTTGCCTTTGGTGTTGAGGTAGTAACCCATTGCCGGGTTCAGGGTCACCTCTTGCAGCAGGTTGCGGAAATTGCCAAAGGCTTGGGCTGACAACATGTCCCACCAGGCCGCAATGGCATGGCTGCGCCAAGAGAAATCCAGGCCCGACAACGACACGACAAAAATCTCCGACAACGCCAGCGCAATGCGTTTGCGCAACGGGTCGGTTGAAGTCATCAACTGGTTCCACAGCATGTAATCGCCGGGATAGGTGTTGTCGTAGTAATTGGTTGCGCTGTTGACGGCGTTGTAACCACGTTGGTTCAACCAGTCAAAACCCAATGCGCCGGCCGGTAAGGCCATTTGCTCTGACAACCATGTGGCGTAAGGCTTGTTGCGCAAACCGGCGATTTCGGCGTCAGACGCAGAAAACTGCGCCTGCAACAAGAAACGCGCGGCTTCTTCATCAGTGGCGGCCGCCATGTAGGTTGGATTACCTGACACGGGTGTAGCGGGTGCGCCAGGCGTTGTGGTACCCGTCGTCAACGCGACAGTGGAAGATCCGCCTCCACCACACGCTGTAACCAACGCAGACGTTGTCAGGGCGGCACTGACTTTCATCCGCGCGGCATGGAGGCTGCCGATTTCTTCTAGCGGTTGCGGGGCCGTAATTGCAGTGTCAAGCATGTTGTGTCCACCTGTGTAACCAGAAAACGCAGCTTAGCGACGAAGTGTCAACACAGTCGCAAAAAATACGCTCAATTTCGATTTAACTGTTACGGTCTGTAACGGATGTGCCAAGCAGTTCACGCGTGCGCAAGGCCTCGGCGCGCGCGGCCTCCGCAAAGTCGGGGCCGGCGGATGCATAGAGGATGGCTCGGGACGAATTCACGACGATCGATGCAACCGTTTCACCGTTCGCACCGCTGCGCCAGCCGGCCTTGACCGTGGCGGCGGCATCGCCTCCTTGTGCGCCTACGCCGGGTATCAGCAGGGGCACTGTGGGCGCCAATGCCCGCACGCGCTCGATCTCTGCCGGGTAAGTAGCGCCCACCACCAAGCCCAATTGGCCATTGAGGTTCCACGGTCCCTGGACCAGACGCGCAATGTGCTCGTACAAGAGGGGTTGGCCATCAACCGAGGCCAGTCGCTGCGACTGCAAATCATCCCCACCGGGGTTGGAGGTGCGGCACAACAGAAAGGCACCCTTGTCGTGGTATTTCAGGTAGGGCGCGACCGAATCAAAACCCATGAAAGGCGACAGCGTGACGGCATCCGCACCGTAACGCTCGAAGGCTTCAATCGCATACTGCTCTGCGGTGCTGCCAATGTCGCCGCGCTTGGCATCCAGGATGACCGGAACTTGCGGCGCTGCGCTGCGGATATGCGCCACCAAGCGTTCCAATTGTGCCTCCGCGCGGTGTGCGGCGAAGTAGGCAATTTGCGGTTTGAAAGCGATGACCAAATCGGCCGTCGCATCGACGATGGCGGCGCAGAAGTCGAAGATACGGTTAGCGTCACCGCGGTATTGTTCTGGGAACTTGGCGGGGTCCGGATCCAGACCCACACACAACAAGGAACCGTTTTGGCGCTCGGCGGTGCGCAACTGGTCTAGAAAAGTCATGGCCCCTATTGTAGGGAGCCCCCAGCTAACGTAGCTCGAAGTCGCAAGCTGCAATTCCCCGCCGGGCCGCCCCAAGGGGAATTAGCCCCCCCCGGGGGGCAGCGACCCGCGCAGCGGCGGAGCGTGGGGGCAACAACGCGCCGCCGGGCCGCCCCAAGGGGAATTAGCCCCCCGGGGGGCAGCGACCCGCACAGCGGCGGAGCGTGGGGGCTCTAATACATCCATGGCCAGGCACAGGTCAGCCCAGGCCTTGGCCTTGTCGGCGCTCGCGCGCAGCAAGACCTTGGGGTGGTAGCTGACAACCACCGGTACGCCGCGGTAACGGTAAACCCGGCCACGCTGTTTGCCCAGCGGCAATGCGGCGTCGGCTGGGTGTTCTTCCAGCAGCAACTGCGCAGCAAATCGGCCCATGGCCAAAATGATTTTGGGCTGCACCAAATCCATTTCACGGTGCAAATATTGCGCGCACTGGGCCAGGTCTGCAGCCTGTGGCAAGCGCCCCACGGGCGGACGGCACTTAACCACGTTGCTCAGGTAGGCCCCTGCGCGACCCCGCCCGCTGCGGCTGGCACCGATTGCCTTGAGCATGTTGTCCAGCAATAAACCGGACTGCTCGGTAAAGGGATGGCCCAAGCGGTCTTCGTCTTCATCGGGTGGGTCGCCCACCACCAGCCAATCCGCCTGCGCGATAGGGTTTGGCAGACGCAAGGTGGAATGCTTGCGCCCGGCACAAAGGCTGCAGGCCTGGCAGGCGGCGGCCGCTTCGGCCAATGCTGACCAGGTCAAATCCTGCAGCGCCAGAGGTTGCCCAGCGGCAGCTTGCACTGCAACACGGGAATCTGTGGGCATCGTAGGGGAAGCCATTGCCGGCACAGCAACCGACACCTGCAGGCCTTCGGGCAGCCACACGCGCACGCCCATTTCTTGCAGCATGGCGCGTTGGCGTTCGTCGAGGTCCAGAGTCATCGTGCGATTATGGATTCACAAAAGACGCAGGCCCATAACGACCGCGTCTTCCCGCTTGCCATGGCCCGACGGGTAGTAATCCTTGCGCATGCCCACGCGGGCATAGCCCTGGGCTTCGTAGACACGCATGGCGCGGGTATTGCCAACCCGCACCTCCAGCCACAGCCACTGGGCCGCGCGGCCACGGGCCCACAGCGTCAGGGCGTCCAGCATGACACGCGACCAGCCCTGCCCCTGAAACTCTGGTGCGACCGTGATGTTGAGCAAATGCACTTCGTCCACACCCTGCATGGCCACAAAGTAGCCCAGCAGGGTCTCACCGGCCAGCAGCACCTGGGCTTCGTTCCCTGATTGCAGCGCATCCAAAAAATTGGTGCGGTTCCAGGGGTGCGCGTAGGCGCGTTGCTCGATCTGCACCACGGCGTCAACGCGGTCGGCCAACAGGGGTTCGAACTGGACCTCGACAGCGGTGGAACTGGTGCTACGCATGGTCAAGGGTTGGAGGCCGCTGCAGTCTGCGCAGCGGCCTTCTCTGCCATACGCTCGGCCGTGGTCTTGGCCACCTTGTCGCGGATGTAGCTGGGCAAGGCATCTTGGGCAGCCACAGCCTTGCCAGCTACCAATAGAGCGGGGGCCAGGCGCAGCATGGCCGACGCCGTAGGCAGTGCGGTGATGCGCCGTGCGCAGGCAGCTGCAGGGTCTAACGCGGCTACGCGATCGCCGTAGACGGCAAACACATTGCCGGCCAGCAGCCATGGCGTGTCACTGGTGGAAGGTTCTGACAGAGGGCGCAGCAGTTGTTCGGGCTGCACCAGGGCACTGCCGCGCAACTCCGTCCAACGGCCTGCGTCAAAGGCAAACGTCGCGCAATACATTTCGTCCATGCGGGCGTCCAGCAAGGCCGTTACCACGCCTGTGGCTTGTGCATCCAAGGCTGCATGCCGCGCTTCTTCGGCAACGGCAAGTAAGGAATCGACGGCCAATACCGGCACGCCCGCGCCAAAAGCCAGACCCTGTGCCACCGAGCAGGCCGTGCGCAGGCCGGTAAAGGAGCCGGGGCCGCTGCCGAAGCAAATCGCATCCAATACTTGCAATGTCAGGCCCGCTTGCTGCATCAAATCGAGGATGGCCGGGATCAAATCAGTAGAGGCCTTGGCCCCGCCATTGGTCGTGTGCTGCCATTGCTGCACCTGCCCGTCGCGCGTATGGCAGACGGCGATAGACATCACTTCGGTACCCGTGTCAAATGCCAGCAGATTCATGGTTTACGCCAAAACATCCTAGGTAAATCAGCCTCTAGCCCTCACAGGCATTGCGTGAGCCGCTCCTGATTTAATAGCAATTGGCACACCCTTGCGCACCCCGAACACAATGCCGGAGGTCACCAGCGCCAGCCCGGCCAGCAGGTTCCAGACCAGGGGTTCGCCCAGCACCAACGTGGCTGCAATGGCGGACAAGCCCGGCACCACGGCCGTGATCATCGTCGAGCGCACCGGACCGAAGTACTGGATCATCTTGGTGAAGCTTATGCCCGAAATCACCACCGAACCCACACCCTGGAAAAACATCTGGAAGGTGACATCGTGCAGCGGCGCGGTCAGGACATGGCCAGGCACCCAGTGCAACAGCAACAGCGCCGTGTAAACCGGCACATAGGTCAAAAATGCGAACACCGTGATAGCGATCGTCGCGCGCACGGCATCCAGCGCATAGCGGCGCACCAGCACGCTGTAGCTGGACCAGACAACGGACGCCAGAACAAACAGCAGGTCACCACGCCATACACCGCTGCCATCGAATGCATGCAGCAGGCTGGCACCTCCAACAAGAAGGTCGCCGCCCACGATCAGCGCCAAGCCCAGTGCGCGCACGGGTGTGATGCGGTCGCCCAGCACGACCACCGCCAGCAGCGCTGTCCACAGTGGCAGGCTCCCAGGCATCAGCACCGAGGCGTGCGCGGCGGGTGCGAACACAAAGCCGCTGTAAGCCAGCATCGAATACAACAGGCCGCCCAGCACGCCAGTGATCAGCGTCTGGCGCAGCGGCAAGGGCGACAGGCCGAACAGAGAACCCGCAAGCGGTTGCGTGCGGCGGTCGCGGCGCACCAACCACCAGCCCAAAGGCAGCAGGATCAGGCCGGCACCCCAGAGTCGGGCGTAGACGATGTCAAAGGGGTTGAGCACACCGCCACGCGCCGGGTCAGCCGAGGCACGGGCGATGACGATGAACGACGTCCAGATGACCACCGTGACCGCCGCCGCCAGCAGGCCCACAGCTTTGGGCGACAGGGTTTGGAACGGATTTTGAAAGCGGGTAGACATCGCCTCGATTATCGGGGATGCCAAGAGGGCGTGCCCCGCGCGGGATAATCCACGGCATGAGCCTTTGCCCCCTTTCGCAGCCTTCTTGCCAGGCACCTGCCAATGGCCCGTGCCTCGTCGCAATGTGGTGTATTGCCGTCGTCCTGTTTTGCATTTATCCGGGTCCGACACACGCACAAGGCTTGCCCCCCGAGGTGGATGCCGCCCTGGCGCGCGCCAAGATTCCACGTGAAGCGGTATCCGTGCTGCTGGTGGATGCGCAAGGCCAGGGTGCACCCCGCGTCAGCCACCGCGCCAATGTGCCAATGAACCCGGCATCGGTGATGAAGCTGGTCACCACCTATGCCGCGCTGGACTTGCTGGGCCCCAGCTACACCTGGGCCACGCCCGTGTTCCTGGACGGCCCCATTCGCGATGGAACGCTGCAAGGCAACCTGACGATCCAGGGCCAGGGCGACCCCAAGTTGGTGCTGGAGCGCATGTGGCTGCTGCTGCGCCGGGTACAAGGCATGGGCATACGCACGATTGCCGGCGACATCGTCCTGGACCGCACTGCCTTTGATGTGCCCAACGCGGACCCGTCCGTCTTCGATGGTGAGCCGCTGCGGCCTTATAACGCAGCACCCGATGCGCTGCTGATCAACTTCAAATCCGTGGTCATGTCCTTTGCGCCCGAGCCCGGTGGCAGCGTGGCCCGTGTGCAGTTTGACCCGCCACTGGCGGGCGTGCAAATGCAGTCCACCGTACCCCTGCTGGCGGGCGACTGTGGCGATTACCGTGGCGCACTGAAGGCCGATTTCAGCGACCCCAAGCAGATCCGTTTTGCGGGCGGCTATACGCAAAGCTGCGGTGAAAAGGTATGGGCCGTGGCCTACGCCGACCCCAAGAGCTATGCCACGCGCGCCGTGCAAGGCATGTGGCAGGACATGGGCGGCAAGCTGCAAGGTACGGCGCGCTTGGGCACCTTGTCTGGCACTACAGCGGCGGCTTACAAGCCCGCCTTTGAAGTGCGCTCCGCGCCGCTGGCCGAGATCATCCGCGACATCAACAAGTACAGCAACAACGTGATGGCGCAGCAGGTCTATCTGACATTGGGGCGGGTGTTGGCGACACCGGTCAATGCATTTACCACTACCGGTGACGCACCCGCCGCGCCAACGTCGCCCGGCACTTTCGAAGCGTCGCGGGCCGTGGTGCAACGCTGGTGGACCGACCGCTTTGGCGCCGACGATATGCCGGTGTTAGAGAACGGCTCGGGTCTCTCGCGCACAGAGCGCATCTCTGCGAACGCACTGGGACGTTTGTTGCAGGCCGCCTACGCATCGCCCTTAATGCCTGAGTTGATGACTTCGCTGCCCATCAATGGTGTGGACGGTACCCTGCGCCGCGCCAAGACGCGCACCAGTGGGTATGCGCATCTGAAGTCCGGCAGCCTCAACGAAGTGGTGGCAGTGGCCGGTTATGTGCATGCGGCGGCCGGCAAACGCTATGTGCTGGTCGCCATCGTCAACCACCCCAACGCCCGCGCAGCCAGGCCCGCTATCGACGCCATGGTGGACTGGGCTTCACGATAATTTATGCCACTCTCTGAAATCATTGGCTACGCCGCCGCCTTCCTCACGACATCGAGTTTTGTGCCGCAAGCGGTGCACACCTTCAAGACGAAAGACGTGCGCGGCATATCCTTGGCCATGTACAGCGCCTTTGTTGTGGGCATTACGCTATGGTTGGTTTACGGCCTGATGCTCAACGCCTGGCCCATCGTGATTGCCAATACCGTCACGCTGACTTTGGCGATTGCGATTCTGGCGATGAAACTGAAGTACCGCTGAAGGGGGCGACGAGTGTGGGGGCGACCGTTTCACCGCCGGGCCGCCCCAAGGTGAAACGCGTCCCCCTCGGGGGGCAGCGACCCGCGCAGCGGTGGAGTGTGGGGGCAACATACGACGGATTTAAGTCGAAAGCCCCAAAAAAAGTCAGTGTTTACCCCATGGTCTGTGCGGCCCAAGCATTCCATAATTTGGTGTTCAAAAACGAACGGTCGTTCTATTTTACTGGAGAGCACAATGAAACAATGGAAATGGGCAGCAGTCGCAGCAAGCTGCGCGATAGTTTTGGCGGGTTGCGGCGGAGCGAGCGATGGTTCGAACATCACGCCCAAGACCGTTGTGCCGTCGGTCAAAGTCTTTGGCGACAGCATCATGGACAGCGGCGCCTTTGGCTACAAATTCACGATCCAAAGTTCTGATGCGGCCAACCCGTTTCTCATCTTTCCGGAAGTCGTGGCTGCCAACTTCGGCGTCAGCAACCTGTGCTCGTTCTTCAAATTCAACGGCACAACCTTCGTTCCTAGCACCGCATGCACCAGCTATGCGGTGGGTGGTGGCCGGGTCAACAACCTGACCAATGCGTCTTCGCCCGGCAATACAAACCCGTTTTCCATCACTTACCAGATGGCCGTCGGCTCGGCGACCCTGGGCGCCAACGACCTCGTCATCATTGACGGCGGTGGCAACGATCTGGCCGACCTGACGGGTGCCTACCTTGGCATCAATGCATCACCGACCGGCTTCTCGACCTACACCGCCTTGCTGGGTACGTTGCTGCCACCCGCGACGATTGGCGCCATCATTGGTGCGTCTCCTACACCGACCAGCCTGGGCACCGCCGCAGGGGCTTACGCGCAAGCGCTGGGACAGACGTTCGCGGCTTCCATCAAGACCAATGTGCTCGCCAAGGGCGTGACCAAAGTCGTCGTGGTCAATTCGCCAGACATCACGGTCACACCACGCTTCCAGGCCGTACTGGGTGCTGTGGCAGCCGCCGGTGGAACCGCACAGCGTGATGCCGTGCAAGCCGCAGCGCGCGCCTGGACTAGTGCCTTCAACGGTGCCCTGGCGTCTGGATTGGCCGGCACCGGAGTGCAGCTGTATGACCTCAATACCGAAGGCGCCAAGATCAACGCCACGCCGGCGCAGTTTGGCCTGACCAACATCACTACGCCTGCCTGCCCCAAAGTGACGGGTGGCTTGGACAGCGTGACCGGACAAGCGAGCCTGAGCCTGCCCGCCACGGTGGCAGCTTGCAACTCGACCAGCATGTCGGCCAACATTCCCGTGGGCGAGACATCGGCCAACTGGTGGAAGTCGTATGCGTATTCCGACAACTTCCACCCCACGCCCGCACTGCACAAGTTGATCGGCCAGTCCATCAATCTGCAACTCGCCAAAGCTGGCTGGCTGTAATTCACGGAGAACAAGCATCATGAAAAACACAGTGAAATTCCTTTTGATTCCCGCCATCTTGGCATGTGCGGCTGCGGCCCAGGCGCAAACTGCCGGTACCTGGATGGTCCGTGGCGGTGTCACCAAGATCACCCCCAGCGTCTCCAGCGGCGATCTGTCGGCCCCGAGCCTTGCGGGCACCAAGGCCAACGTTGGCAGTTCGACCAAGGTCTCGGGCGGCATCACCTATATGTTGGACAACAACATCTCTATCGACGTGCCCATTTCGGTCCCGTTCGAGCACGAGATCACAGGTGACGGTGCTGTGCTGGGTGCTGGCAAGATTGCGGATGTGAAGGCACTGCCGGCGACCGTGTTGGTCCAATGGCGCTTCATGGAGCCAACTTCGGCGTTTCGCCCGTACATCGGCGCTGGTATCACCTATGCGGCGTTCTATGGCGCGCGTTCCACGTCGACACTGACCGCTATATCGGGTGGTACGCCCTCGAACCCCACCACGTTGTCGATCGACTCCAAATGGGCAGCCACGGTGCAGGTGGGTGCCAGCTTTGCGATCGATAGCAGTTGGTTTGTCGATGCCAACTACACCTATACCCCGCTGACCACACGGACCACGTTGTCTACCGGTCAGACCCAGGACATCAAGCTGGACCCCAGCTCGGTCAGCTTGACAGTTGGGTATCGGTTTTAAAGGCGTTTACCCCCACGGTCGCGCACTGCGTGTCGCTCCCTGCCCCCCGAGGGGGGCGCGTTTTGCCTTGGGGCGGCCCGGCGGCAAAACCTGAGGGCTGATCCGCCGTAGCAAAAAAAAGCAGCCTTCGGGCTGCTTTTTTTTGTGGGATGCTAGGGGCTTATGTATTCGCAACATTTCGGTCTCACCCAAGACCCGTTCTCCATCGCTCCGGACCCGCGCTACCTCTTCATGAGCGAGCGCCACCGCGAAGCATTGGCGCATCTGCTCTATGGTGTGGCTGGCCCAGACAAGGCCGCAGGCGGCACCGGTGGCGGCTTTGTGCTGCTGACGGGCGATATTGGCACCGGCAAGACCACGATCTGCCGCTGCTTTCTGGAGCAGATTCCGGCGGGCTGTCATGTGGCCTATATCTTCAACCCCAAACTTACCGTCGTCGAACTGTTGCAGTCCATCTGCGAAGAATTCCACATCCCGCTGGAGGCCAGCGCCTCCAAACCCGTCACTGTCAAGCACTACATCGACGCGTTGAACACGTTCTTGTTGCAGAGCCACGCAGCCGGCCAGAGCTGCGTGCTGATCATCGACGAGGCGCAAAACCTGCAGGCCGATGTGCTGGAGCAACTGCGCCTGCTGACCAACCTGGAAACCAATGCGCGCAAGCTGTTGCAGATCGTGCTGATTGGCCAGCCCGAGCTGCGCACGATGCTGGCACGGCCCGAGCTGGAGCAACTGGCGCAACGCGTCATCGCGCGCTTTCACCTGGACGCTCTGACCGAGGACGAAAGCGCGCAGTACATCGAGCACCGCCTGGCCGTGGCTGGTCACACTGGCCCGCTGCCGTTTGACCGGCGCGCGCTGCAAGCCATCCACCGCCTGGCACGGGGCGTGCCGCGGCGCATCAACCTGCTGTGCGGGCGTGCGCTGCTGGGGGCGTGGGCCACGGGGCAGCACAGCGTCAACCGCAGCATCGTGAACAAGGCGGCGGGTGAAGTCTTTGGCGCCGAGCATGCGACACAAAGCAATCCCGGCGTCGCCAGAAATGCGTGGCTGCTGGCGGGCGCGGGTGTGCTGCTGGGCGCGGCCGCCACGGCGGTCTTCACGCTGTCGAGCTGGCGCGGCGCGACACAATCGACCGCTCAGCTTGTCAACACGCCTGCAAAGAAACCCGCCATGCCCGCAAGCGCAGCGTTAGTAGCCACAGCCGGCGTGGCACCGGCTGCCAGTGCGGCTTCGATATCCGCACCGACCTCCTCGCCTGCGCCTACACCAGCCATCGCAAGCTTGGAATCTGTGTTGCCCCAACTGCCAGTCGACATCACGCAAGCCTGGAACACATTGACACCCAGCTGGAGGTTAAGCGCCAGCAGTGCAGACCCCTGTGCCGCAGCACTCGTAGAGCAGTTGCAGTGTTACCGCACGACCCAGCTCAACCTGCCGCTGTTACGCCAACTGGCACGCCCTGGCATTCTGACGCTGCAGGCCGACGACAACACCGCGCGGTATGGGGTGCTGGTCGCCATGGGTGAGCAGACCGCCACACTTCAAATTGGCGCGCAGCGGCACACGGTTAGCCTCACTGCGTTGGCACGGCGCTGGCGCGGAGAATTTGCGACGCTGTGGCGTGCCCCCGAGGGCTACAACCCGGCAGCACGCGGCGGCGCCACGGGCCCAGCCATCACGCAATTGGCGCGCCAACTCGACCAACTGGACGGTGTCCCCGAACAGAAGGCTGCGGGTAGCCCGCAACAATTGGATGCCGAACTAAAAAACCGTGTGCGCGACTTCCAGCGCACCCATGGCCTGCAAGCCGATGGCCAACCCGGCCCGATGACCTACATGCAGCTTGAAAGCGCTCTGGGCAACAACGCGCCCCGCTTGCTGGGCGTTGCGCGTTAACAGAACCATTTGCCATGTCCTACATCCTCGACGCACTCCAACGGGCCGACGCCGAACGCGCGCGCGGCGACGTTCCCACGCTGCATGCGCGGCCTGTCAGCAGCCCACCATTAAAACGACGGATGGGTACGCTTCAGCGCCTTGGCTTGCCCGTTGTCGTTGTGGGTGTGGTACTGGCAGTTGCGGCGGCTGGTTGGTGGATGTGGAGGCCTGCCGCCACGCCCGCCGCGGTGGTGGTGGCTCTAACGCCTTCTCCCGCACCTGCCGTCGCCATGCCGATGGCGCCACTGCCCCAGCCTGTTGCCGTGCCCGCAGCACCGGTTGCAGCGCCTACTGCAGCAGCAGTCCCCTATCCAACGGCAGCGTTGCCAGCCCCGACACCCGCGCGTGCGGCAGTAATAGCCATCACGCCACCCACACCGCGGAAGTCCAAAAGCACGGCATCCGCCGCAGAGCCTGCGTCACCAGCGGTGGCACTTCCCGCACCAACCCAAGGTCTGGCCCCACTACTGTCTGAATTGCCCGAAGCCACGCGCCGCCAGGTCCCGAGCATGACCATCAGCGGCGCGGTCTATTCGGACAACCCGGCGCAGCGCCTGCTCTTGGTCAACGGCCAGGTCTTGAACCAAGGCAGTCAAGTCGCGCCGGACCTGACGGTGGTGGAGATTCACGCCAACAACTCGGAGTTCAACTTCCGAGGCACGCGCTTCAGGATGGCGCACTAGCCCTTTGCAACCGGTCCCGCACACCTTCCCATTCCAGCGTGTCGGGGGGCGTTTCTACCCAGATCAGCTTGACGCCGACGTCGTCAAAACCGCGCAGCGCGGCGAACAACTGCTGGGCCGTGGCGGCCGCGTCATCCGGCATGCGGCGCAGCAAAATCGCCAATGGCACCTTCTTCAATGGCGTGCGCGCATAGACAGCAATCGTGGGTTTGGTGTTGGAGCCGGCCTGGTACATCACATCGCCCAGCATGTTGACTGCAGCCTGCAAGGCCTTGGCGTCCATCAGCCGCAGCGTAGCATTGGGCGCGTAGTGCGACTCCAGTGTCCCAGAAGCCCTTGGAGTCGTTTCGGCCTCTAGCCCCCGTATTTGCTCACTCAACTGCTCTTCATTTGATAGCACCCTTCGCCCGCAGGCCTGTTCGATCTGCAGGCGGCTGATAGAACCCGGGCGCAACAGCACCGGTGCACCCCGCGTGCAGTCGATGATGGTGGACTCTATGCCCAGCTGGCAGGGGCCGCCGTCCAGTATCAACAGGTCCGGCCCCAGCTCGCTGGCTACATGGGCGGCGGTGGTGGGGCTGACGCGGCCAAAGCGGTTGGCACTGGGTGCGGCAATGCCCCACACCGGTTCTTGACCGGCAGGTGCGTCGTGCAGCGCACGCAGCACGGCTTGGGCAGCCGGGTGTGAAGGGCATCGCAATCCGATGGAATTTTGGCCGCCAGGCCCGTCGTGCAGCGCGCGCAGCACCGCCTGCGCCGCGGGGTGCGCCGGGCAGCGCAGTCCAATGGAGTCCTGCCCGCCCGCCGCCGCCGTGCCTACACCGGGGCGGCGCGGCAGTATCAGGGTG
>JBBQBG010000108.1:0-12707 GCA_038317285.1 Burkholderiales bacterium | reverse complement strand
CGTCATGGCAGCCGAAGCAATCGGCCGCAACCTGATGGGCCACCACAACAATGCAGACGCAAGCCAGTTGGACAACGGTATGCGCGGCAACAGCAACGACACTTACCAGCCGATTGGCAATACCAATCCCGACATGGGCGGTACCGACTTTGGCATCAACGACGAGGGATCGTGGGACAGCGGCGGTGGGTCTGACGGCGGCGGTGACTGGGACAACTGACCCGGGCTGTCACAGCCTATCCGTTGTTATTGTTGTTGTTATTATTATTGTTGTTATTGTTATTACTGCTGCGTTGATTGTCTTTTGCAGTCGCGGTCGCCGCAGTGGTCATACCGGGCATTGCCAACAACAGGCCACCGGTCCCCAGCATGACCAGTTGCGCGTTTTGGCTGAATGCCGGGCCGTCGATCGCCGATAGCTTGGCGGCGTTGCACCATAGGGTTTTGTCCTGACGGGCTAGTGGCACTGGATAGTGGGCGGTGACACGGCCCTGGCTGTAGCAGGAAACCGATCCATCCTGGTAAATCAAGTGGTCGTCTTTCAAGCGCGCACCGTCCAGCAGCCAACGCACCAGAGTCTCTTCCAGCTCCGTGCGCTGCGGCCCGTCGTCCAAGCGCAGGGCGTTCAGAAAGCATTCAACGGTATAGGCAGTACGTTGTAAATCTTGGGGCTGCATGGTGGGTACTCCGGGTCAGTGCAGAGGGTCAAGGCAAGTAATGAAACTCAAAATTCTGGAACGGCAGGTTTGCCGTCTGCACATGGTAGAACGCGTTGTTCTTTTGCTTCTGGTAGTGGTAGTCGCGCAGGTAGCTGGTCGTCACAAACAGATTGTTCAAAACCCCGCGCAAAAAGAGCGCGCTGTGCAGAGCCAATAGACCCGACAGATCGCATTGCAGGTAGTCCGGGCCATAGCGGGCACTGGGTTCCAGGCAGTTGGCGTAGAGCTGGTAAGTAAACACATGCTCTTGCTTGGTGCGTTGCTCGTCGCCATAGACGACCGGTGTGTCGCGCAGCAGTTGCAGGTAGAGCGTGTTGCGAATGGGCTCGTCACAGTGTGCCAGCAGAACGTCACGGCGAAAGTGCAACACGACGCGGTCACCCGTAACCACCGTGTGCTGCGTGCGTTGTTGTTTGAACAGTTGCGAGTTCAGCGGGATCGACTCCTCGCCCAGTTCCAATAAGAACGCGGTGGCGCTGAACACCTCTTTCAAAACCGCGTCATTGGCAATCAGGGCTTGCAAGGTGTTCTTGCTTTCGCCCAAGTCGTTGGGCAGCATCAACCGGTCAGGCGTGGCCCGTGCGGGCGCCTTGGCAAAAGCCAGGCTGGGGTGCGTGGTGTGCGCGTACTGCTGTGCATAGTCCCGTTGTTCATCCGCGCTGTCGGCCGGGTAAGACAGTGGGTTGTCCGCATAAATGGTCTTTTGCAGACCACAGGTGTAAGAGCGTGGATTTCTGGTCTGGTACTTGACCACCGGACAGCCGGTGTTACAAGTCGACAAGTGGCCGCAGCCCTGGCAAGATTTATCGAAGCCATGGGCTTGGTGCACCTGCCGTATCTTGCGCGCGCCGTTGTCCAGTATGTCCAGGACAGGGTCTTCAAACACATTGCCATAACGAAACTCTGCAATGCCCTGGCCCCGCACGCAGGAGTAGACCGCACCATCGCTTTGCAGCAGATAGAAGCGTTCGCCGCAGTTGGATGCATTGGTGCAGTAAGACGGTTTGAACTCGTCAAACCAATTGCGCAGCAGCCCTTCTTCCAACTCGGTTCCCGTGAACTCTGCCTTCAAGGCGTCATACAACTGCTGCTGCTGCGCGGGTGTGGTGGGGGCCAACGCGCCATCGCCCTTGGCGGCGCGGTTGAGCTCGGAGCCAAACGCAAACATCAGGTTGAACTGGTTCATGTCAAAGCCTAGTTCGCGGTGGATATACCAGATGTCTTTGATCAATGCTGGTATGTCGCTCAGATGTTCGGCAGACAGCGTGGCCGATATCTTCTTGGCATGCGGGTAGCGCGCCAACAGGCGGATGTTCTCCAGTGTGCGTGGCAGCCAGTCGGTGCCCCCACGGGTGGTGCGGTGCTTGGCGTGCAGCGCCAGCGGCAAATCAATGCTGGCGCTGATGGACACCTTGTGTCGATCAAACAGTTCGTACAGCGGCGCAAACTTGAACAGGTTGGTCTTGATGTGGGGTGCTGATTTTTTGTGCCCTTGCGCATTCAACGCATCGAAGTTATGGAGGTAGTGATTGCGGATCACGCCAAACAGTTCTTCCAGTACGGGCTGGGGCAGCGTCGTCACTTCGCCGCCATGCAAGGACACGTTGAACGCCAGCACGCCGGCCTGCCGCATCGCATCCAACGCGTGGCGCAGAGTATGCACGGCGCGCTGTGCATCCAGCTTGAGCGCAGCCTCTGTCGTTTGCTTGCCCAGGTAGCAATAGCTGCAACTCAGGTTGCAGCACAACGTGGGCACATACAGCAGGTGAATGGCGCGGCTGTTCGGCTTGAGGGGCGCGGGTGATGTGGTTGCTAACGGTATGGCTGCGGGCAATACGGCGTTCATTTTGATTTCCCCGTGCGTACCGTGTTGGCAGTCGCTGCGCGCACTTTTTCCATGATCTTGGACGACACCTTGTCGAATTTAGCGGCCTTGTTTTTGGCGATTTTATTGGCTTTGCGCGCGCCGGTCGGAAACTTGTCGCGCTCCAGAACAAAGTCCGTACCGTTTTTGGATTCAAGTCTTAGCTTGCCTTGTGCCGATGACAAATCCATCTTCTTCACATTGCCGAAATACACGATGGATTTGCCACACAGCAAGTAGCGCGGCCCCAGCAGCAACTGTCGCGGTGCAGAAAACCATGCGATGAGGGCGATAACCAACAGCACGATACCCAATGGAAAAATGGACAAAGCACTGGAGAGCGCGGCCCCAGCCAGGCAGACCGCAGTGACCCAAATGCGCGGTTTGCTGCGGTGTGTCCCTTCGGAGTGCTGGTACTTGAAGGTGGCGAACTCAGTGGGCGTCATGGCAGTCCTTTCTGCGCTAGCGGGAGGACCTGCGCCAACGTACATGCTGCTGAAAATGCGAGGCCTGTCCAGGCGGCAGTAGGGTGCATTGGGGAATTTCCTTGGATGGTCCGTTCGAGCCAAGCTACTGTAGCAAAACCGCGGCTGTGCGGTGGCTTTTTATGTGATGGGCTGGTTGTTACGCGCCAACTCCCTGGATGCTAAAAAAACGCGCGCCAGACTGGGCATCAGGTCGCGCCAGGCCTGATCGTCAAACCCGGCGGGGCGTCGCACACCGGCCATGGACAGCAGGGCCTGCGGATCGCCTTTGACCGCGAAGGCAATGCGGTTGGTAGCCTCGGGGTCTTGTACGGTGAGTACAGGGCCTTGGAAGCTGCAGCGTAGGCGCGCCAGCACTGCATCTACCTCCGTGTTGGGGCCGTGCAGATTGGCCACCAACATGCCACGGGGTTGGAGCAACCGGTGACAGTCGTCGTAATACTGTTGCGTACTCAGCGCCTCAGGCAGGCCACCCACGTCAAAACCGTCGGCCAGCAAGACATCAAACTCTTGTTGTGTTGTTTTGACGAATTCCGCGCCATCGGCCAGATGCACACAGAATCGGTGGTCGTCGGCAGGAATGGCGAAACTGTCTCGCAAGGCCAGCACATGGGGGTTGATTTCTGCGACCTCGATGACCGCGTCAGGCAGATACCGGTAGCAAAACTTGGCGAGTGAACCGCCACCCAGGCCGATCATCGCAATGCGGACGGGCTGCGGTTGGTGCAACAAGAAACCCATCATGATCCGCGTGTATTCCAACTGCAGCTCGTCGGGCCGCAGGATGTGCATGTGGCTTTGCACATCCTGCAAGGAAAAGAACAGCGATTTTGTCGTCAGCGCCTCGTAGACAACTGCCTTGGGCTGCTTGCCGCTAACGGGGCCTGACGACGCGGGCACAGACATGACGGCCTAGTGCACTACTCCGCTAATGCCAACGTGGCAGCATCAATCTTCTCCAGCACCGCAGGGGATAGTTTGCCCATGACGTCCAACGCACCGAGGTTTTCCTGCAACTGCGACATGCGCGACGCACCCGTAATGACGGTGCTGACGTGCGGGTTGTGCGCCGCCCAGGCGATGGCCAGTTGGCCCAGTGTGCAGCCCAGTTCGGTAGCCACGCCTTCCAGCTTGGTCACCGCCGCATTGCGGGCCGCATCGGTCAGGCCTTTGAGCAAGAAGTCCATACCCTTGACGGAGCCGCGGCTACCTTCGGGCACGCCGCTGCGGTATTTGCCGGTCAACAAGCCGCTGGCCAGCGGGCTCCACGTGGTGAGCCCCAAGCCTATGTCTTCGTACAAGCGGGCGTATTCCACTTCCACGCGCTTGCGGTGCAACACGTTGTATTGCGGCTGCTCCATCACCGGCTTGTGCAGGTGGTGGCGTTCGGCAATCTCCCATGCCGCGCGGATGTCGCCGGCGGACCACTCGCTGGTGCCCCAGTACAGCGCCTTGCCTTGGCTAATCATGTCGCTCATGGCCCAAACGGTTTCTTCGATGGGGGTGTGCGGGTCGGGCCGGTGGCAGTACACCAGGTCAATGAAATCCAGGCCCATGCGCTTGAGCGAGCCGTCCATGGCCTGCATCAAATATTTGCGGTTCAGCGTGTCCTTGCGGTTGATGGGCTGCTCGTCGCGCGACAGGCCCCAAAAAAATTTGGTGGACACCACGTAGTTGAGCCGCGGCCAATTGAGCGCCTTGATGGCCTCGCCCATGACAGTCTCACTCTTGCCAAGCGCATAGACCTCTGCGTTGTCAAAGAAGTTGACGCCCGCGTCATAGGCGGCGGCCAGCATTTCTTTGGCGGCAGATACATCGACCTGGTTGTGGTACGTGACCCAAGAACCCAAAGACAGCGTACTGACTTGGAGGCCACTGCGACCCAGACGGCGATATTGCATACAAGCACCTTTGCGGAAATAAGTAGAGAAAACGGATGTTGGATTCTGCATGCGCGCGCGCTGTTGCAGATCACCAACCATATCCGAACTGGTCTAGCGTGTCTTCGTGCTGTCATATGGACTGGCGATAGTCGTGGGCTTTGCAACCTCAAACCCACTGACCAACATGTCCACCCGTATCTATTTTGCACGCCAGCATGGCCCCCGTCTGGCTCTGGCCCTCACGACTCTGGCCCTGGGTATCCAGGTTGCCTATGCCGATGGCACGACATCCGTGCAATTCGCGCCAGTGAGCGTAACCGTGCAGTCGGGTGCCTACGGAACGGCCGCTAAGGGCACGGCAGCGGCGATCGCGCCAACACAGGCCAGCTTGGACGCCACACAACCCCAGTCCGTGATCACACGGGAATTCATAGACCTGTCAGTGGCTCCGACCACCGAATACAGCCGCATCGTCAACATCGCACCCAGCATGTCGGGTGAGGCGGCTAACGGTCCGGGCTTGGGCGAGACCAAAGAGACCATGCGTGGTTTCAGCGACGACCAGTACAACATCACGTTTGACGGCATCCCGTGGGGTGACACCAACAACCCGGCCCACCATTCCACATCATTCTTTCCCGGCACCATCATTGGCGGTGCCGTTGTAGAACGCGGTCCCGGTAATGCCAGCAACCTGGGCTATGCCACCTTTGGTGGCTCCATCAATCTGTTCTCGAAGAAGCCCTCCAAAGAGGCGTCCGCCAGCTTTTTCGCCACGCTGGGCAGTTGGAACACACGCTTGCTGGGCGCTGGCTACGAGAGCGGCCGCATGGAAGGTGCGGGCGAAGGGACCTTACAACTCAACTACCAAAACCTGCAGTCCGATGGCTACCTTAGCTACAGCCCCATCAAGGCGCAAAACCTGACCCTGAAATACGAGCGCAAGGTCGGCGACAGCTCGGTCATGACGCTCTTCTCGTCGATCAACAACACCAAGTACCAGCAACCCGACAGCAATAAGGGTGCGACCTTGTCCCAGATTGCACGTTTTGGTCGCAACTTCCAGTTGGACAACGATCCGAGCAGCCTGAACTACTGGGGCTACAACTTCACCAATAAAGACACTGATTTTGACTACCTGCGCCTGCGCAGCGAAATCGGCAATGGCTGGAAGACAGACAATACCCTCTACAGCTACGCCTACAACAACCAAACCATATCCAGCAGTGACCCTACGTGGACGGGAACGACACCGTCCACCAATAAGGACCCACGCACACTGGTCGGTAGTGTGGTCGCCGTCATCCCTGGCATCGACAAGCAAAACAAGTACCGGGTGTGGGGCGATATTTTCAAGGTTACCAAACAGTTGGACTCGGGCCAGGTGCGCACCGGGGTGTGGCTGGAGTCGTCCACGTCAGACCGCCACCAGTACGATATCAATGTGATCAACATGGCCTACAACGGGATCGAGAAAGCGATTCCTGGCGTGCCCGCCAACAGCACGCTATCCGGTAGCGCCCGTCCCGTCAATAGCGTTAAGTTTGACCAGCAATCCACCATTCGCACAGTACAACCCTATGTGGAGTACGAGTGGATGGTGACCTCTGACTTGCAGATCACACCGGGTGTCAAATACCTCAATATCACCCGAGCGCAGACCTCGCCGGTGGCGCAAACCACGCGTCTGGTGAACGACTCAGGCTCGTTGACCTACACCTCCACCCTGCCTTTCTTGACCGTTAACCAGAAGATCAACGACGGCTTGGCGGTATATGCCCAATACGCCAAGGGCTTCCAGATTCCGGACCTCAACACGCTGTATGTATCCAACCCGAGCTTGAACAGCACGGATCCGCAAAAGACCACCAACTACCAATTCGGCATTGTGGGTAAGTCAGACCGCATGACGTGGGATGCGGATATCTACCGTATCGAGTTCACCAACAAACTGCAATCGGTGACGGTGGGTACGGACAGCTACTTCACCAACATCGGCGGCGCCACCTACCAAGGCGTTGAGGGGCAGGCGGCCTATGTGCTGGGTGGCGGGCTGTCGGCCTATTTGAATGGTTCGCTGAACGATGCCAAGGCTACCGACACGGGCCTGCAATTGGCCAATGCGCCGGAGTTCACTGCGGCCCTGGGCGCACTGTACAGTGCTGATGCATGGTCTGGCTCGCTGTTGTACAAAGTAACCGGACCGATTCGCCAGAAGGACTACACCGCAGGCAAGGCACCCATCAACGGCGTGGCCTATTACGACTACTACCAGACGCCCAGCTACGGCACATTGGACCTGGCAGTGGCTTACAGCTTCAACGGTGGCAGCGCCTTTGGCAAGAAAGTCAAATTGCAGCTCAATGTTTTCAATCTGTTGGACAACAATGCACTGACCGGAATCAGCACCGGTGCAACCACCAGCTACGACACCTATGTGTACCAGACGCCGCGCAGCTTTCAGGTGTCGTTGAAGGCAGACTTCTAAAGCGGATTCAATACCGACCCATTGAACGATGGAAAATGCTGCAAAAACTTTGCTGCGTGCGCTGGTGCTGGGTATCGCCTTGGTAGCAGCGGGTGGCAAATGGATGGGCGCGGCACATGCGGCACCGCGCGGCAGCACCCAGTCCGACCCGGTAGTGTTGCGCTTTGCAACGGTGGGAGATTCACGCCAAGACCCTGTCGGCTTTGACCCGACCACTGGTCCGCTTTCCGCGCAAGATAGTATTTGGCTGCAAAACAGCAAGGCCTTGAGCCGTATCTTGCGCGAAGTGGCGGGGCATAAGAACCAGATGCTGTTTTTCAATGGTGATATGGTCATGGGCTACGGCGTAGCAGGCCCCACCGCATCCAATTCGGTGACCGATGTCGCAGGCTCTGACCTGATGGCGTTTTACCGCCAGTATGGTTTCTGGCGCGGCATGGTGGCCACGCTGATGGAGGTCGGTACTTACGTGGTGCCCGTGCCGGGCAACCACGAGGTGCAGTCCAAAGCCGCCGGCAAAAAGGCAGTGCCAGAGAATGAGGACGCTTGGCGCGCCAACATGGGCGACCTCATCATTGACACCCAGCGTTTCAAAACTCTGGTGGGCCAGGAGGCTATCAACATCAATGTGCAAAACAACGCCGCGCAAGACGGCCTCCGCAGCGACCAGTCCCAACTCAGCTACAGTTTTGACGTAGCTGACAATCACTTTGCAATTGTCAACACCGACCCGGTCGGCAATGACGGGGTCGCGCCATCCGCCTGGCTTGCCAGTGACCTGGAAGCGGCCAAGGCACGGGGCACCAAGCACTTCTTTGTATTCGGTCACAAACCGGCCTTTACTTATGTGTACTCCAGCAAGCCGAGGAAGTCCGAGGCGGTTGGTTTGGACAAAGACCCTGCCCGCCGCGACACTTTTTGGAACGTGATCGAGCAGTACGGGGCGACCTATTTCTGCGGCCATGAGCACATGTTCAACCTGATGCAGCCGCGCGGTGCGGCCTGGCAGGTATTGGCTGGTACCGGCGGCTCGCCGTGGGACGCCAAACCCGGCGAGGCGACCTTGCACCCCGAGACTGACCGTGCCTATGCCTGGGCCACGGTCGAGGTGCGCAAGAGTGGAAAGGTCGACATTACGGCCTATGGCTTTAGCGACAGCTTTGGACCGACCAAAGTGCTACAGCGCGTGCGTCTGGTCAAATCTGTACCCGCGTCCCCAGTTCGATAACGCAATTGTTGGGCAACTTGAAGAAGTTCGCCACGCTGCCCGCGTTGCGCGACATCAGTGCAAAAAAGGTCTCGCGCCAATGGGCCATGCCCGAGCCCTTGGTGGGCACCACGATCTCGCGGCTCAAGAAGTATGACGTCTCAAACAGGTTGATAGGCAGACCCTTGGCCTTGCACAGCTCCAGTGCCTTGGGGATATCGGGCGTGTTTTTGAATCCATAGTTCACCTGCACGCGCCAAAAGCCGGGTACCAGCGCTTCGACATTGACACGCTCATCAAATGCAATCCAAGGCACGTCATGGAACACCACGGTCAGTATCAGGTTGCGCTCGTGCAGCACCTGGTTGTGCTTGAGGTTGTGCATCAGGGCCTGCGGCACGGTTCCCGGGTTGGCGACCGCATAGACGGCAGTGCGCGAGGCCCGGGGCAGCGTATCGGTGGACAGTGCCTTAATGAAAGGCAGCAGTTCCGGGTCATCCTGGCGAATGCTTTCAATCAGCAACTCGCGGCCACGGCGCCAGGTTGCCATAACAGTGAAGATGCCCATGCCCAAGACCAGAGGGAACCAGCCACCCTGCAAGAGCTTGATGGAGCATGACGCAACCAACAATGCATCCAGTGCCAGAAAGGCGCCGGTCGCAGCCATAGCCACGGGCAGCGGATAGTTCCAACCGTAACGCACTACGAAGAATGTCAAGATGGTGGTGATCAGCATCGTAACGGTGACCGCAATGCCGTAGGCGGCAGCCATAGCCGACGAGCTGCCAAAACCCACTACGGCCAGCAACACCGACACCAAGAGCAACCAGTTCACGCCAGGCATATAGATTTGCCCTGCCTCTTTGACATTGGTGTAATAGATCTGCATGCGGGGCAGCAAGCCCAGTTGAACGGCCTGCTTGGTCATTGAATAAGCGCCCGAGATGACGGCCTGCGACGCGATGACGGTGGCCAACGTGGCCAGCACCACCACGGGCATGAGCCACATCGAGGGGAACATGCGAAAGAAGGGATTTGCTATTGCGCTGGGGTCACGCATCAGCAGTGCGCCCTGACCCATGTAGTTGATGGCCAGGGCAGGCAAGACCATGCCGGTCCACGCCAACTGGATGGGGCGCTTCCCAAAGTGGCCCATGTCGGCGTACAGCGCTTCTGCGCCAGTAAATGCCAGCACGATGGCGCCCACCGCGACGAACACATGCCACCCCTGGTTATACAAAAACGCTAGCCCATTGAATGGGTTTAACGCAGCCAGTATGGCCGGTTGCTGCGCAATCTCCACAACACCGACCAGACTCAGCACCGCAAACCACACCACAATCACCGGGCCAAATAACTTGCCGACCACGCCCGTGCCAAAGCGCTGCATGGCAAAGAGGCCCACGATCACCGCCATGCAAATGGGCAGCACATAGGGTTTGAAGGCAGGAGTGATCACCTCCAACCCCTCCACCGCGCTGAGCACGGAGATGGCCGGGGTGATGACGCTGTCGCCATAAAACAGCGCAGCACCCAATACGCCGGTGAGCAGCAAAACCACTTTTGTGCGTGGCGTGTTGCCCGCGGTTTTGACGGCCAGCGCTGTTAACGCCATGATGCCGCCTTCGCCACGGTTGTCGGCACGCAAGATCAGCACCACATACTTCAGGGTCACCACCAGCATCAGCCCCCAGAAGATGGTGGACACGGCGCCTATCAGGTGTGTGGCGTCCAGCGGAATGCCCATGGCAGGGCCAAACACTTCTTTCATCGTGTACAGCGGGCTGGTGCCGATGTCGCCGTAGACGACGCCCAGTGCACCCAATGTGAGTGCCGCCAGACTTTCTTTGTTGGTGGATTTGACCATTGCAAATGATTCTTTATGTAGAGGATTGAACTGTCGGGGTGGCGGCATCAGGAACGCATAAGTACCGGATGAGTAGGTCAATCCACCGCCAACCGGTAACCCACTCCTGTTTCGGTCAATAGATGCCGCGGTTCGGCCGGGTCGTGCTCAATCTTGGCGCGCAATTGGCCCATATAGAGACGCAGGTAGTGCGTGTGCTCGGTGAATTCAGGCCCCCATACGTCGGCTAAGAGTTGTCGGTGCGTCACCACGCGGCCCGCGCTGCGCACCAGGCGGGCCAGTAGCTTGAATTCGGTGGGTGTCAGGTGCAGGGTCTCGCCTGCCTTTTGCACCTGGTGCAGCCCCAAGTCAACGCGCAGGTCATCCAGCGCATGCACCGTGACGGCGGGGCTGAGTGCCGTACCGCGGTGGCGCAGCGCCACACGCATGCGCGCCAACAGTTCGGCCACGCTGAAGGGCTTGGTCAAATAGTCGTCCGCTCCTGCGTCCAGCAAGGCAATCTTTTGCGCCTCCTGGTGCCGTGCAGACACTACCAGGATGGGGGTCGCATGGTGGCGACGGACCTGTTGCACCAGTTCCAGCCCGTCGCCATCGGGTAGACCCAAGTCCAGTACGATGAGGTCGGGCGGTGAATGGATCAACAGGGCCTGGGCCTCGCGCAGCGTTACCGCTGTCCGCACCTCAAAGCCCTCCACCGACAGCGAGGATTGGATGAGCGCCCGGATCTCGCGGTCGTCTTCCACCACCAGTACGCGCAGGCTCATGCGGCCTCCGGTGTGGGCTGGTTTGCGTCTACGGGCAATGACAGCGTGAAGCTGCTGCCCCCGCCGTTGCGCCGGTGGACGGTGAGCGTGCCGCCATGCGCACTAGCAATGGCCCGGCATACCGCGAGACCCAGACCCGCCCCGCGTCGTCCCGAATGGTCATTGCGTGAATAGGGTTCAAAAATCGCCAACTGCTTGTCGTCGGGAATGCCGGGGCCACGGTCCTTGACGGACACCCGCAGTGTGTTGTCTGGGGTGCTGACAACCATGTCAATGGCATCGGTGCTGTAGTGCAGTGCGTTGTCCAGCAGATTCCCAAGCAACTGGGCGATCAGCACCGGGTCGACCTTGATCAGAGGCAAGCCCTCTGGCACGCGGGACTTGATGCGACGCGTCGGGTCGCGCTGGCGTAGTCTGGCCAGTACTGCGCCCACGATCTCCTCCACCGACTCCCATCCCATGGTGATGTCTTGTGTAGCATTGGAGAGGCGTACCAGTTGCAAGGTATTTTCTGTGAGGGTAGACAAGTAGCAGGCCTCGCTGACGATGCTGGTCAGCAGCCGCTCTTGCTCTGCGGCGCTCAGCTTGTCGCGTTGCGTTTGCAGTGCGGATGCCGCGCCGACCACGGCCGCCAAGGGGGTGCGAAAGTCATGCGAGATGGCCGCCAGAAAAGTGCTTTGCACTTGCTGGCGCTGTGCCTCGCTTTTCGCTGCCTGGACAGACAGCGACAAGCGTTGGCGCCACAGGGCTTGCGCTATCAGGGTGCAAAGGGCCTGCGCGTGTTCGCGTCCCGCTTGGTCTGCTGCGTCGGCCGGTTGAACGCAAGCGGCCCCGCAGCGCTGACCAGACGCCAGCAGGGGTAAATACCAAGCGTTCAATCCCGGCCATCGGCCGGTTCCAGGCCCCAACACGGCTGCCTCGCGCATGCAGCAGCGCAAACCATCACCCAGGGATGATTGCTGGGCGGTCGTCAGTTCCAGCTCCCCGTGGACATCGGTCAGCGCCAAAACGCAGGGCCCTTCGAAAGCGGTTTCAAGTGCGGCTCGGCCCAGTGCCTGAATGTCCGGCGCAGGATCTGATGCGGACAAGGCGGCGGCCAAGTCTTGCAACTGCGTGGACCTGCGCGCATGGAGCCTGGCGGTATCGGTCTCACGCAGCAGACCTGCGACCAGATGGCTGATAACCAGCGCCAACAGCAACATGGTGAACAGCGTAAAGAGGTTCTCTCTGCTTTCGACTTCAAAGGTCCAACGGGGTGGGACGAAGAAGAAATTGAAGGCGGCCACCGATCCCAGTGCCGCGGCAATGGATTCCTTCCAGCTTAGCGTGTAGGCGGCAATGACCACGGCTAAGACATAGACCATGGCTTGGCTGGTCAGCGAAACATGGCTATCAATGGCAAGACCAAACGCCGTGGCTGCTGCGAGCAA
>JBBQBG010000107.1:0-12822 GCA_038317285.1 Burkholderiales bacterium | reverse complement strand
GCGGACTCACCCACGATCACGTGGGCCAAACTTTCCACGGCATGTACCTTGGAAATATCACCCTACTTGAAATTCTCCAAGACTTGCCCGAGAGAGGTGTCCATTTTAATACCGTCAAGGCTTGTCGAGTTTGGATTGTGTGGTGACATAGGGTTAGGGATAGGCTCATTGCACTATAAACGCAGCCTTGTATTACCGTCGCAATGATTACGTGGGCCTAGTGACCGGTAGTTTCACGTGGCGTTTGCATCAACTTTTCGATGCTGGTTCGTCAATCCGGAACTATTAACACGAACTTCGTGCAGCACGAATTTCGTGTAAACTAAGCCCAAGATGAAAAACGTCACCATCACCGTCGAAGACGCCACGCTGGAGTGGGTGCGCATCGAGGCGGCCAAGCGCAATACGAGTGTGTCACGCTTGGTGGGCGAAATGCTGACCGACAAGATGCAGCACGACGACGCCTACGCTCGCGCGCAACGCGACTGGGTGGCGGACACTTCGTCGTTTAACTCTGATGGCAAGGTCTATCCGCAGCGGGAGGGCCAGAATGGCTAGTCCGCTCGATGCCTCCGGCGCCATCGTTTTTGTGGATACCAACGTACTGCTCGCAGCCGACGACGCGTTTGATGCCGTCAAGCAAAACCGCATCCGCGAATGGCTTCAGGCGCTGTGGCAGCGCCGCGCCGGGCGGGTCAGCACCCAAGTGCTCAACGCCTATTACGTCAGCGCCACCCAACATTTCGACATGCCCCAAGGCGATGCGCGCGCCAAGCTGCGCCGCTACCAGTTGTGGCAGCCCTGGCAGATTGACCACCAGACCGTGGAAACCGCCTGGGGTGTGGAGGCGCGTTTTAGCCTGCCATATTGGGACGCGCTGATCGTCGCTGCCGCGGCGCAAAGCGGTGCCAGCCATGTGCTGTCGTTGGATTTACAGCACGGCCTGCAGATTGATGGCATCACCATCCTGAGCCCCTTGCTGGCCACACCGCAAGAGCTTGCGCTGGTGGATTAGCAGTCTAAGACAACAAAGGAAGGCCCTTCACCCATGACCCAAGACACTGCCGCCCCCACCCTGGACGCTTTGATCCAGCGCCGCATCCGCCAAGACGTGCAATCCATGCACGCCTACGCCATTCAGAACTCCGTCGGCATGGTCAAGCTCGACGCCATGGAGAACCCGCACCGCCTGCCTGCCGATCTGCAAGAGGCTCTGGGCAAGCGACTGGGCGCACTGGCGCTGAACCGCTATCCCGATGGCCGCGTCAACGACCTGCGCCACGCGCTGGCCGCCTATGCGCAAATGCCCGAAGGCTTTGACATCATGCTGGGCAATGGCTCGGACGAACTGATTTCGCTGCTGGCCATGGCCTGTGATGTGGCTGCTGATCCGGTCACGGGCAAGAAGCCGGTGATCCTGGCGCCGCTGCCAGGCTTTGTGATGTACGCCATGAGCGCCACGCTGCAAGGGCTGGATTTTGTCGGCGTGCCGCTGACGCCCGACTTTGAGCTGGACGTGGCCGCCATGTTGACGGTCATTGCCGAACACCAGCCTGCCATCGTCTACCTGGCTTACCCCAACAACCCGACTGCCAATCTGTGGGATGCCGACAGCATGGCCCGTGTGATCGCCGCCGCCGGTGCGGTGGGTAGTCTGGTCGTGCTGGACGAGGCCTACCAGCCATTCTCCAGCCGCACCTATTTGGACACCATCCGCGCCCAGCCCGCCGCGCACGCCCATGTGCTGCTGATGCGCACGATGAGCAAGTTTGGCCTGGCCGGTGTACGCATCGGCTACATGGTCGGCCCCAAGGCCTTGATCGCCCAAGTCGACAAAGTGCGCCCGCCCTACAACATCAGTGTGTTGAACTACGAGTGCGCGCTGTTTGCGCTGGAGCACCAAGGGGTGTTTGCGGTGCAAGCCCTCGACATATGTGCACAGCGTGCTATGCTTTTGGGAGCGATGCGTGCGTTACCTGGCATCCACGTGTGGAACAGTGATGCCAACATGATCCTCGTCCGCGTGTCCGACGCGCAGAAAACCTTTGACGGCCTGAAAACGCGCGGCGTGCTGGTCAAGAACGTTTCTAAAATGCACCCATTGCTGGCCCAATGTTTGCGCCTCACGGTCGGCACTGCCGACGAGAACACCCGCCTTTTGGCAGCCCTACAGGAATCCCTATGACCGACCACCACTCGCTGATCGAAATCCCGCAAACTCCCAACCCAGACCGCATCGCCGAGGTCACGCGCAACACCGCCGAGACGCGCATCCGCGTCAAGGTCAATCTGGACGGGACGGGCCAGGCCCGCTTGTCCACTGGCATCGGCTTTTTCGACCACATGCTGGACCAGATTGCCCGCCACGGCTTGATCGATCTGGACATTGAGGCGGATGGCGACTTGCACATCGACGGCCACCACACGGTCGAAGATGTCGGCATCACTTTGGGTCAGGCCTTTAACCAGGCAGTGGGCGACAAGAAGGGCATTCGCCGCTACGGCCATGCCTATGTGCCGTTGGACGAAGCGCTATCCCGCGTCGTAGTCGACTTCTCCGGCCGCCCTGGGCTTGTCATGGATGTGCCGTTCAAGAGCGGCATGATCGGCAGCTTTGACACCCAGTTGACGCACGAATTCTTCCAGGGCTTCGTCAACCATGCCTTTGTGACGCTGCACATCGACAACCTCAAGGGCGACAACGCCCACCACCAGGCCGAGACCGTGTTCAAGGCCTTTGCCCGCGCATTGCGTGCCGCGGTGGAACGCGACCCCCGTGCTGCGGGTATGATTCCCTCTACCAAGGGTTCCCTGTAACCTTATTGATGAAACTGGGCTGTAGCCCTCGTAGAAGCTGCGTAGGCAGCTATTAAAATAGTAGCATGACGAAAACTGTTGCGGTGGTGGACTATGGCATGGGCAATTTGCGTTCGGTCACGCAGGCCGTCATGCACGTGGCAGCCGGGTCTGGTGTGGATGTGGTCTGGGCGCGCACGCCCGCCGAAGTGATGGGCGCCGAGCGCGTGGTCTTGCCCGGCCAGGGTGCCATGCGCGACTGCATGCGCGAGTTACACGACAGCGGCATGTACGACGCCGTGATGCACGCTGCGAAGCACAAGCCGTTGATGGGTGTGTGCGTAGGCATGCAGATGCTGCTGGACCATAGCGAGGAGCTGAACACGCCGTCACTGGGCCTGATTCCCGGCACGGTGAAGAAGTTTGACCTGGCGGGCCAGGTCCAGCCCGACGGCAGCCGCTACAAGGTGCCGCAAATGGGCTGGAACCAAGTCTGGCAGACCCACCATGGCGCAGCACCCCACCAGGGTTCGGGAGATGGGTTGCGAACGCACCCCATGTGGGGCGACGTGCCGGATGGCAGTTACTTCTATTTCGTGCACAGTTACTACGCCCAACCGTCGGATGCGCGCCACAGCGTGGGCGAAACCGACTATGGACAACGCTTTTCTGCGGCGATAGCGCGCGATAATATTTTTGCGACCCAGTTCCACCCTGAAAAAAGCGCCGACCAAGGCCTCTGCCTCTACCGCAACTTCCTGCATTGGAAACCTTGACCTTTGTGCCCGTGCGAGTCTCTCGCAGCTACCCCTTTCCCCCCCAACTCTGAAGCATCATGCTTTTAATCCCCGCAATAGACTTAAAAGACGGCCACTGCGTTCGCCTCAAACAAGGCGACATGGAGCAATCCACCACCTTTGGCGAGGACCCGGCCGTCATGGCCCGCTCCTGGGTTAGCAAGGGCGCCCGGCGCCTGCACTTGGTGGACTTGAACGGCGCCTTTGCGGGGCATCCCAAGAACGAGATGGCGATCCGCAAGATATTGAAAGAGGTCGGCAACGAGGTGGAGGTGCAGCTGGGCGGCGGTATCCGCGACCTGGACACGATTGAGCGTTACCTCGACGCAGGTCTGCGCTACGTCATCATCGGCACGGCCGCGGTCAAGAACCCCGGCTTTTTGCAAGACGCCTGCACCGCATTTGGTGGCCACATCATCGTCGGCCTGGACGCCCGCGATGGCAAGGTCGCCACCGATGGCTGGAGCAAACTGACCCGCCACGACGTCATCGACCTGGGCAAGAAGTTCGAAGACTACGGCGTCGAATCCATTATCTACACCGACATCGGCCGCGACGGCATGCTCAGCGGGGTCAACGTTGAAGCCACCGTCAAGCTGGCCCAGGCCTTAACGATTCCGGTTATCGCGTCTGGTGGACTCTCTAACATGGCCGACATTGAAGCCCTTTGCGCAGTGGAAGACGACGGCGTCCAAGGCGTGATTTGTGGGCGGGCCATTTACAGTGGCGACCTGGATTTTGAGAAAGCCCAGGAACGGGCGGATGAGCTCAATGGCTAATGTCCAAGGCGGCGGGCCTTCGGGAGTGGCCGTTATTGCTTGCCCATGCTAGCCAAACGCATCATCCCATGCCTGGACGTGACCGGCGGTCGCGTCGTCAAAGGTGTCAACTTTGTCGAGCTGCGTGACGCCGGGGACCCCGTCGAAATCGCGGCCCGCTACAACGGGCAGGGCGCAGACGAACTGACGTTTTTGGACATCACCGCGACCAGCGATGGCCGTGACCTGATCTTGCACATCATCGAAGCCGTGGCTTCGCAAGTGTTTATTCCGTTGACGGTCGGCGGCGGTGTGCGTACGGTGGAAGATGTTCGGCGCTTGCTCAACGCAGGTGCTGACAAGATCAGTTTCAACTCGGCTGCGCTGTCAAATCCACAAGTCATTGAAGACGCGTCCCTGAAATATGGCTCTCAGGCTATCGTGGTCGCCATCGATGCCAAGCAGCGCTATGGCGACGACATGTTGGCACGCGGCGAGGGCTGGGACGTCTACAGCCACGGCGGGCGCAAGAACACGGGCCTGGATGCCGTGGCGTGGGCGACCGAAATGGCGCGGCGCGGAGCGGGCGAGATTCTGCTGACCAGCATGGACCGCGATGGCACCAAGTCCGGTTTTGATCTGGCATTGACGCGTGCCGTAAGCGACGCCGTCAGCGTGCCGGTCATTGCCTCGGGCTGGGTCGGCAACTTGGACCACTTGGCCGACGGCATCACCAAAGGTGGCGCAGACGCCTTGTTGGCAGCCAGCATATTCCACTACGGCGAATTCACTGTAGGCCAGGCCAAGGCGCTGATGGCCGAGCGTGGCATTCCGGTTCGGCTTTAAGTCTTAAGCCTTTTTGGCCAAACCCCAAGTCCAGGGCTCTAGCCCTCGTAGAATCTGCGTAAGCAGCTATCGTTTTAATAGCATATGCCAACCTCTAACCCAACCCCTGTCAGCTGGATCAAAAACATCCGCTGGGACTCCAAAGGCCTGGTTCCGGTGATCGCCCAAGAGCAGGGTACGGGCGATGTGCTGATGTTCGCCTGGATGAACCGCGAGGCCCTGCAAAAGACGGCCGAGCTGGGCACGGCGGTGTATTTCAGCCGTTCGCGCAACAAGCTTTGGTACAAGGGCGAAGAGTCCGGCCACGTACAAAAGGTGCATGAAATCCGCATGGACTGCGACAACGACGTGATCCTGCTCACGGTCACCCAGTTGGGCCACGAGCCGGGCATTGCTTGCCACACGGGGCGCCACAGTTGTTTTTTCAGCGTTTTGCAGGATGGCGAGTGGAAAGCAGTCGATCCGGTCTTGAAAGATCCTGAAACCATCTACAAGTAATGTACTTGCGGGAGAGATCTTTAGCTCTGTCCCCAACTGAATAATATGACCATGCCAAATTCTTCCGACTCCCTGGCCCGTTTGGCCGCCGTCATGGAATCGCGCAAGCCCCGCAACGGGGGTGACCCCAACGCGAGTTACGTGGCCCGCCTGCTGGCCAAGGGGCCAGACGCCTTTCTGAAGAAGATCGGCGAAGAAGCTACGGAGGTGGTGATGGCCGCCAAAGATGCCGACCATGGCGGAGATAAGGCCAAACTGGTCGGCGAAGTGGCCGATTTGTGGTTCCACTGTATGGTGGCGCTGGCACATTACGAACTGAGTCCGGCCGATGTGCTGGCCGAGCTGGAGCGCCGCGAGGGCACCAGCGGCATTGAAGAAAAAGCATTGCGAAAAGTAATTTCCCGCGAGGACGAACCCAAATGAACACTGAAGTAAGCACCGACCTGGAGCGCATGCAGACGCTCAACACCGTGGGCACCATTAGCTACATCTTGCATCTGATCGTGGCCGTTGGCGCGCTGATTCCGGGCGCCCAGTTCGGTCCACTCTTGTTGGTGGTCGCGCTGGTGCTGGATATGGTTAAGCGCGGTGACGCCGAGGGCACTTGGCATGCGTCGCACTTTCGCTGGCGCATTCGTTCGGTGTGGATCGCCGGTGGCTTGTATCTGCTGACGGCGCCATTGTGGCTGTTGCTGATTGTGCCGGGCTGGATTGCCTGGTTGTGCATTTCCATCTGGTTCCTCTACCGCATTGGCCGCGGTTTTGTGGCGATGAACAAAGGCCAAGCCATGGAGATGGGCGCATGAGCGCACAGGACGCAGCGCACGACCCCAACTGCTTGTTTTGCAAAATTGTGGCGCGCAAGATTCCGTCAAAGGTAGTGCATGATGACGACGAGTTCTATGCATTCCACGACATCCACCCGTGGGCCCCCGTGCATTTTCTGGTCGTCCCCAAACAGCATATTGCATCCATGGCGCACGTTGGGCCCGAACATGCGGCCCTGTTGGGGCGCATGATGGCGCTGATACCCAAGTTGGCCCAGCAAGAAGGCTGCAATCCTTATCCCGATGGCGGTTTTCGTTTGCTGACCAATACCGGGGCCGAAGGCGGCCAAGAGGTGCACCATTTGCATTTTCACGTCATGGGTGGCCCGCGCCCCTGGTTGCGCGGCTGATGGGGGTGAGGGGTTGAAGGCACCCCTTCACCGACTTGCAACAGCGAAAGCCTAAAATACCGTAACTACCAAGGAGTGAGCCATGGGCTTTTCTACTACGCATTTGATTATTTTTCTGGTCATCATCATCGTGATCTTTGGCACCAAGAAGCTGCGCAACATCGGCTCGGACCTGGGCGGCGCGGTCAAAGGCTTCAAGGACGGCATGAAGGACGGCACTGCTGAGAAGACTGCTGAAACCCCAGCGACCAACTTGCCAGCGACGGAAAAAACCGATGGAAAATCCGCCATTGATGTTGAAGCCAAGATCAAGAGCTGATGAGGTGCCCTCTTTTGCAGGCTCAGCCTTGAAGGCCCGTCCGTTGATCGTCCATGTTTGATATTGGCGTTACCAAGATCGCCATCATCGGTGCAATTGCGCTGGTGGTGATCGGGCCCGAGCGTCTGCCGGGCGTGGCCCGCATGGCCGGCAATCTGTTGGGCCGTGCGCGCAATTACATGGCCGAGGTCAAGGCCGAGGTCAACCGCTCGATGGAGCTGGATGAGTTGCGCAAGATGAAGGACACCTTCACCGGCGCCGCGCGCGACGTGGAGCAGACCATCCAGACCCACGCCAGCGATTTCGAAAAGCACTGGACTGAGGCAACCGACGCTGCGACGGCCATATCGTCGGATGCCACCTATGCGGAGATCCTGCAGTACCGTCATCCCGGCAAGCAGTGGCGACTGAAGCGCGGCGCTACACCCACCTGGTACAAAGCGCGCACTGGGGTGCGTACCAAGGCTTTGTCTGGCGCAGCGCGGGTCGCGCGCTTTCGCCCACCCAAAATTTCCTGATGGCTGATAACAAGACTCCAACCCCCGACGAAATGGCGGGGACCGAACAGCCCTTTGTGCAGCATTTAATGGAGTTGCGCGACCGCTTGCTGTATTGCGTCTATGGCATTGGTGCTATCTTCGCGGTTCTGGCGTTTTTCCCTGGCCCGTCGGCACTCTACGATTTGTTGGCCATGCCCTTGGTAAAGACCTTGCCGGAGGGTGCCCGCATGATCGCCACCGGCGTGGTGTCGCCTTTTCTGGTGCCCATCAAGGTGACGGTGTTGGCCGCCTTTGGCGTGGCCCTGCCTTGGGTGCTTTACCAGGTGTGGGCTTTTGTAGCGCCCGGCTTGTACAAGCATGAAAAAAGGCTGGTGATGCCGTTGGTGGTCGCCAGTACGGTGC
The DNA here is from genome assembly GCA_038317285.1 of Burkholderiales bacterium. Lineage (GTDB taxonomy): Bacteria > Pseudomonadota > Gammaproteobacteria > Burkholderiales > Burkholderiaceae_C > Allorhodoferax. The sequence continues at coordinate 4,729 of JBBQBG010000107.1, read as the reverse complement.
TGTTTTACACCGGCGCTGCGTTTTGCTACTTCTTTGTCTTTGGCCAGGCTTTTCCGGCCATCCAGCGCATGGCACCCGTATCAGTAGCAGTGAGTCCGGATATTGAAGCCTATCTCGACTTCGTCATCACCATGTTCATCGCATTTGGGCTGGCGTTTGAAGTGCCGATTGCCGTTGTCATTCTGGCGCGACTGGGTGTGGTGACTGTGGCGCAGCTCAAGTCGTTTCGAGCCTATTTTGTTGTCGGCGCAGCGGCTGTGGCGGGCATCGCGACGCCCCCAGACCCGGTGTCCATGCTGGCCTTGCTGGTACCCATGTGTGTGCTGTACGAGGTTGGTATCTGGTCTGCCAAGGTGTTTGTCAAACACACCCAGGCGCCGGACAACGATACGGCCGCGACCACCCCCTGAGCGAGTTGGTCTAACAGAAAAAGGCTGATAGCCCTCGCCGGTTGTGCGTGAGTAGCTGCTAAAACAATAGCAAATTATCGATCGGTCGCACGCTGCTTGGGGCGCACGCCGGGTGTCACGTCCAGTTCCAGCGGTTGGTTCTTGCGTTCAATTGCAAAGCGCGCAGCGGTGCCAGGCTTGAGCGACGCCACCGCGGACAGCAGGTGTGCAACGTCCGCGACCGGGGCGTCGGCGATCTTCACAATCACATCCCCAGGGCGGATACCGGCCTTTGCAGCGGGTCCGTTTTGCAACACGCCGGTAATGATGACGCCCTGGCGGGTTTTGACCTCAAAGGTTTCGGCCAACTCAGTCGAGAGGTCGTTGGGCTCCACGCCTATCCAACCGCGGGTGATCTGGCCGTCCTTGACGATGCCTTCCAGTACCTGCTTGGCGGTGGACACGGGTATTGCAAAGCCAATGCCCATGTTGCCGCCCGAACGGGAGTAGATGGCCGTGTTGATGCCCAGCAGGTTGCCATTGGTATCAACCAGCGCGCCGCCCGAGTTACCTGGGTTGATCGCGGCATCGGTCTGTATGAAGTTCTCAAAAGTGTTGATGCCCAACTGGTTGCGCCCGAGCGCGCTGACGATACCGCTGGTCACCGTCTGGCCCACGCCAAAGGGGTTGCCAATCGCCAGCACCTGGTCGCCCACCTGGGCGTTGTCGGAATTGCCCAGCACGATGACGGGCAGTTTGTCGAGTTCGATCTTGAGGATGGCTAGGTCGGTCTCGGGGTCGGTGCCAATAACCTTGGCGCGGGCGCTGCGGCTGTCGTTCAGCACCACTTCGATTTCATCGGCACCTTCGACCACGTGGTTGTTGGTCAGGATGTAACCGCTGTCACTGACGATGACACCGCTGCCCAATCCGGTTTGGGCCTCATTGTTTTGATCACCGTAAAAGAAACGAAACCACGGGTCGTTGGCATTCGGGTTTTTGCGTGCCGCTTTGCTGGTGTTAATGCTGACCACGGCGGCTGAGGCCTTTTGTGCCGCCCCGCGAAAGCTCCCGGCCGGCGCAGCTCCCGTTACCGTCGATGCTGCTTGGAACATGGCCACCGTTCCTGCGCCGTGCCCCAGCCATTGCGGTTTGAGCGTGGCTACGACGAAGTAGGCCGCCACCAGGATGGTTGTGGTTTGGGTAAAAAGAAGCCAAAGTCGTTTCATGGGGAGGTTTCCGGGGCCGTTACGAAAGCGGGCCGTGATGTGCCAAATTGTAGGGCGCATGGTCTTGTTCGGCGTATGCCGCCGCACATTCCCATCGGTTCTCTGGGCCTGGCAGTACATTGCGGGTCTGATATGGCAAATTCCCACCCCAACGAGCACACCATCCAGATCCATCCGCAGGCCCCTGCCAAGGTGACCGTGGGCGCAGCGTGCAATGGCTGCGGAGTTTGCTGCCTGTATGCGCCGTGTCCCCTGGGTATGGTTCTGTCACGTCGCCGCAGCGGCGCCTGTAGCGCGCTGCAGTGGGATGCTGCTGGGTTGCAATACCGATGCGGAGCCATCGTGGCGCCCCGGGCGGTGCTGGCCCAAGCACTGCCGCGCGGGTTGCGCGGTCTCGCTACCCCATTGGCGCCGCTATTGCGTCGTTTGGGCTTGCGCTGGATTGCGGCGGGTATGGGCTGCGACAGTAGCCTGGAGGTGGAACCAACGACAATGTCCGCACCCGAATTGTTCACCACCACAACTGGCAGCACCGCAGTGCGTCGCCCCCCACCATGACCGACCGCCAAGAACTCCAAGCCACGTTGGACACTTTGCTCCAACCCGAACGTTTCAAGGATTATTGCCCCAACGGTCTGCAGGTTGAGGGGTGCGGGACCGTGCGAAAAATAGTTTCTGGTGTAACCGCAAGCCTGGCTTTGATCGATGCTGCCATCGCGCAAGGGGCGGACACCATTTTTGTCCACCACGGTCTGTTCTGGCGTGGCCAAGACGGTCGTGTGACAGGCTGGATGCGCCAGCGCCTGGGGCGGTTACTGCAGCACAACATCAATCTGTTTGCTTACCACCTGCCTTTGGACGCGCTGCCGGAACTGGGCAACAACGCGCAGTTGGGATTGAACCTGGGGCTGCAGACAACCGGCCTGTTTGGCGAGCAGCAATTGGGCTGCATAGGCAACACAGAATTTGCCAGCGCGCGGGCCCTGGCCCAGCGGGCCGAGTCTGTGTTGGGCCGCCCAGTGTTGCTGGTACCAGGCCAGGACGTTCCACTGCGCCGCGTCGCGTGGTGCACCGGTGGTGCACAAAACTATTTCGAAGCGGCAATCGCCGCAGGGGCAGATGCCTTCATCACCGGAGAAATATCGGAACCTCAGGCACACCTGGCACGCGAAACGGGTGTGGCCTATCTGGCCTGCGGGCACCATGCTACGGAGCGCTATGGCGCGCCAGCGGTGGCGGCGCACATCGCAGCCCAGTTGGGGCTGGAGCACGTGTTCATCGACATCGACAACCCGGCCTGAGGGCTGCAATAGCACGGTATGCGTACTGCAAACATTTCTTTGAAGCCGTTGGCAATCACCATGGGCGATGGGGCGGGCATCGGCCCGGAGATCATTGCCATGGCTTACCGCGATCAACCCGAACTGCTGCGCGAAAGTTTCGTAGTAGGTGACGTAGCGACGATGCGCCGCGCAACCCAAGTGGTGGCACCCGCCGGTGGGCCAGCTTTGCCTATAGCCGTCATCACATCGCCAAACCAGGTGGCCGACGTACCACCCCATTGCATACCTGTTTTGCAAATAGGCGCGCCGATGGAGCCCGTGCCTTGGGGGGTCGTAAGCAGCGTGGCGGGTGCATTGGCCGGGCGCTGTGTGGAGTGGGCGGCCGATGCAGTCCTGCGTGGTGCGGTGTGTGCCATGGTGACGGCGCCGCTGCATAAGGAAGCCTTGGCGGCTGCCGGCAAGCCGTTTGACCAATTTCCCGGGCACACCGAGCTGCTACAAGACCATGCTGCCCGTTTTTTGGGCAAACCCGTGGCCGATCTGCCGGTGCGCATGATGCTGGCCAATGGTGAGCTGCGCACGGTGCTGGTCAGCATCCACATGTCGTTGCGGGATGCCATTGCCGCTGTTACCTTTGGCAATGTGTTGGACACATTAAAGATCACACACGCAGCGCTGATGCCGATCCTGGGGCGACCACCACGCATTGCGGTGGCGGGGCTCAATCCCCATGCGGGTGAGGGCGGCCTGTTTGGCCGTGAAGAGCTGGAAGTGATTCAGCCGGCCATCGTTGCGGCCCAAGCCCTTGGCATAGATGCCAGCGGTCCCTGGGCGCCCGACACCGTGTTTATGCGGGCCCGAAAAAGACCGGGCATTGCGGACGAGTTTGATGTGGTGGTGGCCATGTACCACGACCAGGGTCTTATTCCGGTCAAATACCTGGGTGTAGAGCAAGGCGTCAATGTCACCCTGGGCCTGCCGCTGGTGCGCACAAGTCCCGATCACGGAACGGCCTTCGACATCGCTGGCACCGGACGGGCGGATCCGTCCAGTTTGGTGGAAGCGGTGCGTATGGCAAGGGCATTGTCTGGGCCTTGATCGCAGGTCGCCCCCGTTGTGTGTGGTTACCTTCTTAAACTGTCGCGAATTTCGCGCAATAACAACACGTCTTCGGGCGTCACAGCGGGCGGAGTTTCAACAGCCGGTGCAGGGGCTTCGCGCTTCATGCGATTGATTTGCTTGACCATTAAGAAGATGATGAAGGCTAGTATGGCGAAATTCACCGCCACAGTGATGAAGCTTCCATAGGCAAAAACCGGCACACCAGCTTTTTTAAGCGCATCGAGCGTCGTTGCGGTACCGGGCGGAATAGTGCCCATCACGACAAACAGGCTGGAAAAGTCAAGTTTTCCAAACGCGGCTCCGACCAACGGCATGATCAGGTCACCCACCACGGAATCGACGATCTTGCCGAAAGCCCCGCCGATGATGACACCTACGGCCAAGTCAATGACATTGCCTTTGACCGCGAAATCCTTGAATTCTTGGACCATTCCCATTGCTGCAAGCTCCCAAATCGTAAGAAAACTCCAGTATTGCGAATAAATCCAGGCTGTCAAGGACGGACAGGCAGAACGGTTTGGCGGGTGAGGACCCAGTGGCTTAGGTGCTTTTGCCGTCAGCTACAATCGGAAGTTACCCCCTAGTAGTCATGTTCATTGAGGATTCTCATGAGTGAAACCCTTGTCGGCAGCCAGCAGATCGACTCCAGTAAGCGAACTTGGCTGATTGCCTCCAGTTGCGCTGGTGCCGTAGGCGTTGGTGCAGT
>JBBQBG010000106.1:0-13021 GCA_038317285.1 Burkholderiales bacterium | reverse complement strand
GTAGTCGTAGTTGCCATCGGGTGCGACGATACGAATCACCGGCAGCGCGCGCGCGTTGTCACCATTGCCCAGCACCGGACAGGTCACTTCGTCGCCTTCGATGCACTCTTCGCACAGAATGTCCGGGTCCAGCTTGCCCGCAGCCTCCACCGCGCCGGCCATGCCGGAATAGCCCACCACTTTGGTGACCCCAAAGGAGGAGCCTTCATGCGCGGGCTTGACGATGACGGGCAGGCCCAACGTATCGGGTACTTCAATGACCTGGCGACGGTCAAACGAACCGCGGCGCAGCAACTGGTAGCGCGGGGTGGGAATGCCTTCGGCCAGCCAGATGCGCTTGGTCATGACCTTGTCCATGGAAATGCTGGAGGCCATGACGCCAGAGCCGGTATAGGGAATGCCCAACAGTTCCAGCGCACCTTGCACCGCGCCACCCTCACCCAAGCGGCCGTGCAATGCAATAAAGCAACGTGCAAAGCCTTCGCGCTTGAGGTCGGACAAATCACGCTCAGCCGGGTCAAAAGCATGGGCGTCCACGCCCTTGGACAGCAAGGCCTTCAGCACGCCCGCACCCGACATCAGCGAGACCGCGCGCTCCGTTGAATCGCCCCCCATCAGCACCGCTACTTTGCCGAAGCTGGCCCCCGCGCCTTGGATGAATTGGCTCATAGCCCTCGTCCCTCCTGCGTAACGTGCTCATTTATTTGTAGCAAGTCGACAACCTTTCCGGGCACCGCGCCGATGGAGCCCGCCCCCATGCAGAGGATCACATCACCCGCCAGTGCGTTGTCCACGATGGCCTGTGGCATGGCGGCGATGTCGTCAACAAAGATCGGCTCCACCTTGCCTGCGATGCGCAAGGCACGTGCCAGCGCGCGGCCGTCTGCTGCCACGATGGGCGCCTCACCGGCGGCATAGACCTCCCCCAGCAACACCGAATCGGCCTGGCCCATGACCTTGACGAAATCTTCGAAGCAGTCGCGCGTGCGGGTGAAGCGGTGCGGCTGAAACGCAAGTACCAGACGCCGACCGGGAAACGCACCGCGCGCCGCCGCCAGTGTGGCCGCCATCTCCACCGGGTGGTGGCCGTAGTCGTCGACGATGGTGGCAATGCCACCCAGCGCGAGGGGTAGATCGCCATAGCGCTGGAAGCGCCGTCCCACGCCCTTGAACTCACTCAGAGCCTTTTGCACAGCCGCGTCAGGAATATTGAGCTCCACCGCCACAGCAATGGCAGACAAGGCATTGAGCACGTTGTGCAAGCCTGGCAAATTCAGAACCACATCCATATCGGGCAGAACCACGCCGTTGCGGCGCTGCACCGTGAAGTGCATCTGGCCGTCTACCGCGCGTACATCGATCGCCCGTACTTGGGCCTGTTCGTTGAAGCCGTAGCTGGTGACCGGGCAGGTGACCTGGTCCAGTATGTCCTGCACGGCAGCGTCGTCGGTGCACAGAATGGCCGCACCGTAGAACGGCATGCGGTGCAGAAAATCGACAAAGGCTTTTTTGAGCCGGCCAAAATCCTGGCCGTAGGTCTCCATGTGGTCGGCATCGATATTGGTCACCACAGCCATCACCGGCAGCAGGTTCAAGAACGACGCATCGGATTCGTCCGCCTCGACCACGATGTAGTCGCCGCTGCCCAACCGCGCATTGGCACCGGCGCTGTTGAGGCGCCCGCCAATCACAAAGGTCGGGTCCAGGCCGGCCTCGGCCAGCACGCTTGCCACCAGGCTGGTCGTCGTCGTTTTGCCATGGGTACCGGCAATCGCAATGCCCTGCTTGAGGCGCATCAGCTCGGCCAGCATCAGCGCGCGCGGCACGATGGGGATGCGCATCTCGCGCGCCTTGAGCACCTCGGGGTTGTCGCTCTGCACTGCGGTGGAGGTGACCACGGCATCCGCCCCGACCACGTTGCCGGGCGCGTGGCCCACGCAGATCCGAATGCCAAGGCCTGCCAGACGTTTGAGGGTTGCGCTGTCGGTCACGTCAGAGCCCGAAATGGAATAGCCCAGGTTGCACAGCACCTCGGCAATGCCCGACATGCCCGAGCCGCCGACGCCCACAAAATGAATATGTTTGATTGCGTGTTTCATGCGCAGAGTTCCTCGCAGGCAGCCACGACGGCGTCCGTGGCGCCAGTCCTTTGCATCTTTTGGGCCGCTAGCCCTCGTAGCAACAGCGTAGAGCGCTCAGTTTTTTGTAGCATGTCGGCCAATAATTGGACTGTCAACTCGCGCTGAGGTACCAGCCAACCACCGCCCTGGTCCACCAGAAAACGGGCGTTGTGGGTCTGGTGGTCGTCCACGGCCGACGGGAAGGGCACAAACAGCGCGGGGGCGCCAACCGCCGCGATCTCGGTCACGGTGCTGGCACCGGCGCGGCAGATCACCCAGTCCGCATCGGCAAATGCCTGGGCCGCGTCGTCGATAAAAGGCGTCAGCTGCGCCTCCACTCCAGCGTCAGCATAGTTGCGGCGCAATTCTTCAATCTGCTTTTCACCACTTTGGTGGGTGACGATGGGGCGTTGGCTTGTCGGTATCAAGGCCAGCGCTTTGGGCACCACCGCGTTCAGTGCGCGTGCGCCCAGGCTGCCACCAACGACCAGCACGCGCAGGGGGCCACTGCGCCCTGCAAAGCGCACTTCAGGCGCGGGCTGATTCAGAAACTCGGTTCGCAGCGGGTTACCCACCCATTGGCCTTTGGAGATGACTTTGGGAAAAGCGGTAAAGACCCGACGCGCCACGATAGCCAGGGTTTTGTTGGCCATACCGGCGATGGAGTTTTGCTCGTGCAGCACCAGCGGCTTGCCCATCAGCGCGCCCATCACACCGGCGGGTAGCGAGATGTATCCGCCCAACCCGACCAATACATCAGGTTTGACACGGCGCAGCACTTGCGCGCTTTGCCACATCGCGCGCGCCAAGCGCAAGGGCAGCGCGACCAGCGTGCGCAGCCCCTTGCCGCGCACACCGGAAAATTTGACTGTTTCCAGCGGAAATCCTTTGGCAGGCACCAAGCGGCTTTCCATGCTCTGGGGTGCGCCCAGCCAATGCACACGCCAGCCGCGTTCGCGCAGGGCTTGTGCAACGGCCAATCCCGGGAAGATGTGGCCGCCGGTTCCACCTGCCATGATCAATGCACATTTTTGCGGGCCACTCATACACGCCCCCCGTGCATCAGTTGGCGGTTTTCGAAGTCGATGCGCAACACCACGGCAATGGCAACCATGTTGACCAAAATGGCCGAGCCGCCGTAGCTCATCAGTGGCAACGTCAAGCCCTTGGTGGGCAGCGCGCCCAGGTTCACGCCCATGTTGATGAAGGACTGAAATCCCATCCAGATACCCACGCCCTGCGCCACCAGCCCCGCAAACACACGGTCCAGCGCGATGGCCTGACGGCCGATGTGCATGATGCGGCGGGTGAGCCACAGGAACAGGCCGATGACGACGATCACGCCCACCAGGCCAAACTCTTCGCCAATCACGGCCAGCAAGAAGTCGGTGTGCGCTTCGGGCAGCCAGTGCAGCTTCTCGACACTACCGCCCAGCCCCACGCCAAAGATCTCGCCGCGGCCAATGGCAATCAGCGAGTGCGACAACTGGTAACCCTTGCCCAGCGCGTACTTCTCGGTCCAAGGGTCGAGGTAGGCAAAGATGCGCTCGCGCCGCCATTCGCTAAACGCGATCATCAAACTGAACGCCACCAAAAGAATGCTGGCGATCAGAAAGAACATGCGGGCGTTAACGCCACCCAAAAACAGAATACCCATCGCGATCACCGCGATAACCATGAAGCCGCCCATGTCGGGCTCTGCCAGCAGCAACAGGCCGATGACAGCTACGGCAACTGCCATGGGCAGCACGGCGCGGAAGAAGCGCTCTTTGACGTCCATCTTTCGTACCATGTAGTCGGCCGCATACAGCAGCACGGCAAACTTGGCCAACTCCGACGGCTGGAAACTCAGCGGCCCCATCGAGATCCAGCGCCGTGCGCCATAGACCACCTTGCCCACACCGGGGATCAGCACGGCAATCAGCAACACCAGCGATGCAATGAATAGCCACGGTGCGTATTTCTCCCACGTCGCCACGGGTACCTGGAAGGCGATCAGGGCGGCGACAAACGACGTCGCCACCCACATCGCATGGCGCACCAGAAAGTAGGTGTGGGTGTACTTGGCGAACTTGGGGTTGTCCGGCATGGCGATCGACGCCGAATACACCATAACCAGGCCCCACATCAACAGGGCCACGACAACCCAGGCCAGGGGTTGGTCGAAGCCGCGCACCTGCGGCACCGATGTGGTGGCGGCGAACGATCCACGACCGCCCAAGCGCACCGGCAGCGCCGTAGCGCCAGGTGACATCCGGGCCGAGAACCAGCCAGAGACGGATTGGGCCCAACCGGTCGTACCAGCGGCGCTCATGCCACACCCTCCAGGTCAACCCCGGCAGCCAATGCCAGTGCTTGCACCGCTGCGCAAAAAGCGCGGGCACGGTGCTCGTAGTTGTCAAACATGTCGAAGCTGGCGCAGGCCGGTGACATCAACACCGCGTCGCCTGCGTGGGCGCACTGGTGGGCCTGCGCAACCGCAGCGTCCATGGAGTCGGCGTCCACCAGGGGCACACCGGCGCTTTCAATCGCTTGGCGAATCAATGGCGCATCGCGGCCGATCAAGACCACGGCGCGTGCATAACGTGCAATGGGCCCGGCCAGCGGCGCAAAGTCTTGCCCCTTGCCTTCACCGCCCAGGATCAACACAATCTTGCGGTCTGCGCCCAAACCTTGCAGGGCTGCAACCGTAGCGCCTACGTTGGTGCCCTTGCTGTCGTCGAAAAATTCGACTTCGTTCAGAATGCCGATTGGCTCCACACGGTGCGGTTCTCCGCGGTATTCGCGCAGGCCGAACAAAATGGGCGCCAGCGCGCATCCGGCCGCCGCGCATAGGGCCAGTGCAGCCAACGCATTGCTCGCGTTGTGCCGCCCACGTATGCGCAGCACGTCGGCCGGCATCAGGCGCTGGAAATACAACTCGTCGGCCGCGTACATGTTGGCCCCCACGCTTGCCGCTTCGCGTGCTGCGCTGCCCCCCAAGGGGGCTGCCGCCGCTTGGGGCGGCCCGGCGCGGCGGCTGCGTTTGCGTTTGGTCTCGTCGGCCTCTAGCGCGCGCACCAGCCAGACCATGCCGTTGACTTCTTCAATGCCAAAATCGCCCGGGCGCTGTGGCATGTCTGTGCCAAAGGTGGTGTGCGCGCGCTCCACCGGGCGCTGCAACTTGGCCCGCGTAGGTTGGGGCAGCATCGCCATCACCGCGGCGTCGTCTCGGTTCAGAACCATCAGGCCCGTCGCACCAAAGATGCGGGATTTGGCTTGCGCGTAGGCCTCCATGCTGCCATGCCAATCCAGGTGGTCCTGGGTCACGTTCAATACGACTGCGGCTGTGGGCTCGAAACCTGTGACGCCATCGAGTTGGAAGCTGGATAGCTCCAGCACCCAGACCTCGGGCAGGGTGTCGGCATCCAGGTGCGCGGCGAGCGTGTCCAACAAAGTGGGGCCAATATTGCCAGCGACCGCGACCGATTTGCCCGCGTGGGCGATCAGCTGACCGGTCAGCGAGGTCACCGTGGTCTTGCCATTGGTCCCTGTAATGGCCAGCACCGCTGGCGCGTAGCCACGGCTTGCACGCAGCGCCTGCAACGCCATGGCATATAAGCCCAATTCGCCACCAGCCCTCGTATTGCTTGCCTGAGCAGCTATAAAAACAGGAGCAATGACTTCAGGACTCAATCCGGGCGAGCGGTACACGGCATGCAGGTTTCGGCCCTCAACCAGGTTCACATCGAATGGACCCGCGACGAAGCGCACTTGGGGCAATTCTTGCTGCAGCGTGGCCAGTTGGGGAGGCGCTTCGCGCGTGTCGGCGACGGTCACATTGCTTGCACCACAGCGCACACACCAACGGGCCATGGCCAGGCCGGAGGCGCCCAGGCCCAGGATCAGGATGTTCTGGTCTTGCATTGCAGCGTTCGGGAAACTGGGAGGCAGAGGGCCTTGCTCCGTGTCCCCGGCCCGCTGTGCGGACTCCTCCTTTACCTGCGCAGAGTCCTCTGCCTCCCAGCTTCCTGGTGCAACCTCTGCAGCAGCATCTTCGGAAAAAATACGCGCAACAAAAGCCGCCGCATCGGCGGCGGCGGTCAGGGTCGTCGGCAGTCCACGGCTTGGCTCAGCCGTGGCAACCAAGGCCGCAGGCTCCACAGCTTGTGGCACGGCACCACCCAGGTCTGGGCCAATGACCTCTTGCACGCGCACTTCCTCCACGCCTTCAGGTGCTGGCGTTGCGTCCTGGGTCGGAGCAAGAGGATCGTTTGGGTTCATCGCAGTTTCAGGGTGGACAGCCCCACCAGGCACAACAACATGGTGATGATCCAGAAGCGCACGACCACCTGCGTTTCTTTCCAGCCGTTTTTCTCGAAATGGTGGTGCAGCGGCGCCATCTTCAGCAAACGACGACCCTCGCCGAATTTCTTCTTGGTGTATTTGAAGTAGGTCACCTGCAGCATGACCGACAGGGCTTCGGCAACAAAGATACCGCCCATGATGGCCAACACGATTTCCTGGCGCACGATGATCGCAATGGTTCCCAACGCCGCACCCAACGCCAGCGCACCGACGTCACCCATGAACACCTGGGCAGGATGGGTGTTGAACCACAAAAAGGCCAAGCCAGCGCCGGCCATGGCGGCGCAAAAAATCAGCAATTCGCCCGAGCCCGGAATGTGCGGGAAGAACAGGTATTTGGAATACACCGCACTACCCGTGACATAGGCAAACACACCCAGCGCAGAGCCCACCATGACGACCGGCATGATGGCCAGCCCGTCCAAGCCATCGGTCAGGTTGACGGCATTGCTGGAGCCCACGATGACCAGATAGGTCAAAACCACAAAGCCCAACACCCCCAGCGGGTAGCTGACCTCTTTGATGAAAGGCAACAGCAGGCCGGCTTTGGGCGGCAGGCTGACGTCAAAGCCGGACGCCACCCAATTCAAAAACAATTCCAACACCCGCAAATTGGAGTTCTCGGAAATGCTGAAAACCAGGTACAACGCCGCCAGCAGGCCGATCACCGACTGCCAAAAATACTTTTCACCCGAGCGCATGCCTTCGGGGTCTTTGCGCACGACCTTGCGCCAGTCGTCGGCCCAGCCAATGGCACCAAAACCCAACGTCACCAAGAGAACGATCCACACAAAGCGGTTGCTCAGGTCCACCCACAGCAACGTCGAAGTGGCGATGGACAGCAAGATCAGCACGCCGCCCATGGTGGGTGTGCCGCTCTTGACCTGGTGCGTCTCCATGCCATAACCGCGGATGGGCTGGCCGATCTTGAGTTCACGCAGGCGCCGAATGACATAGGGGCCTGCGGCCAAACCGATGATGAGGGCGGTCAGCGCGGCCATCACCGCCCGGAAAGTCAGGTACTGGAACACCCGGAAATAGCCGAATTCTGGCGACAGGGTTTGCAGCCATTGGGCCAGACTCATCAACATGGCAACACTCCGAACGAAAAATCAAGCTGCATGCTGCGGCCCCTCTTGCTGTGCGCTTGTGGTGCCAACGGACATGGATTGCAGCGCCTGTACCACCCGCTCCATACGCATGAAGCGCGAACCTTTGACCACCACACTGTGCACGTTGGGCAGTAGTGCGCGCAGATGATCCACCAAAGGCTCGACGGCATCGCAATGCTGCGCGCCATCGAAGCAGCTGCTGGCCACCCGGGCCAACTCACCCAAAGTTAACAAATGCTCTATGCCCCTGGCCTTGGCGTAGCGGCCGGCCTCGGCATGGAACTCAGGGCCCTGGTGGCCCACTTCACCCATATCGCCCAAAACCAGCAAGCGTGGACCGGGCAGATCGGCCAGCACGTCGATGGCGGCGCGCACGGAATCGGGGTTGGCGTTGTAGCTGTCATCTACCAGCGTCACTTCGCGCCCTTGCACGGACAACAGCAATGCCTTGGAGCGCCCTGTGACAGGCTCAAAATTTTGTAGCCCCTGGACCACGGCAGCCACTGGTACACCGGCCGACAATGCGGCCGCAGCGGCAGCCAAAGAATTCTTGACGTTGTGCCGCCCGGCAATGGCCAGACGGTAGTGCAACGCGCAGCCCATGCCCTGTGCCTGGACCTGCCATGCGCCGCCCACCCAGTGCGCTTGCACGCAGGCTAGGGCATCGGGTCCAACTTCATGGTCTAACGCAAAAGTAGTCACGCGGTGCGCGCCCGCCAGCTTTTGCCAGACTGCCGTGTAGTCATCGTCGCGCGGAAAGACCGCCACGCCGTGCGGACCCAAAGCAGCAATCACGTTGCCGTTTTCCTCGGCCACGGCCTGCACCGTGTGCATGAATTCCAAATGTTCGCGCTGGGCGTTGTTGACCAGCGCCACGGTAGGCTGCACCATCGCGGCCAGCGCAGCGATCTCACCGGGGTGGTTCATACCCAGTTCGACAACTGCAATCTGGTGCTCTTGGCGTAGGCGCAGCAGGGTGAGCGGAACGCCAATGTCATTGTTCAGATTACCCCGCGTGGCCAGTGATCCGCCGTCGGGTCGGAATGCGGCCAGAATGGATGCCAACATCTGCGTCACTGTGGTCTTGCCATTGCTACCGGTCACAGCAATAACCGGCAGCGTGAACTGCGCACGCCACGCCTTGGCCAGTGCCCCCAGCGCCAGACGCGTGTCGGACACCTCGATACAGGCCATCGTCGTCAAGCCGCTGCGGTCGGCACCCGCGTGGCACAGGGCCGCCACGGCGCCACGCTGCTGCGCCTCCAGCAGGAAGGCATTCGCGTCGTAGCGCTCGCCCTTGAGTGCGACGAATAAATCACCGGGCTCCACCGTACGTGTGTCGGTGTGCACACGGCCGATCCAGGCCGAACCATCGCCGTGCAGGGACGCTCCATTTAGCCACTGTGCCACCTGGTTTACGCGCAACATGCCGCTCATGATTGCACCCCCGAGGCTATGGCGTGGCGCTTCTGTAAAGCCTGTTGCGCGTGCGCACGGTCGGAGAATGTGTGTTTGACGCCCGCAATCTCTTGCGTCTCTTCATGGCCCTTGCCTGCCAACAGCACCACGTCGTTAGAGGCGGCCCGCGCGACCGCATCGGCGATCGCCAGCGATCGGTCAAGTTGCACGTCGACCTTTTGGCACGGTGGCAGGCCCAACAAAATTTGCGCGATGATGGTTTCCGCTTTTTCGCTGCGCGGGTTGTCGCTGGTGACGACCACATGGTCGGCCTTTTGGGCAGCGATTGCGCCCATCAGAGGGCGTTTGGAGGTATCGCGGTCGCCACCACAGCCAAACACGCACCACAGGCGGCCCGCACGCTGCACTGCCAAGGGCCGCAAGGCTGATAGCGCTTGGCTCAGCGCGTCGGGCGTATGCGCGTAGTCCACGGCCACCAGGGGCTCCCCGGCTCCACCCAGACACTCCATCCGGCCCGGCACCGGGTGCAATACGCTGCAGGCTTGCACAGCGGCACTCAGCGGCACGCCCAAGGCACGCATGGCGCCCAACACGCCCAGCAGGTTGGAAACGTTGTAGCTGCCAATGGTGCGGGTCTGCAGAACCCGTGCAACACCGTCTTCGACGACTTCAAAACGCAAACCCAGCGTGCCGTACGCAACGGCACGCGCCTGCAACCGGGCTTGACGCTGGCAGGACAGTGTCCACACGTCGATACCCGATGCAACGAGCGAATCGGCCAGGGCCGCGCCCTGCGCATCGTCCACATTGATCACGGCCGCAGCCAGCCCAGGCCAGGCAAACAGGCGCCGCTTGGACTGCCAATAGGCCTCCATGCTGCCGTGGTAGTCCAGATGGTCTTGCGTAAAATTGGTGAACACCGCGACGTCGATGCGGGTACCCGACAGGCGCTGTTCTTCGATGCCAATAGACGAGGCCTCCATGACGCACGCCTTCAGACCGTCGTCGTGGAATTGGCGCAAGGTCCGCTGCAATAGCACGGGATCCGGCGTGGTCAGCCCGGTCGATGTGACAGAGGATGGAACGGCACGCGCACCACTGGCCGCCGGTGGACGCCCCACACCCAGCGTGCCAATCATGCCGCAGGGCAAAGCCCAGTCCTCGGGTAGCTCCGACAAGGCCTGCGCCAGCCACCAGGCCGTGGACGTCTTGCCATTGGTTCCCGTGACGGCCACCACTTTCAATGCGGATGAAGGCATGCCAAAAAATTCTGCGGCAATAGCGCCAGTATCGGCCTTGAGGCCCTGGTAGCTGGCCAAGCGCTCACCACCTTGCAGGGGCCAGACGGCCAACCCGTCACGCTCGACCAGGCACGCAATGGCACCCTTTTGCAATGCTGCGTCTACAAACCGACGGCCGTCCACTGCAGCGCCTGGCCAGGCAATGAATCCATCACCAGCGGCCAGCTTGCGGCTATCGGATTGCAGCGTGCCGGTGACGCGCTGGCGCAGCCATTGCGCGGCCTGGGCTGGGGTGTGGAGTGCCTGCATCAGAAGCTCTCTTCGACCGCTTGCGCCACGATTTGCGGGCGCACGGCCAGATCCGGCTGCACACCCAGAATGCGCAAGGTCTGCTGCACAGTTTCGGCAAACACCGGCGCGGCGACGTCGCCACCAAAGTACTTGCCGGCGCTGGGCTCATCGATCATCACGGCCACCACGATGCGGGGGTTGTCAATGGGCGCCATGCCGACAAACCAGCCGCGGTATTTGCGGTTCTTGTCGGTGCCGTAGCCCTTGCCAATTTGCTTGTAGGCAGTGCCCGACTTGCCGCCAACCGAAAAGCCAATCGTCTGTGCCTTTTGCCCCGTGCCACCGGGCCCCGCCGCCATTTGCAGCATCTTGCGCACCTGGCCTGCCGTGCGGGCGGACAGCACCTGCACGCCTGCGGCTGTGTCGCTATTTTTGGTCAAGGTTACGGGGATGATCTGGCCATCCCGCGCAAACACGGTGTAAGAGCGCGCCATCTGAAACAGCGAGGCCGACAGGCCGTAGCCATAGGACATCGTGGCTTGCTCAATAGGCCGCCAGGTCTTGTAGGGGCGCAGTTTGCCCGACACAGCTCCCGGGAAACTGATCTGCGGCTTTTGTCCAAACCCGGCTTGCGTGAACAGCTCCCACATTTCGTGGGGCTGCATTTGCATCGCGATCTTGGTGGTGCCAACGTTACTGGAGTGCTGGATCACGCCCTCCACCGTCAGCACACCATTCGGATGGGAGTCCGAAATGGTGGAGCCAGTGATCGTGATACGGCCCGGCGTGGTGTCGATGACCGTTTGGGGGGTGACACGCCCGGTCTCCAGCGCCAAGCCAATGGTGAAAGGCTTCATCACAGAGCCGGGCTCGAAGGTATCCGTCAGCGCGCGATTGCGCAACTGCTCGCCAGTGAGGTTGCGGCGCTTATCCGGGCTATAGCTGGGGTAGTTGGTCAGCGCCAGCACCTCGCCCGTGGTGGCGTCCAGCACAACGACGCTGCCGGCCTTGGCCTTGTTTTCCAGCACCGCTTCGCGCAGCTTTTGGTAGGCAAAAAACTGTACCTTGCTGTCGATGCTGAGTTGCAGGTCTTTGCCATCCACCGGCGGAATCTGGTTGCCGACGTCTTCGACCACTTGGCCCAGGCGGTCCTTGATGACACGGCGTGAGCCGTTGCGCCCTGCAAGCTCTTGGTTGAAGGTCAGCTCAACGCCCTCTTGGCCCTTGTCTTCCACATTGGTGAAGCCCACCACGTGCACGGCCGACTCACCCTCGGGGTATTGGCGCTTGTATTCCTTGCGCTGGTAGATGCCCTTGATGTTGAGATCTGCGACCTGCTTGGCGACCGACTCATCCACCTGGCGCTTGACCCAGACAAAGGTCTTGTCTTCATCGGCAAACTTCTTGGACAGCTCGGCGACCGGCATGTCCAGCAGCTTGGCCAGTTTTTGCAGTGTGGGCTTGTCCAGCTCGACATCTTCGGGAATCGCCCAGATGCTGGGCGACGGCACGCTGGACGCCAGGATCAGACCATTGCGATCCAGAATGCGGCCGCGGTTCGAGGGCAAATCCAGCGTCCGGCCAAAGCGCACTTCGCCCTGGTGCTGGAAGAAGTCATTGGCAACAACCTGGATATAGGCCGCACGCGCTGCAAGCCCGCAGAATGCCAACGCAATCGCACCCACGACCAACTTGCTGCGCCACACCGGCGTACGGCTGGCCAGCAACGGGCTGGACGTGTATTGCACACCGCGGCGGGTCATCGGGCCGCTCCACTGGGTGCGGATGCAGGTTTTGTCAGTGGCGTCGGATCCACCGCAGCGACCGCTTCAGCATAGGTCACGTAGGTCGTGATGCCGGGTTTGGCCTGACTCATCTGAAGCTTCTCGCGCGCCAGACGCTCCACGCGGGCCGGTGTGGTCTGCGCGCGCTTCTCGACTTGCAGGCGCTCGTTCTCCAACTCCAGACGGTGCGCCTCGGTCTTGGCTTTGTCCAACTCGGTGAACAAGCGGCGCGAGTCGTACTGCACGCTGACCAAATAGACGGCACTGACCATCACGGCCAGCAACAGCACCAAATTCAACCGGATCACGCTCTAGTCCTCTGCGCCACGCGCATGATGGCGCTGCGCGAACGGGGGTTGCCGCTGACCTCGTCCTTGCTGGGCTTGATGCGGTCCAGTGCCTTGAGTTTCATGACCTTGGGCGCAGCAAAGGGCGCGCGGCGATCGTACTCGTCCTTGGAGTGTTTGGCGATGAACTGCTTGACGATGCGGTCTTCCAGCGAATGGAAGCTGATCACGGCCAAACGACCGCCCGGTTCCAGGATATGCAGACAGGCTTCTAGCGCTTGTTGCAGCTCCTCAAGCTCGGTGTTGATGAAAATCCGAAAAGCCTGAAATGTGCGCGTTGCAGGGTCCTTGCCCGGCTCGCGGGTTTTGACCGTGTCAGCCACGAGTTGGGCCAGTTCGGTGGTGGTTGAAATTGGGCCC
>JBBQBG010000105.1:0-13073 GCA_038317285.1 Burkholderiales bacterium | reverse complement strand
CGGGCATGGCCCTGCAAGCCTTCGCCATACGCCAACTCAGCCGCAATCGGTCCTAGCACCTGGGCACCGGCTTCGCTGACTTCGATCAAGCTGGAGCGTTTCTGAAAGTCGTAAACGCCCAATGGGCTGGAGAAGCGGGCCGTGCCGCTCGTGGGCAGCACGTGGTTGGGGCCGGCGCAGTAGTCGCCCAGTGATTCGCTGGTGAAGGCACCCAAGAAGATGGCACCCGCGTGAACCAGCAACGGCTCCCAGCGGTGCGGGTCGCTGCTCGACACTTCCAAGTGCTCGGGGGCAATGCGGTTGCTGATGTCGCAGGCCTCTTCCATGCTGCGGGTGTGGATCAGCGCGCCACGGTCGTTGAGCGATTTGGCGATGATCTCGGCGCGGGGCATTTCGACCAGCAGACGGTCGATTGCGGCTTGCACGGCGTCGATGTAGGCGGCATCGGGGCACAGCAATATGCTTTGCGCCAGCTCGTCGTGCTCGGCCTGGCTGAAGATGTCCATGGCCACCCAGTCGGGTGGCGTGCTGCCGTCAGCCAGCACCAAAATTTCAGACGGGCCGGCGATCATGTCAATGCCGACCTTGCCAAAGACGCTGCGCTTGGCGGCGGCGACATAGGCATTGCCAGGCCCGGTGATCTTGTGCACCGCCGGGATGGTGGCCGTGCCATAGGCCAGGGCTGCGATGGCTTGGGCACCGCCGATGGTGAAAGCGCGGGTGACGCCTGCCACGTAGGCGGCGGCCAACACCATGGCGTTTTTCTCGCCACGGGGCGTGGGCACCACCATGATGATCTCGCCTACACCGGCCACATGGGCCGGGATGGCGTTCATCAACACCGACGAAGGATAGGTGGCCTTGCCGCCCGGCACATAGATGCCCACGCGCTCTAGCGGTGTGACCTTTTGCCCGAGCAGGTTGCCGAGTTCGTCTCGGTAGCTCCAGCTCTCGCCACTCGCCTTCTTTTGGGCTTCATGGTAGCTGCGCACACGTTTAGCGGCCGCTTCCAGCGCCTCGCGTTGTTTGGCGGGAATGCTGTCAAAGGCGGCTTTGAGTTCGGCCTGCGTCAACTCCAGATCGGCGACGGTAGCAGCTTGCACATGGTCCCAGCGCGCGGTGTATTCCAGCACCGCGGCATCGCCACGTTGTTGCACATCGCGCAAGATGGCCGCCACGCTGGTTTCGATCGCCGCGTCGGTATCGGCCGCCCAATGCAGGCGCGCCTGAAAAGCAGCTTCGAATTGGCTGTCAACTGTGGATAGACGCAGGGGCGTGGCGATCAGGGTCATGGCGTTGGGGGCAAATAAACAATCAATCAGGCAGACACAGCCAATGCACTGGCAAAGGCATCAATAATTTTGCGGATCGGCTCGCGCTTGAGTTTGAGCGCGGCTTGGTTCACGACCAAGCGGGAGCTGATCTCCATGATCTGCTCTACCTCGACCAAGTGGTTGGCCCGAAGCGTGTTGCCAGTGGACACCAGATCCACGATGGCATCGGCCATGCCGACGAGTGGAGCGATTTCCATGCTGCCGTAGAGCTTGATCAGGTCCACGTGCACGCCCTTGGTGGCAAAAAATTCCCGTGCAATGGCAACATATTTAGTCGCAACCTTCAGGCGCGCACCCTGGCGCACGGCGCTGGCGTAGTCAAAATCGGCGCGGGCCGCGACACTGATGCGGCACTTGGCAATTTGCAAATCGAGCGGCTGGTACAGGCCTTGGCTGCCATGCTCCAACAAGGTGTCCTTGCCGGTGATGCCCATGTCTGCGCCGCCGTATTGCACATAGGTAGGTACATCGGTGGCGCGCACGACCAGCACCCGAACATCGGGCAAATTCGTGGCCAGAATGAGCTTGCGGGATTTTTCAGGGTCGTCCAGTACTTCAATGCCGGCTGCCTTGAGCAGGGGCAAGGTGTCTTCGAAGATACGGCCTTTGGAGAGAGCGAGTGTGATCATTTCATTCTTTCGATGTGTGCGCCGATACCACGCAACTTGCTTTCCATCTGGTCGTAGCCAAGGTCCATGTGGAAACCAAAAATGGTCCGGTGGCCACCGCGGATCAGTAGCTTATCCATTGTTTTGCGCAAGCCACTCAGTGGGCGTGAAGGTCTTTATGGAAAGTGCATGCACTTCGTCCGTCTTGAGCCTCACACCCATAGCCGCGTAGACCTGCTGGTGGCGCGCGATCAAACGCTTGCCTTCAAACGTATCGGAGACTACGGTGGCATACCAATGGCGGCCATCGCCTTCTACCTGGCAAAGCTCGCAGGCCATGCTATTGGAGATCAAGGATTGGATTTCATCGGCTGTCATAACGGTCTCGGGAAAGAATGGGGTATTTAGCTGCGGATTTTGTAGCCGGTGCGTAGCAGTTCAATAGCCAGCACGCTCACTACAACCAAGGCACCACCAACAATGGACAAGCTCAGCCACGGTGATGCGTCGCTGACGCCAAAGAAGCCATAGCGAAAGCCGTCGATCATGTAAAAGAACGGGTTGAAGTGACTGGCGTTTTGCCAAACCACTGGCAACGAATGGATCGAATAAAACACGCCACTCAAGAAGGTCATGGGCACAATGACAAAGTTTTGAAATGCGGCCAATTGGTCAAACTTCTCGGCCCACAGACCGGCGATCAAGCCCAAAGCACCCATCAGCGCCGCGCCCAGCATTGCAAACACAATGATCCACAACGGCCAAGCAAAGCTCAGGGGTGTAAAACAAACGCCGGCCAGCAGCACGCCCGCCCCCACTGCCAAACCGCGAATAATGGACGAGCCCACATAGGCCACAAACCAACTCCAATGCGACAGCGGCGTCAGCAGCAAAAACACCAGGTTGCCCATGATCTTGCTCTGAATCAGAGAAGAAGAGCTGTTGGCAAACGCGTTTTGCAGCACGCTCATCATCACCAGGCCGGGCACCAGAAAGGCGGTGTAGCGGACCGTGTCGTAGACCTTGACATGGTCTTCCAACATATGCCCAAATATCACCAGGTAGAGCAAGGCAGTCAGCACGGGTGCAGCCACAGTCTGGAAGCCAACTTTCCAGAAGCGCAGCACTTCCTTGTAAAACAGGGTGCGCCAGCCAGTCATGCGGCACCTACCTTAGACATGATGTCGATGAACACATCCTCGAGATCTGCCTTGCGCATTTCTACATCTTCCACTACCAAACCTGACTCGCGAACTGCGGCCAGATACTGTTCGATTTCCAGAGCATTGTGGGCAGGCAGTTGTACCACCGTGCCGGTGACGCGCGCCCGGGCGGCCAGAGCGGGTGGTAAAACGCCCGAAGTTTTGAAGCGCAATACGTTGCCCGACGCAGCCTTGAGCAGCGAGCTGGTGCGGTCCAACGCAACGATGCGGCCCGTCTTGAGCATGGCGATGCGCCCGCACAGGGCCTCTGCCTCTTCCAGATAGTGGGTGGTCAGCAGCACCGTGTGTCCTTGCCTGTTAAGCGTGGAGACGAACTGCCACAACGTCTGACGTAACTCTACATCCACCCCGGCGGTGGGCTCGTCCAGTACGATGACCGGTGGCTTGTGCACGAGGGCTTGTGCCACCAGCATGCGGCGCTTCATGCCGCCTGAGAGTTGGCGCATATTGGCACCTGCCTTGTCGGCCAGACCCAGGCTCTCGAGTAATTCGTCAATCCATGCGTCGTTCTTGGCAATACCGAAATAGCCCGACTGAAACCGTAGCGCTTCGCGCACGTTAAAAAATGGGTCAAACACCAGTTCTTGCGGCACGATGCCGAGCTTGCGGCGCGCCTGGGCATAGTCGCTCTGAACGTCACTTCCCAAGACCTTCACGCGGCCGCTAGTGGCGCGCGTCAGACCGGCCAGGATACTGATCATCGTAGTTTTACCGGCACCGTTTGGACCTAGCAGCCCGAAAAACTCACCCTCTTCGATGTCGAGCTGGACGCGATCGAGTGCCAATAATGTGGTTCCCACAGGCCCGCGTGGCGCGGCATAGCTTTTGGAGACAGACTGGAAGGAAATGGCAGGCATGGGAGAGCCGCCATTTTACGCGGCCTAGGCGGAACAAGAAATCAGGTTACGGGCAACAGCCCTTCGATGCCGTACAGGGCGGCCAGGTCGCTGAGGTGCTTTGGAAGACCCTGGACCACCAACGCCTTGCCATTGCGCAGGCAGGCTCGGCGTAATTCGAGCAGTACCGCCAGAGCCGAAGAGTCAAAGCGTCCCAAGGCCGTGGCATCGACGACTACAGGGGACGCCACCTCTGCCCCCAGCCCCGCGATCAACTGTGCCAGACAGTCCTTGGCCTGACCATGGGTCAATTCAGCCGGCAGACTCAGCACATTAGGCCTTCTTGCCGTTGGCTTTGTTGCGCTCGGCCAGTGCAGAAATCAACCCATCAATGCCCTTGGTGTTGATTTCAGTGGCAAACTGACTGCGGTAGGTTTCCACCAGCCACACACCAAGCACGTTGAGGTTGTAAATGCGCCATCCAGCGCCCTGTCCAGGTGTCTTTTCCAGGCGGTAGTCCAACTGGATGGACTCACCGCTGCCCTTGATTTCCGAGCGCACCAGCACTTCTTTGTCCTCGGGCGCCATGCGCAGAGGCTTCATCGTGATCAACTGGTCCGAGACCTGAGCCAGGGCGCCGGCATAGGTGCGCACCAACAGAATTTTGAACTCCTCTTGCAGGCGTTTTTGTTGCTCAGGTGTGGCTTGGCGCCAGGCTGGCCCCACGGCAGAAGAGGTCATGCGCTGGAAATTGACGTTGGGCATGATGCGCGAATCGACCAGAGCCACCACCTTTGCCATGTCACCGGCACGGATAGCCTTGTCGTTCTTGATAGAGTCGAGCACCTCGGTCGACAGGCGCTTGATCATCGCGTCTGGCGCCTCGTCTTCGGCGTGCGCCATGGGGGTTACAAAGGCCATGGTCAATAGAACAGACGCTGCCAGAATCTGACGCAAAAAAGTTCGTTTCATAGTTGTTCCTAGATCCTGTAAATGAATTTCATTATCCCGCGTGTCAACATAACGCGCTTGGCACGGTTCAAGCTGACGCAATAGATCTATTGCGCTGCAGAGGCGGGAGCGGCCGGTGGCGCGGTTGGTGAAGTGGTGGATGCTGCGCCGACTGGCCCTGTATCGCCAACGGTCAGGTCCTCATCTGGCGGGTTGCCGTCATACACCTGGTTGCGTCGGCGCTGCAAGAAGGCATCCCGCGTAAAGCTGTATTTATCCAGGGCCGCGCCATCCACAACGTCGCTCGCTTTTAGATAAGTCGCGCGCGTATCGACGGCGTTCAAAACAGTCAGCACATCGCGGGTGGGCACGTCCTGCACGGAGTTCACCAAATTGCCTTTGATCTCCACAGGCAAAGCCAAGGTGTCACGCAATGTGGAGGAGCCCAACAGTGGCAGAACAACGAAAGGTCCGGGACCTACGCCCCAACGACCCAACGTCAAGCCGAAGTTTGCGGAGTGCCGCTCCATGCCCATTTCGCCAGCAATATCCAATAGGCCGCCCAGACCCATGGTGGAGTTAACGATCACACGGCCAAAACTGTCGGCGGTATCCGCGCCGCGCAATTGCAATGCGTTATTGACCAACGACCAGACATCGTCGAGGTTGGTGAAAAAATTATTGATACCGGTGCGCATCCAACTTGGGGTGATGCGGGCATAGGCCGTCGCAACAGGTTTGACCAAGGCGCGATCCACCGAGTCATTGAATCTGAAAACACCGCGATTCCAGGATTCCATGGGGTCCCGTGGGTCTTTGTTGGGCACTGCTGCGCAGGCTTGCAACATGACCAGCGCGGCCACCCCACCCCAACGAATAAATTGTTTCCGCGAACGTATCGCAGAAAGCCATCCCGTGGGCCGAGTAACGTCTTGCAACCTCATTTTTTCTCCGAAGCTGGGGCGCTGGGTCCGTCCGCCGCCTTGCTGTACAAAAATTGGCTTATCAGATTCTCAAGCACGACGGCCGATTGGGTTGCGCCAATCACATCACCGGCCACTAGATTCTTGTCGGATGCACCCGCCTCAATGCCAACGTACTGCTCGCCCAGCAGGCCACTGGTCAGAATTTTCAGCGAACTGTCCTTAGGAAAAGCGTAACGACTTTCCAAAGCCAGCGTCACGCGAGCCTGGAAGCTCTTGTCGTCAAATGTCAAGGTTTCGACGCGGCCCACTACCACGCCTCCGCTTCGCACGGCAGCCTTGGGTTTGAGGCCGCCCACGTTGTCAAATTTGGCAGAGACGTTGTAGGCGGACTGAAAATTCAGCGACAGCAAATTGGCCGCCTGGAGCGCCAGAAACAAAATGGCCACGGCACCGATCAGTACAAACAAACCCACCCAAACATCATTCTTTGAACGCTGCATAAACTTCCTTTTTCTCAATCAGTTGGGGACAGCGCTGCGCTGCGCTTCGGTCTGTCCCGCAAAAAACACCCATATTCAGTTGGGGACAGAGCTGCGCTGCGCTTCGGTCTGTCCCGCAAAACATTCAGATAGTAAACATCATCGCGGTCAGGATGAAATCCAGCCCTAAAACCGCCAATGACGCCATCACGACCGTGCGCGTGGTAGCACTGGCCACGCCTTCGGGTGTGGCCTGGGCCTCAAAGCCCTGGAACACGGCAATAAAAGTTACGGTCAACCCAAACACAAAGCTTTTGATCACGCCGTTGCCAACGTCTTTCCATACATCGACACCACCCTGAATCTGGCTCCAAAACGAACCTGCGTCCACGCCAATCATCACGACACCCACGGCCCAACCACCTATGACACCCATGGCACTGAATACAGCGGCTAGCAAAGGCATGGCCAGTACACCGGCCCAGAAACGGGGCGCCAGCACCCGTTGGATAGGGTCTACTGCCATCATTTCCATGACACTGATTTGCTCGCCAGCCTTCATCAGCCCAATCTCGGCCGTCAACGACGTTCCGGCCCGACCCGCAAACAGCAGCGCCGTCACGACTGGACCCAATTCGCGCACCAAGGTCAATGTCACCAACAGGCCAAGCGCCTCCGACGATCCGTACCGAAGTAGGGTGTAATAGCCCTGCAAACCAAATACAAAGCCAACAAACAGACCTGACACCGCGATGATAGCCAGCGAATAGTTGCCCAAAAAGTGGATCTGGTCGCGCACCAGGCCAAAGCGGCGAAATGTTGGCCCGACTGACAACAAGAGGCGGAAGAACAGCCGCGCGCCATAGCCCAAATCCGCCATCTTGCTGCGGGTTGCATAGC
Organism: Burkholderiales bacterium; assembly: GCA_038317285.1. Classification (GTDB taxonomy): domain Bacteria; phylum Pseudomonadota; class Gammaproteobacteria; order Burkholderiales; family Burkholderiaceae_C; genus Allorhodoferax. The sequence goes on along the minus strand of JBBQBG010000105.1, from coordinate 5,816 downwards.
CGACATCGGCAGGTTTATACCAACTCATCGCGTCACTCCGACTTGCTTTTGTTGTTGTGCCTGACCTGAGTCAGGGCCAAAATCGGCCTCCACACTCAGGGCGGGGTAATGGAAGCGAACCGGCCCGTCTGACAGCGCGTTGACATACTGGTAGACCAGCGGATCGGTGCTTTGAAGGACCTCTTGCGGTGTACCTTGCGAGGCTACCTTGCCATTGGCCAAAATGATGACGTGGTCCGCAATGGCAAAAGTCTGCTCCAGCTCATGCGATACAAATATGCTGGTCAACCCCATGGAGTCGTTGAGCTGGCGGATCAGCGTGGCTGAGGTGCCGACTGAAATGGGGTCGATGCCCGAGAAGGGCTCGTCGTACATCACCAAGTCAGGATCCAGCGCAATGGCACGGGCCAACGCAACTCGCCGCGCCATGCCACCCGAAAGGGCGCCTGGCATCATGTCCCTGGCGCCGCGCAGCCCCACTGCATTGAGCTTCATCAGCACGATGTCGTGGACCATCTCCTCCGACAAGTCGGTGTGCTCACGCAGTGGAAACGCCACGTTGTCGTAGACATTCAAATCGGCAAATAGGGCGCCGAACTGGAACAGCATGCCCATGCGCCGTCGCGCGGCATACAGTTCGGCCGAGCCCATATGGGTCACATCCTTGCCATCGAACAGTACTTCGCCAGATTGGCCCCGATTCTGGCCACCAATCAGCCGCAAAATTGTGGTTTTACCACCGCCAGACGCGCCCATCAGCGCCGTAACCTTGCCACGCGGCACGGTCAACGACACGTCATTCAATATGACGCGCTCCCCGTAGCCAAAGCTCAGATTGCGCAGCTCAACGAGCGGATTGGAAGGATTGGAGGCCATAAAAAAACAAAAGCCGGGCAATTTCCGGCTCTTGGATGATAAAGGATTCGCGTAAACCCTGTGTTTCAGCGACTACGCCGCCGTGGGGTGGTTACCACACGGCGGCGGGCCCGAACTAACGTGGCAAGTCGCTGGAACCCATCAGGTACTCGTCCACTGAACGCGCAGCCTGGCGACCTTCACGTATGGCCCAGACCACTAAGCTCTGGCCGCGGCGCACGTCGCCGGCCGCAAAGACCTTGGGCACATTGGTGGCGTAGCCTCCGATGAAGTCAGTGCTTGCCTTGGCGTTGCCGCGAGCATCTTTGTCCACACCAAATGATTCCAGAACGGTGGCCACCGGGTTGATAAAGCCCATTGCTAACAACACCAGGTCGGCCTTGATCACCTGCTCACTGCCCGCGACCTCGACCATTTTTCCCTCTTTCCACTCCACACGCACAGTCTTCAGGCCAGTGACTTTGCCTTTTTCGCCCATGAATTCCTTGGTCGATATAGCGAATTCCCGGTCGCAACCCTCTTCATGGCTGGAGCTGGTGCGCAGCTTGATGGGCCAATAGGGCCAGGTCATCGGCCTGTTTTCCTCTTCTGGCGGCTGGGGCATCAACTCGAACTGGGTCACACTGACCGCGCCGTGGCGGTTGCTGGTACCCACGCAGTCCGAGCCTGTATCGCCACCGCCGATGACGATGACGTGCTTGCCATCGGCACGCAACTGGCCTTTGACCTTGTCACCCGCATTGATCTTGTTTTGCTGGGGCAGGAATTCCATTGCGAAATGGATGCCCCCGAGGTCACGGCCCGGCACCGGCAGATCGCGGGACAGCTCAGCGCCACCGGTCAAGACTACGGCGTCGAAATCTTGTTGCAATTGGGCGGCAGAAATGGTTTCCTTTGCCCAGTTGGTGACCTTGGAACCCTTGGGCATCTCGCCTATCAGCACACCGGTGCGGATGGTCACGCCCTCCTTGACCAACTGGTCTACACGGCGGTCGATATGGAGCTTGTCCATTTTGAAGTCAGGAATGCCATAACGCAGCAGTCCGCCAACCCGGTCATTCTTCTCAAATATAGTGACCGAATGGCCAGCCCGAGCCAGTTGCTGCGCCGCCGCCATGCCAGCCGGGCCCGAACCCACAATTGCAACTGTCTTCCCAGTCTTATGCTTGGAGGGTTGGGCCAGCACCCAACCCTCAGCCCACGCGCGGTCGATGATGGCGTGCTCGATGGACTTGATGCCCACCGCGTCGTCGTTGACGTTCAGCGTACAGGCCGCCTCGCAGGGTGCCGGGCAGATGCGACCCGTGAACTCCGGAAAGTTGTTGGTGCTGTGCAAGGTGTCGATCGCGGACTTCCAGTCGTCACGGAACACCATGTCGTTGAAGTCCGGAATGATGTTGTTGACCGGGCAGCCGCTGTTGCAGAACGGCGTGCCGCAATCCATGCAGCGCGCAGCTTGCTTGTTGGCTTGGGCATCATCCAGCCCGATGACGAACTCTTTGTAATTTTTCACGCGCTCAACAACAGGCGCGTAGCCTTCTTCGATGCGCTCGTATTCCATGAAGCCAGTGACTTTTCCCATGATTCTTCCTACTTAGCAGTAACTGCTATGTTTTTGATAGTGGTAGCGCCTGATTCCACGAGGGCTACAGCCTTTTTCTTCGTATGAATCTCACCCAAAGCACGTTTGTACTCGTTGGGGAAGACTTTGACGAACTTGGCGCGGGAAGTGTCCCAGTCGTCCAGCAAATCGCGGGCACGCTTGCTGCCCGTCCAGCGGTTGTGCTCTTCCAGCAGTCTACGCAATTGCACTTCGTCGGCGAGGCCGCGGTGCCAGATGGGTTTTGGAACCGACGCCTCTTGCTCGGCTGCGGGCAGTACCTTTTCCATAGAAACCATCGCCGTGTTGCAGCGCTTGGCGAACTGGCCGTCTTCGTCGTACACGTAGGCAATGCCACCGCTCATACCCGCCGCGAAGTTGCGCCCAGTCTTGCCGAGCACGGCCACGGTACCGCCGGTCATGTATTCACAGCCGTGGTCACCGGTGCCTTCGACCACCGCCGTGGCACCCGACAGGCGCACCGCAAAACGCTCACCACCCACGCCGCTGAAGAAGGCTTCACCTGCCGTGGCTCCGTACATCACGGTGTTGCCCACGATGGTGTTGTTGACCGCCACGCCGCGGAAGTCGATGCTGGGGCGCACCACGACACGGCCGCCAGATAGGCCCTTGCCGGTGTAGTCGTTGGCGTCACCAATCAGGTACAGCGTAATGCCGCTGGTCAGAAACGCGCCAAAGGACTGGCCGCCAGTGCCTTCCAGTTGGATGTGGATGGTGTTGTCAGGCAGGCCTTGTGGATGCACTTTGGTCACCGCGCCCGATAACATGGCGCCGACCGAGCGGTTGACGTTGCGCGCCGCTTCCATAAACTGCACTTTTTCGCCCTTGTCGATGGCGGCGCGGCACTTGGCAATCAGCACGTTGTCCAGAGCTTTTTCCAGCCCGTGGTCTTGCTCCAATGTCTGGAACCGAGGCACATCGGCAGGCACCTGGGGTTGGGCGAACAGGCGACTGAAGTCCAGGCCGCTGGCCTTCCAGTGTTCAATGCCCTTGCGCATGTCCAGCAGGTCAGAGCGACCAATCAGGTCGTCGAACTTGCGGATGCCCAACTGGGCCATGATCTGGCGCACTTCTTCGGCGATGAAGAAGAAGTAGTTCACCACATGCTCAGGCTTGCCGGAGAACTTCTTGCGCAGTGCGGGGTCTTGCGTGGCCACACCCACCGGGCAGGTGTTGAGGTGGCACTTGCGCATCATGATGCAGCCTTCGACCACCAGCGGTGCCGTCGCAAAGCCGAATTCATCCGCACCCAACAGGGCGCCAATGGCGACATCGCGGCCGGTCTTCATCTGTCCGTCAGCCTGGACGCGGATGCGGCTGCGCAGCCGGTTCAGCACCAGCGTTTGTTGCGTTTCGGCCAGACCGATTTCCCATGGGCTGCCGGCATGCTTGATCGACGACCAGGGCGATGCGCCCGTGCCACCATCGTGCCCCGCGATCACGACGTGGTCGCTCTTGCACTTGGCCACACCTGCAGCAATCGTGCCGACGCCAATTTCAGAAACCAGCTTGACGCTGATGGAGCTGTGCGGTGCCACGTTTTTCAGGTCGTGGATCAGTTGTGCCAAGTCTTCGATCGAATAGATGTCGTGGTGCGGTGGGGGAGAGATCAAACCGACCCCCGGCACGGAGTGGCGCAGGCGCCCGAGGTAGTCGGATACCTTGCCACCGGGCCACTGACCGCCCTCGCCGGGCTTGGCACCCTGGGCCATCATGATCTGAATCTGGTCTGCGCTAGACAGATACTCTGCCGTCACACCGAAGCGCCCCGAGGCCACCTGCTTGATTCGGGAACGCAGCGAGTCGGTGGGCAGCAGCGGGATGTCTACTTCTACGACGTCATGTCCAATGATGTCGGCCATGGTCTGGCCCTGCTTGATCGGTATGCCTTTTAGCTCTTGACGGTAACGCGCGGGGTCTTCGCCGCCTTCACCGGTATTGCTCTTGCCGCCAATGCGGTTCATGGCGATGGCCAGTGTGGCGTGGGCTTCTGTGCTGATAGAACCCAGTGACATGGCGCCCGTTGCAAATCGTTTGACGATTTCTTTGGCAGACTCCACTTCATCCACCGGAATCGCTTTGGCCGGGTCAATCTTGAATTCAAACAACCCACGCAACGTCAGGTGGCGCTTGCTCTGGTCGTTGATGAGTTGCGCGTATTCCTTGTAGGTGTTCCAGTTGTTCGAGCGCGTGCTGTGTTGCAGCTTGGCGATGGCATCGGGCGACCACATGTGGTCTTCACCGCGTACACGCCACGCGTACTCGCCGCCCGAATCGAGTGCGTTGGCCAGTACCGGGTCAGAGCCAAACGCAGCCTTGTGCATGCGGATCGCCTCTTCGGCGATTTCAAAAACACCTATGCCCTCGACACGGCTGGGTGTGCCGGTGAAGTACTTGGATACCGTGGCGCTGGACAGGCCGATAGCCTCGAACAGTTGGGCGCCGCAGTAGCTCATATAGGTAGACACGCCCATCTTGGACATGATCTTGGACAAGCCCTTGCCCACCGCTTTGACATAGTTGTAGATGGCCTTGTCTGCACTCAGTTCACCAGGCAAGTCCTTGTGAATACTGACCAGTGTTTCCATCGCCAAGTAGGGATGTACGGCTTCCGCACCGTAGCCCGCGAGCACGCCGAAGTGGTGCACCTCGCGCGCCGTACCGGTCTCAACCACCAGACCTGCCGTCGTACGCAAACCTTCAATCACCAAGTGTTGGTGAATGGCGGAGAGGGCCAGCAGCGCGGGAATGGCCACCTGCGTGGCGCTGATGCTGCGATCGCTGATGATGAGGATGTTTTTACCACCCTTGATCGCGTCCACCGCTTCGGCGCACAGCGACGCCAGCTTGGCTTCGACCCCTTCGTGGCCCCAGGCCAGCGGGTAGGTGATGTCCAGCGTGTAGCTGCGGAACTTGCCCTGGGTGTGCTTCTCGATGTCGCGCAGCTTGGCCATGTCGGCGAAATCCAGCACGGGTTGGCTCACCTCCATGCGCATCGGCGGGTTGACCTGGTTAATGTCCAGCAGGTTGGGCTTTGGGCCGATGAAGGACACCAGCGACATGACGATGGCTTCGCGGATCGGGTCGATCGGCGGGTTGGTCACTTGGGCGAACAACTGCTTGAAGTAGTTGTACAGCGGCTTGTTCTTGTCGCTCAAAACAGCCAGGGGGCTGTCGTTTCCCATGGAACCGATCGCCTCTTCACCGGCGGCAGCCATCGGGGCGATCAGGAACTTCAGGTCCTCCTGCGTGAAGCCAAAGGCCTGCTGGCGGTCCAGCAGGCTCACTCTGTCCGTCAGGCGCTTGGGTTCAATCCCGG
>JBBQBG010000104.1:0-13422 GCA_038317285.1 Burkholderiales bacterium | reverse complement strand
CGACAGGCGCAGCAACTCCAGCTTGCGCAAGTCGGCCAGCCCCTCTGGCAAGTCGCGCAGTTGGTTGCCTGCCAGCATCAGCTTTTGCAGGGCCGGGCGTTGACCCAGTTCGGTCGGCAGGTGGCCGATGGCGTTGTCGGTCAGTATCAACCAGCGCAGCAAAGGCGGCAAAGCGGCGCCCGGCACGTGGTCTATGCGGCAGGCCTTGAATCCCACCATTTGCAGCGACGCGCAGTCGCCCAGCACCTCGGGCAATTGGGTAAACGGGTTGTCGGAGCAGAAGATGACCTTGAGCCGGTGCAGGCGCGGCAGATCATGCGGCAGCGTGCTGAGCTGGTTACCCGACAGGTTAAGCACCTCTAACGAGTCGACCAGTTCAAACACCTCGGGCGGCACTGTGCGCAGGTCGCAAGAGAGGTCGAGGCGGCGGGTGCCAGCCAGTGCGCCACTGCGCAGTTGTTCAAGCGTGTGCATGCTAGCCGAGGAAATAGGCGCAAGAGCCATGAAGCGCTAGCTTCAGTTGTCCTTCTTGGTGATGATTTGATCTTTCCTGCGCGGCGTACCGGCACGGCCCGCCTTGGACCATTCGTAAGCGTGCCCATCCGGCGTCTTGCCATCCACAATGGTGTCGACGCCTTGCTTTCCCACATGCTGCGGGTTCTCGTTGGCCATGGTCACGAAGGTGTAGCCCGCATCCCGCTTTTCCTTGGTGATCTGCAGCGCCTGCACGATCGCCGAAGCCTCTTGCCCATGTACGGTGTTGTCGTGGTCAGTCCAGTAAATTTTAAACATGGCGAATTCTAGGTTGCAGATGCGCGGCATATGCGGCAGGACTTGACCCTTACGTTACGTGAGGGTTGATACTAGGGCGTTTGGTTGGCCCACTGGCGCCCGCCACGGACCAAGGAGCCCCGCGTGATGTTATTGAAAGTCGGAGAACTGGCAACCCGCACGGGCCTGACGGTGCGCACGCTGCACCATTACGACACGATTGGCTTGCTCAAGCCCTCAGCGCGTTCGCCGGCCGACTACCGCCTGTACAACCAGGACGACGTGGCGCGCTTGCACGCCATCCAGGCGCTGCGGCACCTGGGCCTGCCATTGGCCGATGTCGGCAGCATGCTGGACCGCGGTGGCGAAGGCCTGGGTGACACCATCGCCCGGCAAATCCGCGCTCTGGGCCACGAGATCACGCAGGCCACCGAACTGCGCGCGCGGCTGCAATTGCTGCAAGAGCGTTTGGCCACGGGCAACGAGCCGGACTTGGCGGACTGGTTGTCCACACTGTCGCTGATGACGACCTTCTCCAAATACTTCAGCGCCGCAGAACTCAAACGCATTTTGGAAAACAGAAAAACCCAAAGCGCCATCTGGGAACAACTGATAGCCGAGGTCCGCGCGGCCATGGCGCAGCAATTGGCACCCGAAACCTTTGCCGTGCAATCGCTGGCACTGCGCTGGATGAACCTGACGCTGGCGATGATGGACGACGACTTCAACCTGATTGACCGCTGGGGCAAGATGTACAGCACCGAGCCCACGGGCCAATTCAAGAACGGCCCGGGGCCCGAGGTAGTGAACTACATCAACACCGCCATCAACCTGCGCATGGCCGCCATGCTGCGCCATATGACACTCGCAGAATTGCGCACGCTGCGCACCGCGCCCGACGCTGACGTGGAGCAAATCGTGCGCGATGCCCACGTGCTGCGTGAGCAGCAAGCCGACCTTGCAGGCCCTGCTGCCCGCGCTCTGGTGGCCCGCTGGGAGCAATTCATGTTGGTGATCTGCGGACGCAAGCCCGCACTGCTGCGCAAACTGATTGCTGCCTACACCGCAGAGCCTCTGTTGCATGGAACCACCGTGTTTGAACCGGCTGCGTTAGACGTCATCAAACGTGCGCTGGATGCGCAGGGCCACCCACTCTCCAACCCGTTCACTGCAAAACAAAATAAAAAAAACGCTTGACCCTCACGTTGCGTCAGGGCCGACCATTGCGGTTTTAGAGAGACCACTGCGATGCAACCACCCAACCCCAACCCGGATCGCGCGGCGCTGATGCGCGACAAGAATTTCATTTGGCTGATGGCCGGCTCCATCATCTCCATGCTGGGCGACCAGTTCACTTTAGTGGCCTTGCCCTGGCTGGTGCTGCGCATGACGGGCGACACCTTGGTGCTTGGCACCGTGCTGGGTTTGATGAGCCTGCCCCGCGCGCTGTTTATCTTGATTGGCGGTGCCGTGGTGGACCGCTACTCGCCCAAGAAGGTACTGATGGTCACCAAGTACATCAACGCGCTGCTGCTTGCCGCACTTGCGGCGCTGGTGCTGGCGGGCGGCCTGTCGCTGTGGACGGTGTACGCGCTGGCGCTTGCCATTGGCCTGGCCACGGCCTTCAGCATTCCATCGGCCACTTCGATGCTGCCGCATGTGATGCAGCGCGCCCAACTGCCCGCAGCCAACGGCGTGATGATGGGCTTGCGACAGTTCTCCATGTTCCTGGGCCCGCTGCTGGCGGGCTTGCTAATCGTGGTGTTTGGCGATGGGCCTGCGGGCAGCGCCACAACCGGCGCGGTGACGGATGCGCGCGGCTTGGGTATTGCGTTTGGGTTTGACGCCGTGAGCTTTTTGCTGTCCGCCTGGACCTTGGCCCAGGTGCGACCGCTCAGCCAGGTGCAGGGCATCTCCACAGGCCCAGCCCCTGCCAACCAGCCGGTGTTGAGCGCAGTGGTTTCTGGCTTGCGCCACCTGTGGAACGACCGCGACATGCGCCTCTGTTTCATCTACTGGGGCGCGGTTGCCGTGCTGATCACCGGGCCGGTGCAGATTGCGATGCCGGTGTTGGCCACCACGTTGAACCTGGGTGCTGCAGCCCTGGGTATCTTGCTGGGTGCGCACGGTGCTGGCACGCTGGTGGGCATGGCCCTATCCGGCGCACGGCCCGGCCTGCGGCTGGGCACCCTGGGCGTGACCATGTTGGTGGCGGACATCATCGTGGGCATTTTGTTTATGCCTATGGGCTTGATCACCGCCACCTGGCAAGGCGCGGCACTGCTGGGCACCATCGGCGTTCTGGGCGGCTTTATGCAGGTGTCGATCTTCACGTGGCTGCAACGGCGCACGCCACCGGCGCTGATGGGGCGTGTGATGAGCATGTTCATGTTCATCTTTTTGGGTCTGGCGCCCCTGTCGGGCGCAGTCACCGGCTGGGTGCTGCGGTCGATCACGCTGACCCAGTTGTTCGTTGGTAGCGGCGGCTTGCTGGTGGGCGTGGCGCTGCTGGCGCTGCTGGCTTCACCGATGCGGCAAGTAACCGATGGGGCACGCGCAGTGCCTAGTCACTAGCCCCATCGCGAATATCGTCCGACGAGACCTTGCTCGCGACCCACACGCCCAGCGGCACTAACAATCGGCCCACCCAGTGGTGCCACCCAAATATAAACGTCCAAGTCAGCTTATCCATCGTTGTCATATACGATCTTTGGTACAGGCTCCAGTCCGACACGAGGCAATAAATGAGCCACGGAACAGAAAGGGCCAGGACCATTCGCAGTCCGCGCACTCGAAGCCGCCCAAAGACAACCCACGCATACAGTCCAGCAAGCAGTGCCAAAGGAAGTTGGAAAAACAATAATGGGTACAGCAAGAACAAAGTCCAGTCTCCCGGCTGCTGTACCGGAAGCCAGCGTCGCATGGGGGTAGTCGCCAACACCAGGAAATCTGTGGCGAACAACAAAAACCAGACCATGAAGCAGCCTGCGATGAGCGCCCATAGCAACGGTGGGAGGAACGGCCAGCGCATCACACAGCCCAGGCATCCGGCATATTCATCTTCACACTAGCAATGACTGTGTCAGCAGCCCAGGGCGAAACGCTGGGTACACGCGCGATTTACAGCGTTGGTTCCCAAAAAATAATTCTCATGGTTTCCTTGTCAATTTTCGACGCTTGCCTTGCACATCGGGCTTGCAATATAGCCTAAGCGCCGATGATTAAGTTCAGCAGGTTCGCAGTCGATCCAATTGCCCGCAGCGGGCTCGTCGGGCCGTCAATGTCGGATAATTCCGCCTAACATGCGGAAATTAATGTGAACTGCGCTATGCATTACATAGCCATCCCACGCAGGCCTGCCCCATGCGCTGGATAAGCACGCTGTCGCTCAAAGGGGCGATTGTGTTGGGCATGGCCCTTGGCATTTTGCTGCCAGCGCTGGTCGTTGGACCCATTCTGGCGCTAGACAGCTACCAGCGCGAGCGCGACGCCCGCATCACTTCCCTGCTCAAGCAATACGGCACGATGTTGGCGCAAAGCATGTCAACGCCGATCTGGCATGTGGATCTTCCGGCGGCACAGTCGTTCGTCACTTCGTTGATGTCCAACCCGGATGTGGTCCGGGTACGGATCGAAGACGCGTCTTTGGGGCCCTTCATTTCTGTGGAAAAACCCATTCCACCAGGCGGCGAACTGGTGCAAGAGCTGCAGCCGGTCCTGCGCGATGGTGCAACCATAGGCCGCGTGACGATTGTGATGACCACCGCCCATGTACAGCAGCAGTTTCTGGGCAAGCTGGTAACTGCCGCCCTGGCCTTGTTGATGCAGGTGTTGATTTCCTTTGGTCTTCTATTTTTGCTGTTCGAGCACCGCCTGATGCGCCCGCTGCGCCAGTTGCTAGGCGATGCCCAGCGCCTGTCAAGAGGCGAATTGACCAGGCCCGTAGCCGTAATGCGCCGCGACGAAATCGGTGCGCTGGCCCATGGACTGGACACCATGCGCGAGAACCTCAGCGAGCAAATCTCACATGTACGTGACCTCAACGCCACCCTGGAGCAACGGGTCAGTGAGCGCACCCTATCGCTGAATATGGCAAACCAGGAACTGGTGGAAGCCATGGCGGCGCTGAAGAACGCGCACGACGAGATTCAGCGCACAGAACGTTTGGCTGCCTTGGGTGCGTTGGTCGCGGGCGTGGCACATGAACTCAACACACCGATTGGAAACTGCGTCACGGTGGCCAGCACACTGCAAGACATCACGATGGAATTTTCGCAGACCAGCACCAACGGCATGACGCGAACGGCCCTGGCCAGCTTTGTCGAAAACACCCAACACGCCAGCGAATTGTTGACACGCAACCTCAACGTGGCGGTAGATCTGATACGCAGCTTCAAGCAGGTGGCGGTGGACCGCACGCGGGCGCAGAGGCGTGACTTTCAGCTCGATGCCATGGTGGCCGAGACCTTGCTGATCCTCAGCCCCTCGTTCAAACGCAGCTTGCACACCCTACAGGTCGAAGTGCCCACCGGCATCACCATGACCAGCTACCCGGGCCAATTGGGGCAAATACTCACCAACTTGATCAACAACGCGGTGTTGCATGGCTTTGCGCACGACAGGCCGGGAATTATCCGCATCAGCGCTCACTTGGTTTCACCTGAGATGGTAGAACTGGTGGTAGCCGATAACGGCGTGGGTATACCCGAGGCTAACTTGCGGCGCATTTTTGATCCCTTCTTCACGACCCGCCTGGGGCAAGGTGGCAGTGGGCTGGGTCTCAATATCGTCTACAACTTGATGAAGGATGTACTGGGCGGCACCGTGCAGGTCAAGAGTGCGCCGGGCGACAGCACCCAGTTCCTGCTCATCCTCCCTCGGGTGGCGCCGGACCAAGAGGAATAGAAAGTCTCCACAGGCCAGCTATTTGCTGGCGCTGGCACCACTCCAGCCCGATGGGCATTTGACCTGCGCCAGGATCTTGGCGTACTCCGGTGAAGCTTTGAGTTTTTTCAGACCTGCATTGAAATCGGCCATACGCGTCTCGCTCTGAGCCAATGAGCGCGGCAGCAGTACATGCGAAGTGAAAGTGTCGGTCATCTGCTTGGGATCGACCGAGAGCTTGGCGGCATCGGCATCGCTGAAGTTCTTTTGCAGCACGTCGCAGGCCACGTTGCGCTCCATGGGTGCCACGTCTACGCGGTCCAGCAGCAGCATCTTGATAGCCGCCGCATCGTTGGGCAGCTTGTCACTCTTGAACTCGCCAGAATTGGCCATGCTCCAGATTTCGGGGGTGTAGGTGTAGTCTTGTATCAGCGCCACGCGGTAAGGTTTGAGATCGGTCAGCGTGGACCAACTGAACTTGACCGCGTTGCGGTATACAAATACCCACTTCTCGGTGACCACGTTATCGCTGACGTAAAACGGGGGATTGCGTTCGGGGTTGTTGCCCCATGCAGCGGTGGCGTCCCACTTGCCAAGCCGGGTTTCGGCCAACGCGCGCGACCAAGGCAAGAAGGTGTACTCCACCTGGTAGCCCGTCAGCTCGAAGGCACGGCGCACCACGCTGAGTGAAATGCCCTGGTCCGCACGGGCCGCTGTCATATAGGGCGGCAACTCGCCGGTGGCAATTTTCAAAGTACGGTTCTGCGCGATCACACAGAACGATGCAGCCGTCGCCAGAACAAACAAAAAACACGAACGCATACTTTGCATGGGGGCACCTCAACAAACAAGACTTGCCGGATGACAGCCTAGCATCCATTTCCAAGACTGGAAACAAATACTTGCGCTTTTTGCATACGGCAGTCCCGGCAAGAAGCAACCGTGTCTACTTCGCCACCGCAGGCACCACGGTGAACTTGGACAAGTCACCACTGATGGAGCCTTCTCCCTTATAGCCACACGAGAGCGCACTGTTGACCAGCAGGCGGGCTTGATAAGTACCCGGTTCGGTAACGTTAAAAGCCGTTTTCCTTGGCCAGCCCCCTGTTTCGGTCTGGTATTTGCTGGCCATTTGGCCAAAGTTACTGATGAGATTCGGGCTCAATTGGTCGATCACGATGGACGAGCCACAATTGATTTGCTGCCCTACCCCATAAACGCTGACGACCAAGGGCGATCCGGCCATCAAAGACGTGGTGGACAACTGAACCTTGGTAATTTGGGTAGGCGTTATAGCCAGACCCGGGTTGGCGCTACCCACTTCAGCAGAGGTTGCCCCTGCGGTCGGACGGCCCACTGTGGTGACATGCGGTGTTGAGGCCACTTCACAGCCCTTCACCTGAATGCCAATAGCCTGGTAATCTTTTTGGACAGCCGTATCAAAGGTGCATGCGGGTGGATCGCCCAGCACGGTGATGTCAACAGCCACAGACGAAATCACACTGCAGTCTTTATCACCATTGCCCTGACCTTGGGCGGTCACGTGAAACTTACCGGGTTTGTTAAACGATGTACCAAAAAACTTGGTAGCGGGGTTCGCGGTATCGGTCAACGCGATCGTCCAAATTTTGCCATTGGCATTGTTGATGGTCACGCCACACTGCACCGTTCCCTTCACCGTCAGGTTTACATCTTCACCGACCTTGACGACACTCTTTTGAGCGGTGATCCCCGTGAGATGGCCAGGGACGGCCCAGGCCGCTCCGACGGTCAAAACGAGCGCGGTGGAAACGCCTACTCGGATTAAATTTTTCAGTTTCAAAGTCATGATCTGTTCCTTGTGATGATCTTGGTGAAATAAAGCCATGAATCGCTGGTGCATGGACTGCGCACTGCGGTCACGCATTGAGTCGGAACACCCTGCCCGCTGGTTCATATTTTTTCCGCATGGGGCCGCGGTCGTGCTTTTGCAGCCGGACCAAGTGGGCGCTAACATAGGGCATGAACGAACTCAAAGCACTGCAATCCATGGGCTTTGTGCTACCCAGCCCCGCCTACATATTCGGCGCCATTCTGTTTGGTTTGTTGGGTATGGTGGCCTTCAGTCGCGGCAAGAAGTCTTCTCAGCCGATCCTCACCTGGACCGGTGTTGCGCTGATGCTCTACCCGTATGCCATCAGTGAAACCTGGTTGATGTGGAGTGTGGGTATCGGCCTGAGCGCATTAGTTTTTGCCAAGTGGAACTGACCCCTCCATCCCTGTGGGGGCCTGGTGCTTGGCCACTGGTCTTGGTCGACGTTGCCCTGCGGGGCGCACTGATTGCCTTGTTGGTCGTACTGGCCACCGTAATGCATCGCGACCGCCCCCTCTTGGCGGTGAGCCGGGTGGGTGTCGCCATGGCCATTGGGCTGTGCATGCAAGTCATCAGTGCCACGCCGCTCTTTGAGGAATGGGTACCCCCCCTTTGGCAAGCGCCCTGGGTTGCCGTTTCGGTAGGTAATGCCGTGCTGTTCTGGGTTTTTGTGCAAGCGCTGTTTGACGATGATTTTGCACTGCGGCCCGTGCACGGCATTGCGTGGCTAGGGGCCGCTTTGCTGAGTGGGCTCAACTGCGCCGGGCTGGCCAAAAGCGCGTCCATCGTTGCACCTTTCACCATGGGATTGCAGCGTGCCGTGCCGCTGATCTTTGCCGTGCTGGCCGTTGTGGCCGCAGCCAAGCACTGGCGTGCCGATTTGGTGGAAGAACGCCGCCGCCTGCGCATTTTCATTGTGTGGACCGGCGTGGGCTATTCCCTGGCGATGCTGGCCGCACGCCTTAGCGCAACCCACGGTCGCCTGACAGGCCTGACTGCCACTTTGGACGTGACGGCCTTGCTCGCCATCACGATCGTGCTGGTGTCCAAACTGCTGCGTTTGGGTAGCTCCAATTTGTTTCCAACACCCACTGTCAAGCCGGACCAGGATGCGACCGATAGTGCAGAGGCCCTGCCCCCGCCCGACCCTGCAGAAGAACGCTTGGCCCAAGCCCTGCAGCATTTGATGGCTGTGGAGCACGCTTACCGTTCCGAAGACATGAGCCTGGCGAGCCTGTCTGTAAGGCTCAAAGCGCCCGAATACAAACTGCGCCGGCTAATCAACCAGCGCATGGGCTTTCGCAACTTCAATGCCTTCATCAATGGCTTGCGGCTGGACGCGGTGCGCACTGCCTTGCTGGACCCCAAGCGGCGCGACCTGCCGATTTTGACCTTGGCATTGGACGCCGGCTTTCAATCCATCGGCCCATTCAACCGGGCATTCAAAGCGGCCACCGGCCTTACCCCCACCGAATTTCGCAAACAAAATAGCGCCGATTCTTGAAATCGGCCAGCCGAACCCTGCAGTTGCGGGTTTTGGCAAGACTTACCCGATCTGGGGCGGCACAGTCCCGTCCAGCAAACGGCATTCGCTGTTGCCCTAACTTTTGGGAGATCGAGGTATGTGTGTATTGGGATTCGTATGGCCCACCGCCTGGCGGCGTGCGCTTTTGGCGGCTTCACTGGTTCTATTGGGTGACTTGGCTCAGGCCGATGTCGGGTTGACCACCATTGCCGCGACCGATACCGACGGCCCTGTCACTCTGTACTACCCCACCAAGGCAACTGCGTTACCTGTCAAACGGGGGCCATTTAACTTGCTGCTGGCCGAACAGGCGGTAGCCGAGCGCGGCAATGGCCGTCTGATCGTCATTTCCCATGGCTCCGGCGGTGCGCCGTGGGTGCACGCCGACCTGGCGCGCAGCCTGGTCGAGGCCGGTTTTGTCGTCGCCATGCCGCAACACTTTGCGGACAACAACATAGACGGTAGTAACCCCGGCCCCAACAGTTGGGCGATCCGCCCGCAAGAGGTGTCGCGCGCTATCGATGCGGTCGGGCGCGATGCGCGCTTTGCGCCTTTGCTATCGCTGGACCGCGTGGGTGTATACGGCATGTCGGCCGGCGGCCATACTGCCCTGTCGATGGCCGGTGGCCACTGGTCTGTGGCGGGCTTCAGAGACCATTGCGAGGCCAACATTGCCGATGACTTCCAGGCCTGTGTCGGTCTGATTACGCATTTGACCGGAGGATTTCTGGACGGCATCAAGAAGTGGGCGGCACTGACTGTCATCCGCAGGCGTTTTGGCGACACCACCATGCTGTCACACCACGACCCGCGCATAGCCGCGGTAGTGGCCGGTGTGCCAGCGGCGGCTGATTTCGACATGGCGGCGCTGGTCCAGCCTGCTGTGCCACTGGGCCTGGTGACCGCACGGCGGGACCGTTGGCTCACACCCCGTTTCCACAGCGACCGGGTGCTCCAGGCCTGCACGCCCTGCGAGCACATCGCCGACCTCTCCAACGGCGGACACGGCGCGTTGCTATCCCCCTTACCGCCAGGGCTGGGAGGCATTTTGGGTGACATGCTCAACGACCCACCGGGCTTTGACCGCGACCAAATGCGCAGCGTGGATCTGAAGATCACTGGGTTTTTTGTCCGCCATCTGATGCACTGAAACACAGCACTGTGGTGCGCAGCTCTGGCAGAATAAACTGCCATGGACCCGCGCACCGTATTCATCATCTCCACCATCATGATGCTGCTCAACGGTGGCATGCTGGGCATATTGCATCGCGGTCTGTCGGCAGAGTTACAACCCGCCGCCAAGGACTGGCGCATTGGCACCCTGTTGATAGCCGCTGGCTCCATCCTGCTGGCCGTGCAAGACATCGCACCACACTGGCTGGTGCTGCCATTGGGCAATGCCTGGGCGATGCTCGGTACCGCCTTGTATTGGCGTGCTTTGCGCCGTTTCGATGGCCGGCCAGAGACGTGGTGGATATTTCTACCAGTGGCGCTTGCAAGCCTTGGGGTGATTTGGTTTTCTGTGGTGACGCCGCATTTGGCAGCGCGGGTGGTATTGGTCAGCGCGGTCTGGGCCGGGACACTATTCGGTGCAGCGATTGATTTCTTCCGGGGTCGCCACCCCCATTACGCATGGAGCCGGTACGCCATGGTCGGCATCATGACCGTGACCGCGGCATTCATGGTGTCGCGCGCCGCCTATTTTGTCGTTGGATCACAAGGTATCAGCTCCATCCTGGAGAGCGGCAACTGGCTCAACGTCGTTACGCCGCTGAGCGCCGCCGTGTTGCCGGTGGTGGGCACAACCGCGTTTTTGGTGCTGTGCTCCGAGCGCTTGCGTGCCGAGTGGGAACGTGCGGCAACCATCGACTTCTTAACCAACTTGCCCAACCGGCGCACGATCAGCAGCACAGGTGTTACCCGCTTCCAGGCCGCCCGGCGGTCCGGCACGACCTTTGCCGCTGCGGTCGTAGACATTGACCATTTCAAATCGGTCAACGACCGATTCGGCCACGACATCGGCGATCTCGCCCTGCAGCATGTCGCAGCGGTCCTCGCCCACAATTGCCGTGGCCCCAACATGGTGGGCAGGCAAGGCGGAGAAGAGTTCGTAGCCCTGCTAGAGGCCAACACCATTGCGGATGCCCTGGTGGCCGCCGAACGCATGCGGGCCGCCGTCGAGAGCCAGCCACTGCTGTTGAAAGGCCCTAGTTTGCCGGCCACCTTGCCCATCACCGTATCCATCGGCATTGGACAAATTGCCGCTAGCGACCAAAGCTTTGACGACCTGCTACGACGCGCCGACAAGGCCTTGTATGCAGCCAAAGAAGGCGGCCGCAACCGTGTCGAATTGTTTAGCGGGCAGTCACGGGTGTAGGGCCAGTAACCGGGCAGCCAATTTGACCGCCCGCGTGAGGCGTTGCGCCGACGCCGGTTCGCGCACCCAGTGGTGCCAATACAGCGGCACATCCAACGCACTGCCGGGCAGCATTTCGACCAACGGCGGGCGACCACTGCGCGCAGCAAGATGCAGATCCGACATCATGCCCCAGCCCATGCCGCTGGCCAAGGCAGATTCAAAAGCATCGACGGCTGGCACAAAGTGGCGAGGGTACTGGGGCGTTTGCAAACCAAAGTGTTGGGTCAGAAAAAGGTCTTGCAAACCGTCTTTGCGGTTGAAGACCACGGCCGGTGTGGCCAGCACGCGGTGGGGCGATACCGCGCCGGTCTTGGTCTGGCATTTGCGCACCAGTGCCGGCGAACCTACACATCGGTAGCGCATCACGCCCAGGGGCTCGGCAACGCAACCGCGCATGGGTGTGGGTTGCGTGCTGACGCAGGCGACCACATCACCACTCTTGAGCGCTTCGTGGGTGTGCTCCTGGTCTTCGATGACCACATCCAACAACAAATGGTGGCGTGCCAAGGCATTGGCCACACCCGGCAGGAGCCAGCTCGACAACGAATCGGCATTCACCGCCACGCTCAGGCGTTGCCACTGCGCCTTGGTGCCGGGCAGCGCGGCACTGTCGGAAAAAAGATCCGCCTCCATCATGCGCAGTTGCTTGATGTGGGCCAGCAGGGCTTGGCCTGGCCCCGTAGCGCGCACCACCTTGCCGCGCACCAACAGGCGCTGGCCCAGGGTGGTCTCCAGGCTTTTGATGCGCAAAGACACGGCCGCCAAAGTCAGATGCAGCGCGTTGGCTGCCGGGCCAAAGCCACCATGCTCCAACACAGCAGCCAGCGCTTCCAGTTGTTTGCCATCCAGCATGTGCGTCCCAATCGGTTAAATACTTTTAAACCAATGTCAGTTTAATTTAAAAGCATTTCAAATTTAGAAAGGGAGATGCACAGTACAGGCATTGCCCACCCACAAGCTTTTGCAAACCCATGCCCGCCTTCGCAACCCTGCTTCCCTTGGCACCCGCGTTCAACGCGGGGCTGGCCCTGTGCCTGTCCCTGATCATGGCGCTAGGCGCACAAAACACCCACGTGATACGCATGGGGCTGCAAGGCCAACATGTGCTGCTGACGGTCGTGCTGTGTATTGCGTCCGACATGCTGCTGATTGCGCTGGGCGTTTTTGGCGTGGCGCAATTGGGTGGGCTTTCGGCCACCGTGAAGACCGCCATGATTGGTGGCGGTGCAGTGTTTCTACTGGTCTATGGCGCGCAGGCTTTTGCGCGGTTTCGCCTACCCAGCGCGGGCGTCGACTCGCTCGCGGCCACGGCAACATCCTCAGCCATTGGCAAGCCTATCAGCCGACGCGAGGCCACACTGGCGGCGCTGGCCTTTGCCTGGCTAAACCCGCATGCCTGGCTAGACACTGCGGTATTGATTGGCTCGGCGTCACTGGCTTGGGGTACACCGGGCAATGCGGCGTTTGGAGCGGGTGCAGCGGCGGGCTCAGTGATCTGGTTTGGAGGCTTGGGCCTTGCGGTTTTTTGGCTGGGTCAGCGGCTGGGCAAGCCTTCGATATGGCGAGCACTGGATGGTTTGGTCGCGTTGATGATCTGGGGCACGGCGCTGGTGTTGCTGTGGGGGCTGGCAACGCAATAGAAAGCGTCTGCCGTCAGCGCGACGGGGCCCGCATACCGTTCAGCATCGCATGCACCAGGGCGCGTGTCTCCGCCAACGCGGCCTGCGCAGCGCCTTCAGGCTGGTGCGCCAAAGCTTCGACCGCGCCATACAGTAGACCCAAAATCAGCCGCGCCCGCAGGCGCACGTCTCCCGGCGGCAACAGGCCTAGCGACTGCAATGCGCGCACGGTTTGCACCATGGCACCCAAGCCATGGCGTTCGCGAATCTCTAGCCAGGCCTGCGTGCCCAGCACGGCGGGTGCGTCGGTCAAACCGATGCGGCGACCCTCAGGGTTGAGCCCGGCTTGCAA
>JBBQBG010000103.1:0-13481 GCA_038317285.1 Burkholderiales bacterium | reverse complement strand
TGGACGATTTGGTGTTTTATTGATACTAAATGAACCGTATGGTACTGCATGGTGGCGCAAACTCAACGTGTGCCATCCAGCACCGTATCCCACCAAAACCAAGGACCCCAGGATCATGACTATCAGTTTTCGCTCTATTTCAATTGCCGCAGCATGCGCCGTACTTCTCGGCCACGCCCACGCGCACGATGGCCAGCACACAGGAGGCATCCAGACAAAACCTGTGACGGCAGTCAAGGCACCTTACGACATTGTTCATTCCAAGATCTCAACCGATGGCAATGTTGCGGTGTTCCATATGCATGTCTCAGGAAATGCGGGCGCAAGCAAGCCCTCAAAGATCGGCAAGCTGGCCGGCAGCACCGTGTTCTCGTACGTGTGGCCGACCACGTTGGACCCGTCTGTGGTGGGCTTCGATGCCAAGAGCGGCATCTTGGCTTTTGCAGTGACCTCGCACCCCGATTTTGACGACACACCTCTGTTCCCCGCGCCACTGGGGGCATGGCATTCCCATTGGGTGGTGTTGAGCCCTGATGACGCTTGCGGCAAAGGGGCACTCAAAGTGGTGGACATACCCCAAGGCAGCAAACCCAAACTCCCCAAGACATGGCCCGGCCTGCCCATCCTGATTGACAGCCCCGGCTGGGTGCCACAGTTCAAGGTCGGCACGGTGGAGGTACGCGTGCCGTTTGACGACATTGGAGTGGTCAATGCCGCTGGTTTTGATGGTGTCACCGCAGCGCTGCGGGTGAACGCCAGCGTTCATAGCCCTTTGCTGTGCGTGGCGGATGTTTTCAAGATCGCATCGGGCGACCTCTCGCTGCCCGGCAAAGTCAACCAATAGTTTCACTGTCTCCCTGTCAAACACAACCTCAACTCTTAAGAAGATAAATCATGTCCCACGTCAATCTGAACACCGTTAACTTCCCCGCAGCCAGCCAGGAATTACTGGCCCAAGTCCACAAGGCGTTCGGCGCCACGCCCAATATGTTCAAGGCCGTTGCCAATTCGCCAGCAGCGCTCAAAAGCATGTGGGGTTCGTTCGGTGCGCTGGGTGCCGGAACGCTCGGCGCCAAGCTGGGGGAGCAAATCGCGGTGGCGATTGCCAACCGCAACCGCTGCGAGTACTGCCTGGCGGCGCATACCGTTTTGGGCAAGGGTGCGGGGGCAAGCGCCGAAGACATGGCCGCTGCCCAGGTGGGCCAGTCTTCGGATCCCAAGACCGCAGCAGCCTTGGCCTTCGTACTCAAGGTGGTGAGTGAGCGCGCGCAGGTCACTGCAGCCGATGTGGCTGCGCTACGCACAGCAGGTTTTACCGATGCGCACGTCGTAGAAATCCTGGCACACGTTGCTTTGAATCTGTTCACCAACTACATCAATGTGGCGTTGAATGTGCCGGTGGACTTTCCCAAAGTCGCTTTGGTTGCGCAAGCCTGACCATGGCTCATCCACTGGTCACTCCAGAGCTGGATGTTTCCGAGTGGTTGAACACGCCCGAACCCATTCAGCTCTCAGAGCTGCGGGGGAGGGTGGTGGTCATCCATGCATTCCAGATGTTGTGCCCAGGCTGCGTGGCCCACGGCATTCCACAAGCCACTGCGATCCACAACACGTTTGCGCAAGAGGACGTAGTGGTTCTGGGGTTGCACAGTGTGTTTGAGCACCACGCAGTCATGGGGCCCGAGGCACTCAAGGTCTTTGTGCGTGAGTACCGGATTGCGTTCCCGATCGGCATTGACCGTGCGCTGCAAGGCCAAGCAATTCCTAGCACCATGCAACAGCTTGGCTTGAAGGGAACGCCGAGCCTGATCATCTTGGACCGCCATGGTGCTATTCGACTCCATCACTTCGGCCGGGCCAGCGATATGGGTGTTGGCGCCTTGCTTGGAAAGCTGATAGCCCAGAGCGCGACGATTGAGGCCCAAACGGATCATGGCGGTGTGTGTGTCCCGCGCAGCAGATAGTCCAAAAACGCCTCAGCAATCGGCGAGAGGCGCTTGCCCTTGGGGTAAACGATGTACCAGTTGGAGTGGATCGGAAAGCCGCCCACATCCAGTACACAGAGGCTATCGTCACTCACATGGTCACCCAAGGCGTGGGTGGACAGAACCGACACGCCCAGCCCGCCGGCCACTGCTTGCTTGATGGCTTCGTTGCTTCCCAGTTCAAGCCGCACCACGGGCTCAAACCCCTGTTGTGCAAAGTACGCATCACAGGCCCGGCGCGTACCAGACCCCTTCTCGCGAAGGATGAATTTTTCTGCCCGCAGGGCCTGAAGGTCAATGTCGCGAGTCTCGGCCAGGACGTGTGCGATCGGCGCGACCACCACGAGTGGATTGGGCAGGAAGACATTGCTGGTGATGTCCACGTCGGTCGGCGGCATGGACATGATGTAAAGGTCGTCGCGGTTGTCGCGCAGGCGCTGCACCACCCCATCGCGGTTTTGGACCTCAAGTGCAATGTCCACATCCGGGTGGGTTGCACAAAACCGGCCCAAGAGGCGGGGCACAAAGTACTTGGCGGTGCTGACCACCGACACTTTGAGCCGCCCACGCGTCAGGCCCTTGAAAGCGTCCATGCGCTGGCCCAGGTCGGTCCATAGTTGGGTCATGCTGCGCGCCGTGCGTGCCAGTTCTTCCCCCGCCTCGGTAAAGAACAGGCGCTTCCCAATCACCTCGTATAGCGGAAGCCCCACCGACTGCGTGAGCTCGCGCAACTGCATCGATACCGTGGGTTGCGTCACGTGAAACGCGCGAGCCACGGCGGTCACGCTTTGCAGGTCTACCAGCGCCAGGTACAGCTCCAATTGGCGAAAAGTGACATTCATAGTGTTTGCATTATGGTTTGTCGTAAAAAATGTGATTTTACTTATTGTTGGTGGCCACCTAGCATCGGCGCATTCCATCAATAGCCCACGTCGCCTGAACCACCCATGCAAAGCCTGCTCGACCCTGCCATCCTCTTCTTCGTGTTCGGCGTGTTTGCCGGAGCCGTCAAATCCAACCTGGAAATACCCCCGCAAATATCGCGCTTTCTCGCGCTCTACCTGCTCATGGCGCTGGGTCTCAAGGGCGGGTTTGCGCTCGCGCATTCTGGGCTCACTACCGATGTCGCCCGCAGTCTGGGTTGCGCCATTGGCCTGGCCATCGTGGTTCCGGCGATCTCCTTTCGGGTGCTCAAGCGCTGGGTGTCGGGTTTCGATGCAGCGGCTGTGGCTGCAACATACGGCTCGGTCAGCGCGGTGACGTTCATCACGGCGGTGCAGTATCTCGACACCCATAACCTGGCGTACGGCGGTCACATGGCTGCAGCCATGGCCCTGATGGAATCGCCCGCCATCATCATGGCGGTGCTGTTTGCAAACTCACTGCGCAAGCGGCCATCCCCAACGCTGACCGATGGTGCGGCTGTTCTTGGGAACGATCGTCTGAGCGCAGCGCCCCAGCGCACATCCTTGAAAACGGTCCTCCACGAATCCTTTACCGATGGCGCCCAACTTCTGCTTCTGGGTGCCATGGTGGTGGGCTTGATCACCGGGGACGCGGGCAAAGCGGTCATGCAACCCTTCACCGGCGACTTGTTCAAAGGCATGCTGTCGTTCTTCCTGCTCGACATGGGCCTTATGGCTGCACGCAATCTGCCAGAACTGCGCGGAAAGTCGCCGTGGATGGTGGCCTACGCGGTGGTAGCGCCTATTTCTCATGCCGCGCTTGCGCTGCTGCTGTGCTTTTTCATCGGGGTGCCTGCTGGCGACGCGGGCTTGCTCATGGTGCTGGCCGCGAGCGCTTCTTACATCGCCGTGCCCGCCGTGCTGCGTTACGCGATCCCCGAAGCCAACCCGTCGCTGTACTTCGGGCTCTCCTTGGGTGTGACTTTTCCGATCAATATTTTGGTGGGCATTCCGGTGTACATCACGCTAGCGCAACGGGTGTTGGCGCCTTAAGACGTCAACCTTGTCTCTTTCGATGCAGGCGCTGCGTGTTCCCTGGCGTACCGACATGAGGCAACTTGAGGTCAACACTTCAGTCTGCATTCGTCGCAACACCCCGCTGTGAACACTGAAGGAAAAAGCATGTTAATAAATAAAGTGGCTTTGGTCACTGGCGCCTCATCTGGAATCGGTCGCGCTGTAGCGCTGGTTTGGGCAAGGGAGGGCGCCAAGGTGGTCGTCTCAGACCTGAACCCACAGGGTGGAAAGGAAACAGTTGAGTTGGTGAAAGCCCAGGGAGGCGACGCCATTTTTGTCGCGGCCGATGTGGGCAAGGCCCAGGACGGCGCGATGCTGGTGGAGCGGGCCGTTGCCCACTATGGTCGGCTGGATCTGGCCTGCAACAACGCCGGTATCGGCGGCCCGACCGCTCCCACTGCTGACTACCCGCTGGATGGTTGGGCGCAAGTGGTCAACATCAATCTGTCTGGCGTGTTCTTCGGAATGAAGTACCAGATCGCTGCGATGCTCAAGAACGGCGGCGGCTCGATCATCAATATGGCGTCCATTCTCGGTTCGGTTGCCATGGCGAACAGTCCGGCCTATACCGCGGCTAAACATGGCGTGGTCGGCTTGACACAAGCTGCAGCTCTGGAGTACAGCGCCAAAGGCGTGCGCATCAATGCCGTGGGACCAGGCTTCATTCATACCCCCATGGTCGCCGGTCTGGAAGCGGATCCTGCCATTCTTGCCGCACTGATTGCGGCGCACCCCATGGGCCGACTCGGCCGGCCCGAAGAAGTCGCGGAACTCGTCGCCTGGCTTGGCTCTGATCGGGCGTCGTTTGTAACGGGTGCCTACTATCCGGTGGACGGCGGCTTCCTCGCGCATTGATTCAAGCAACGCGACGTCGTTATCCCGCCTCGATCCATCGCAACAGGCACCGCCACAGCCTGCCCTAACAATGACGACGACGGGTGTGCCGGTCTCCACAGCAGTCGTTTGCGCGTTGGCCAAACCTGCGACCATGAGAAGTGCCGTGCTGACCGCAACAGCTGCCGAGCGTGATTTCTGAATTGCTTGCATGGAACCCTCTTGCGTAAACTGGAGTGCCGAAATGGCTCTCCTATTTATTTAGACAAGAGGGGAGGCAAATTTGTGACAGATAGGGCGCGCAATGCCCGGTCGCGCTTCGGCCTGCCCCCCGGTTGCTACCAAATGAATAGCGCATTACGCTGATCCCACGAGGGCTAAGCGGCTTTTAGACTCAAAGAAGTCTTTGAAATCTGCGCCAAATATGTCTAGTTCGGTCGTTTTTGATGCTGGCTGGTGACCGGGTAGCGCCACACCATCCATGCATACACGATGGCCCCCAGCACCAAGGCGCCCGCGGCAACCTCCAGCGACAAGTTGAAGCCCGCACCAGGCGTGATACTGCGCGCAAGGAGCGTGGCAACCAACGGTGGCCCGGCGATTTGTCCTGCACCATAGACAGCGGTCGCCAAGCCGATATAGCTGGCAGCGTGGGCAGGCCGCAGGCGGCGCACCTCTTGCATTGCAAAGTAGGTAATGGCCGTAAACGGAAGGCCCAACAAAAAGCTGCCCAATGCAAAGCCCGGCAAGCTGGGGCTGACCAGGCTCGTGGCAATCCCCAGTGCCTGGACGAGATAGCAGCCAATCAACAGCAGGCGCAAGTCGCGCATGCCGTGGATGCGTGACGCGACCAACGCACCCACCACGACGCCCATGCCAAACAGTGGCCAAAATAGGTCCAACCAGGCTGAGCCGGGGATGGCTTGGCGCGCAATCACCGGCAGAAAAGTGGCCGTGATGATGTAGCCAAAGCCTGCCAGGCCATAGGCAGCGGTCAACAAACCCACTTCGCTATTTTTGCCGACGGGTATTACGTGCATGGACGGCACCATTGGTGCAACCGCAGCGGCCGTGTGGCGCGTGCCGCCTGCGCGCAGAGTGGACCAGATTAGCCCGGTCAATGCGGCGGCTAGCACACCAAAAATCAGCCAGCCGGCCCAAGAAGCCCCATGCAGAGCGACCATGCCGCTGGCGACCAGACCGCTGATCGCAATGCCGGCGCCAGGACCTGTATATATCAAGGCACCCATGGTGGGGCGGTTTAGCCGCGCCAACTGTGCCAGGCACCAGCCCGAGGTGTAAACGAATACCACCGCACTGGCAACACCAGCGGCAAAACGCAGCAGTGGCCACACAAAAGGGGCGTGCACCGCCATGCCCAGCGTCAGCAGCACCGTGCCAACCAAGCCCCCGCACACCCAGATCGGACCATTGGGTTGTGACGGGTGGCGCAGACGGCCCCGTATCCAGGGTTGCAACATGCACAGCAAAGCACCCACCAGATAACCCAAATAATTCATGCTGGCCAGCCAACTAGCCTCCGTCAAGCTGACCACGCCGTCGGCCAGCATCATGGGGAGCAAAGGTGTAAAGGCGAAGCGCCCAATGCCCATGGCAACGCCCAAAGACACCATGCCGGTGGCGGCCAAACGCCAAGGCTCGATGCGGTCAAAGGCCGCCAACGTGGCCGTTGGGGTCGCAGTGATTGGCGGTGCAGGGAAGGCGGTGTTGGCCATGGCGGCTAAGGGGCGAAACAGAGGTAACGGACAGTGTAGGATTCGCCGCACCATGAATCAACATATGATCATTTGTAACTGATATGAATGATTTGAATATTAACTCGGTCGATCTAAACATTCTCAAAGTCTTTGAAGCCCTGTTTGAGGAAGGTAGCGCCACGCGCGCGGCGGTTCGGCTGGGTCTGACGCAATCCGCAGTGAGCGCCGCATTGGGCCGGTTGCGGCGGGCTTATGGCGACCAGCTTTTCACACGCACCGGCCGCGGGTTAGCCCCAACCCTGCGCGCGCATGAGCTCAAACCGATGATCAGCGAGGGACTGAACAAATGCCGCCAGAGCCTTGCCGTGGGACAGGACCAGAGCAATGCATACGACGGTCGCCTGATCACCATTGGCCTGTCGGATGATTTTGAAATGGCTTTTGGCCGGCCACTGATAGACGCCGTGGCGGTACAAGCACCCGGGCTGCGGTTGGCGTTTCGCCAGGCGCACAGCCATATCGTCGGGGACATGCTGCAGGCACGCGCCGTGGATGTCGCCCTGGTCGCCGGTGGATTGTCGTCACGCGCCATCAGCCGTGAAACGGTGGGTGAAGGACGCTATGCGTGTCTAGTGGACTCGGCATATGCGCCGGTCGCAGACGGGGCGCTTAACTTGGACGCATTCTTGCAACGCGACCATATCCTGATTTCTTCCTCGGGCTTTGTGGGTTTGGTCGACGAGTCGTTGGCTGCCATCGGGCGCCAGCGCCGCGTCGTCGCTTCTACAACCCATTTCTCTGCGATACCGCATCTCCTGCGCGGCAGCGCTGCAGTAGCCACGCTGCCCAGGCATGCCGCTGCCGCTATTGCCGCGCAGACTGGGTTGGAAATGTGGCCCTGTCCGATGGAAATGCCGCGCTATGCTGTGGAGTTGGGCTGGCGCACGGATGCGCTTCGCGATGCCGCGGTGATGGAAGTGCGGCGGGTGCTGTCTGCGGTGCTCTGTGCGTTTCCGTGGGAGTAATGCCGCGCATACGCAAGCTGCCTTGGTGCAAGTGGATAGATACCTTGGCCCGGTGCCTGTCGGCACGGCAAACTGCGCTGACCTAAGCCCCGCACTCCATCGCGCCAAACTCGAAGGAAAAAATACAATCCCCACCGGCCTGCTTGGCGTTGTAAGCCACCAGTTCGGCGCGGTCGATCAAGACATCGGTGCTGATGGTGTCCCTCGTTCCAATGAGGCATAAGCCCATGCTTACGGATATCTGCACCGCTGGGGCAGTTAAGTCGAATGCTTCGGCGAAGCAGTTGCGAACGCCCGCCGCCAGGCGCTGCGCGTTGACCACGACATCGTCCAGTTGGGTGCCCAGGTCTTCCAAAACCACCACAAACTTGTCGGCGAACAGTCTGGCTACCGCTACGGTGGGACCCATGGCGTGGCTTATGCGCCGTGCCGATTGTTGCAAAAGCATGTCGCCTGCCAAGTGACCCAGATGCACGTTGTGGCTCTTGAAGTCATCAATATCCACTAGCAAAACGGCGGCATAGGCTTGTTGTTCGCGGCATTTGTCGATGGCGCGTTGCAGGCTGATGAGCAAGGCCGAGCGGTTTTTCAGGCCGGTCAATGAGTCGGTAAAGCCGAGGTGGGTAATCTTCTTTTGCAGTGCTTTTTTGGCGCTCAGATCGTTGAAGGTGGCGATGTAGTGCGTCACGCAATCGTTGGCATCGACAACCGCTTTGACCCTCAGTTTGGCGGTGTAGATTTCACCGCTCTTTTTGCGCCCGATCATCTCGTCGTTCCAGCAGCGTTCTCGCAGCAAGTCTTCCTGTATGTCGGCAAGGACCGTGCATTGGTGGCCTATGGCTTCACGCTTGCTATAGCCCGTGATACGGGTGAAGGAGTTGTTGACCTTCAGTGTACGCAGCTTGGCATCCGTTACGACAACGCCTTCAAATGACTCAAAGGTTGTCTCTGCAATGCATTGTTCCAGGTGGGCAAGTGCGTGTTTGTCTGCCGCTGCTCCCGGGGGGCGGGAAGCATGTGCAGGCTCGGGCAGGCTCAAGCCCGGCAACACGGACACCGCATGCTCATACTCTTGCATGGGGCCACGGGCTTTGCGTGCCGTGCGCCCGGGCTTGACGGCTTCATTCGATGCGCGCTCGGTCGTGGTGTCCGTCGATTCCATGGCAGGGCCTCTTACAGTTGGATTGCATTCCTTTCAGCATGGAACGTGCCAGTTATGGTGACCGTAGAAGGGTTGTAAAGCCTTGATTTGTATGAAAATATTGCGTCGCTATCGGATCACTTTTGTAGACCTGTGTGGAAATCTGCACAAGGCCGGATCAGCATGTGCGGACTTCTACACGCGCGGCGTCCGAATGGGCCAATTAATTTTTAAGTGCCCATGCCATGCGCGATGCAAGGCACCGATTTGGGGTGATACTGCGCGCACCGCATGCTATGGACCTACTCAAACAACGCTTTGTCTTACCGCGCTGGCTAGGCTCGGAATTCGCGTGGCTGGGTCTGACCGTCGCGGTTGCGGCAAGCATGGCCCTTGCATATGGGTGGAGCGAACGCGTTGGGTTCGAGCAGCTTGACGATATAGCGAACCGCCAACTGGATCTTTACGCGTCCACTTTGGAGAGTGAACTCGGCAAACATGCCTATCTGCCCAGCCTCATCGAAATGGACCCCGACATCGAGGCACTGCTCGAAAGCCCTGACAACCTGGCCATCCGCGCGAACGCAGGTCGCAAATTGGCCAGTTTCAAGGTCCGTTCAGGTGCCATCGCCGCTTTTGCTTTAGACCCTGCCGGTACGCCACTGGCCTCCAGCGAGGGCTACCGAACCCTGGCGGGTGATGCAGGCCCCGTGACACTGCCGTCGCTGTTGTCACGCACGCTGCAGGCGCAACGGTCTCAGGTCTTTGTGGCAAATGCAGATAACGGTGCGTCGGAATATTACTTCGCACAACCGGTTCGGCGGGACGCGCAGGTCGTCGGCATCGTTGGAGTCAAGCTGAGTCTGGACCCGCTGGAGACCACTTGGATTGACCTGGGCATTCGCTCCGAAAGCGAGAAGCTGTTGGTCATAGACGAAGATGGCGTCGTCATCATGTCGTCGGTTCGCCAGTGGAAATACACATCCGTTGAGCTGTATGGGCTAGAACCGGCGGCGATGTTGCGCTATTCGGAGCGCTACCCGCGCCAAAGTATTCGACCGTTGAACTTGGTCGTTGAAAAAATAGGGGTTCGCGGTGCCCGCCAGGTCCGGATTTCGGAGCCTGATGGGCAGTTCACGCTGCACATGGCGCAGGACCGCGCCATTCCACTGCTGGGCTGGCACATCATGATCTTGTCCGACCCTCACGGCGTATGGCGCAACGCGCGTTATGCGGCGTGGGGCGGTGCTGCGTTTGCTGCCTTTTTGGGCTTGCTGGCCATGTACCTTTGGCAGCGCCGCCGCGCGGTGCGCCAAATTTCAAAGGCGCGCAATGCGCTGCAATATGCGAACGCCCAATTGGAAAACAGGGTGGCCGAGCGCACCGATGAGTTGCGCCTGGCCAATGCCGAACTGGTCGGCGAAATGCAGGAGCGGCAGTTGGCAGAAGATGAACTGATTCAGGCCGGAAAGCTCGCCGTGTTGGGGCAGATGTCGGCCGGCATTTCACACGAAATCAACCAACCCCTGACGGCACTGCGCGCGCTGGCCAAGAACACTTCGATGCTCTTGGCAGCCGGTCGCATGGCCGACGTGGATGAAAACCTGAAGGCCATCAGCGAGGTCGCCGAACGCATGGGCAGCATCACGGCGCAATTGAAATCTTTTGCCCGCCGCTCCAATGGTGTGCGCCAACCCGTTTCACTGCCGGCGGCAGTGCAATACATGCAGCGCCTGCTAGAGCATCGCTTTCGTGCCGAAGAGGTGCGCGTGGAGGTAGACATACCTGAGCACCTTTTGGTCTATTGCGACCTAAACCGGCTGGAGCAGGTGTTCGTCAATTTGTCCGGGAACGCGCTGGATGCCATGCACGACCAGACGACGAAGATACTGACCATTAGTTCATCGCCTGCCGAGGGCCAGCGCGTGCGGGTGCGTGTCGAAGACACCGGCGCTGGGTTGCCAGACGCGTTGATGGCGCGATTGTTCGAGCCCTTCTTCACCACCAAGACCAGTGGCGAAGGCCTTGGTTTGGGGCTGGTCATTTCGTCCAATATTGTGCGTGAATTTGGCGGAACGCTGCGGGTCCACAAGGGTCTTCAGGGTCTCGCGTTTGAGTTTGATCTGGAGCTGGCAGCGGCACAAGAGGGGGAAAACCATGTTTGAAGGATTCAAAGTGGTGTTTGTAGAGGATGACGCCACCGTACGCCGCAGCCTGGCACAAACACTGGAACTGTCGGGTATTGAAGTGGTCACCTGCGACTCGGCCGAAGCGGCACTGGTGCATCTGTGGTCCGGTCTGCAAGGTATCGTCATCAGCGACATCCAACTGCCTGGCATGAGTGGCTTGCAGTTGCTCGAGCGCGTCGGCGCGGTCAATCCAGCCATTCCTGTGGTGTTGATCACGGCGCACGGCGATGTGTCTATGGCAGTGCAGGCCATGCGTGCAGGAGCCTATGATTTCATTGAAAAGCCTTTTTCCCCAGAGCGCTTCATAGAGACCGCCCAACGCGCCATGGAGAAGCGCGTGTTGAGCATGGCGGTAGAAGACTTACGCGCCCAGCTGCAACAAAAAATTGGCATCGAAGTCGCGTTGTTGGGCAACTCCGCTGCCATGGTCCGTGTGCGGGAACAGGTGTTGAAGCTGGCCGGCACCTCCGCCGATGTGATGATCGTGGGCGAGACTGGCACCGGCAAAGAACTGGTCGCACGCTGCCTGCATGACCATAGCAAGCGCCGGGACCGCCACTTCGTCGCGCTCAACTGCGGCGGGCTGCCTGAGACACTGTTTGAAAGCGAGCTATTCGGCCATGAGGCGGGGGCCTTTACCACCGCCAGCAAACGCCGTATCGGAAAGATCGAACATGCCAACGGAGGCACCCTGCTGCTGGACGAAATCGAAAGCATGCCGTTGTTGTTCCAGGTCAAGTTGTTGCGGGTGCTGCAGGAACGCAAAGTGGAGCGACTGGGCTCCAACGACGAAGTCAAGATTGACATCCGTGTGGTTGCCGCCACCAAAAGCGATCTCTTGGCACTGAGTCGCGAGCAGAAATTTAGAAGCGATCTGTACTACCGGCTCAACGTAGCCGTGGTGCAATTGCCACCCCTGCGCGAACGCAAAGAAGATGTTCCGCTCTTGTTTGAACATTTCGTGGCACAGGCTGCCCAGCGTTACGGTTGTGAGGTTCCTACCCTGACTGGGCCGCGCATGCAGGACCTGATGGCACATGATTGGCCCGGCAACGTCCGCGAGGTGCGCAATGTTGCCGACCGCTATGTGCTGGATTTGCCGCAAGCCGGCGAGGGCGGTATGCCCGTACCCAATGATGCGTCACCCAATACACTGATGCAACAAATGGACGTGGTTGAAAAAGTGCTGATCGAGCAGGCCCTCAAAGAGCACCAAGGCCGCCCCGTTGCAGTGGCGCAAGCCCTGGGCATCGCCAAGAAAACGCTCTACGACAAGCTGCATCGGCATGCCTTGTCGATTGACAGCTACCGTTAGCCTGCAAGCGCGCGCTACTCGTAGTGCTTGGGGTCGCTCATGTCCGTGGGCGCAGCAATCACCCGTTTCAGGGCCGAGCTCATGGGAAGCTGCAAGTTGATCCCCTTGGGCGGGATCGGCGACTGAAACCACTTGTTGTAGATGGTATGAATCTCACCGCTGCGAAAGATGCCGACCAGCACGTCGTCTGCCAATTGTTTGAACGCGGCGTCACCCTTGGTCATGGCGATGCCATAGGGTTCAATGGACAGGCTTTCTTCTGAAATGCTGAACTCGGCCGGATTTTTTGTCCGGGCGACCAGACTGCGCAGCAGCACATCGTCCATCACATAGGCCACCGCCCGGTCGGTCTGGACCATCTGGAACGCCTCGGCATCGTCCAGCCCCGCCAAGATTTTCATGTCGAGCTTTTGTGTGAGGTTCGCCTCGTTCAGGAAGCGGATATTGGTCGTACCCACGGTGGAGACCACGGGTTCGCCCCGCAAATCGCTGAGCGTCTGAATGTTTGAGGATTTTTTGGATAGCAGTCGGCTGATGGCGACAAAGGTGGTTACCGAAAAGGTCTCGCTCCTTTGGCGTTCTAGCGTGTTGGTCGTGACGCCACATTCGAGATCGACCGTGCCATTGACGACCAACGGAATGCGCGTTGCAGACGTAACTGCAATGAGCTTGACCTGCAAATTGCGCAGCTTGAGCCGTGCCTTGACGGCATCCACAATGCGGTAGCACAGGTCCATCGAATACCCGATGGGGTTGAGCCGTTCGTCCAGATAGGAGAAGGGAACCGAGCCCAACCGGTAGCCCAGGGTGATGATCCCGGTCTGCTCGACCTTGTTCAGCGTTGGCGAGCCTTGCCCCCAGGCACTGGGCGCTGCCAGCGTGATCGCCACGCAGCTCCATAGCAGTGCCCGGCGAAGAGGTGTCGTCAGGGCGTTGCATTTCATTCGATGATGCTAGCACGCAAGCCCAAACGCCCGCCTGGGCTGTGCGCATGGAAGCATGCCGCAACTCCGGAGTCTGATTTACTCCTAATTCAGGAGCATAAAATCCATTGGCGACGAGGGCTAGCGGCCAATTTTACATTTGCACTTAGACACCGCCGTTGCAAACAGCGCCACCGCTTATTTGGGCAGCAGCGCCAGGAACTCGCGGCGCAGCGTCATGTCGGTCAAGAACGCACCGCGCATCACCGAGTTGACCATTTTGCTGTCCATGTCCTTCACGCCGCGCCAGCCCATGCAAAAGTGCGAAGCTTCCATGACGATCGCCAACCCATCGGGCAAGGTCTTGGA
>JBBQBG010000102.1:0-13508 GCA_038317285.1 Burkholderiales bacterium | reverse complement strand
CTTCGGTGCGGCCGATCAGCTCCACACCGAATTGGGTGACTGTGTCGTGCTCCATCACAGTGGGTGCCATGAATACCCCGCGCCCCTCGCGGCCAAAGGCGTTCATCAGCGCGCCGTCGTCAAATTCACCAATGATGCGGGCGTGGATCTGGTGGCGGGTGAGCCAGCCCTCCAACTGCTGGCGCACGGAGGCCTGCGCGCCGGGTATGAGTAGCGGGAAGTCGTTCAGGCATTGCGGGAAGTCGCCTTTGAGCAGCGCTTTGAGTGCCGGGGCGCAGAAAAAACTCATCGCGGTGCGGCCCAGCGGGTGGTTGAAGGCTTTCACGTTGAGCCGTTTGGACATGGGCTCGTCGGCAATCACGAGGTCTAGCCGGTTCAGCGCCAGCTGGGCCAGCAGGTCGGGGAACTTGCCTTCGTGGCAGACCAGCCGCACCGGTTCCGCCACCTGCAGCGCAGGCTCCAGCAGCCGGTAAGCGATCGACTTGGTCACCGAATCGGCCACGCCGACCTTGAAATCCAGCACGCGTTGGCCGCCATGGGCCTGGCGCACGGCGGTCTCCAACTCGGCACCCAGCGTGAAGATTTGGTCCGCAAAGCCCATGGCCAAGTGGCCGTCTTCGGTCAGCTCCAGCTTGCGACCGCTTTTGCGGAACAGCTTGCGACCGAACCAATCTTCCAATAATTTGATCTGACCAGATAGGGTTTGTGGTGTTGTGTGTAACTGCTCACCTGCGCGCATGATGCCGCCAGCCTTTGCTGCCACCCAAAAATAATGTAGGTGTTTAAAGTTCATATATGTTTAATACTTCGATTAAGCCGAAGTTAAATAGTTATAAATTCGAATTTACACGAAGCATTGTGACGCCTACATTCAAATTTCACCAGCCACCTTTTGAGCTGGAAGGAGTAAATCCCATGCGTTTAAGTACCCGAGGCCGTTTTGCCATCACGGCGATGATTGACCTGGCCCTGCGCCAGACCTCTACGCCCGTACCGCTGGCCGATCTGGCCCAGCGCCACCGTATTTCCATGTCCTACCTGGAGCAGATGTTCGCCAAGTTGCGTCAACAAGGCCTCGTAGAGAGCACCCGTGGCCCCGGCGGCGGCTACACGCTAGCACGCCCGGCGGCGGCCATTTCGGTGGCAGACATCGTGAGCGCGATCGAAGACGGTGCCAATCCGCACAGTGACACGAATCCGCGTGAAAACTCGGCCAGCGCCCAGGCCATGACGCAGGATTTGTGGGACGCGCTGCAAACCACGGTCCTGGCTTACCTGAAGACGGTCACGCTGCAAAGCCTGGCCGACGAACAAAGGGCCAAAGGCTTCCAGGTGCAAGAGCGCCGCCCGGTTCAAAAAGGCGTATTTGCCAAGCCCAAACAAGAAAAGCCTCGGCCCAGCACGCCCAATTCGGTATTCGCGCTGGCCAATGCCTGGTCTGGGCGCGGGGCCAAGGCCTAGGCCCGCACGCGGGTGCGCTCAAGCCGAGCGCAAGGGGCGTGAATTGCTATGTAAATGATAGCTTACCACGCACATTCCACGAGGGCTAGAGGCCAGTTTGTCTATTGCGGTTTTGGCGAACCCGGTCCCGCTGCGCCCTTGCGGTATTCATCTGGTGTTGCACCCACCAAGCGTTTGAACATGTTGATGAAGCTGGACGCACTGCCGTAACCCAGATCCAGCGCAATCGTCTCCACGGTCTGTCCTGCCGCCAACAGCGGCATGGCCTTGACCACGCGCAGGCGCTGGCGCCACTCAGCAATGGACATACCGAGGTCGCGCTGGGCGTGGCGCATTAGCGTGCGTTCGGTGCTGTGTGCGGCCTGCGCCAGCTCAGGCAGCGAGCGGTTGTCGCCCGGCTGGGCCTGCAGCAGGCGCAACACGGCACCTAGCGCAGGGTCGTCTGAATTGGGCAGGTAGCTCCCCGCGCGCGGCGCACGCGCCAGTTGATCCAACAGCACCTGCAACAAGCGCGCGCCTTCTGGCGTGGCAAGTTCGTCTGGCGCCAATGCACGCAGGTGCTCCAACATCGCGCGTACCAAAGGGCTGACGGTCAGCGCGCAGGGCGTTGCCGGCAACACCGCACTCCCCGCACGGGCGAGATACAGCGAGCAGTGGTGCGCCTCCAGCCGGTTCAGCCCCACATGCTCCAAGTCGGGCGGCAACCAAATGCCATAGTGCGGTGGTGCCAGGTAATGGTGATCCGCCACCTTCACTTCCATAACCCCGCTGAACGAATAAACAAATTCGCCCCACGCGTGCTGGTGTTGCGGGTAAATGCCCTGGGCCGGTACAACCGCACTGCGGAACATGATGGGTGACGGCAACTTCTTACTATGTAATGGTATTTCGAGCTTGGGCGGCAATATGGGCATGGTGAGCGGCTACGTGGGAAATTCGATAGAACGATTGGCGGTTGGGCGCTATGGCTTGTCTGGTATTCACTATATCGAGCAAAGCCGTCAAATCCATAATTTCCGCCTAGGCTGAGAAAGGGGCAAAAAACATGGACACGCGCAAAGCTTTGGACGGACAAGCCATAGGCCTGATGCTGCTTTTGTGCATGGTGTGGGGTCTGCAGCAGGTGGCGCTGAAGGCTACTGCGTCCGAGATTGCACCCATTTTCCAGATCGGACTGCGCTCGGGTGTGGCGGCTTTGCTGGTCGGGCTGGTCATGGCCGCGCGGGGTGAGCGCATGCGCGTGGCCGACGGAACTTGGCGCGCGGGTCTGCTGGTGGGACTGCTGTTTGGGGTGGAATTTTTGTTGGTGGGCGAGGGCTTGCGGCACACCAGTGCGTCACACATGGTCGTGTTTTTGTACACCGCGCCGATTTTTGCGGCGCTGGGCCTGCACTGGAGGCTGCCCGCCGAGCGTCTGGGCGCCGTGCAGTGGTCAGGCATTGCTTTGGCCTTCGGAGGCTTGGCCTTCGTGTTCTTTGGCCGCAGCACAGGCATCACGTCTGCCGCACACGGCAATATGCTGTGGGGCGACTTTCTGGGCTTGCTGGCCGGTGCATGCTGGGGTGCCACCACCGTTGCGATACGTTGCTCCAAGCTGGCAAAAGCGCCTGCCACGCAAACCCTTTTGTACCAATTGCTCGCAGCGTTTGTACTGCTGACGGGCGCCGCCTTTGCTACTGGCCAAGCCCAGTTCAACCCAACACCTACTGTTTGGGCGAGCTTGCTGTTCCACTCCGTGGTGGTGTCGTTCGCCAGCTTTCTGCTGTGGTTCTGGTTGCTGCGAAAATACTTAGCATCGCGTCTGGGCGTGTTCTCGTTCATGACGCCGCTGTTTGGCATGGCACTGGGGGCTTGGCTGCTGCAAGAGCCTATTGAAAACCGTTTTTTGATTGGCGCAGTACCGGTGTTACTGGGCATTGTGTTGGTCAGCGGTGGTGGGCAGTGGATGGTGCGAGTAGGCACACAGTTGCGGCGCGGTGTGCGGTTGCGCAAAGCCGACGCCTGTTCGCAAACAGCCCCGAAATAAACGCCTGAGGCGTAGGCAATGGTGGAGAATCCGCTTAAAACACAAGCCCTCTCCCAGGAACAGCGCCATGCAAACAAAAGGCTTCCATGCGGACCAAGTCCCGACCGTGCTGCACGGCTCCGGGCTGTTCAAGGGCGTCGACCTGACGACCATAGCGTCCGAGCTGCAGGACAGCCGCATCCAACCCATTGAACCCGGCCAGGTGCTGTTGGATCCCAAGCACATCAACACCCACATCTACATCGTGCTGAGCGGAGAACTGCTGGTCTGCGTGGAGCCCAAAATCAGCAACCCGCTGGTGCGCCTGGGTGTAGGCGACTGCGTGGGCGAGCTCTCGATCATTGACGCCAGTGCACCGTCGGCCTATGTGGTGGCATCGGTTCCCACCCATCTGTTGGTCATCTCCAAACCCGTTCTGTGGCGCATGCTGGCAGTGCAGCAGGTCATGGCCTTGAACTTGCTGCATGTGCTGGCGCGTCGCATCCGCGAGAACAATGTCGTGCTCCTGGGCAGCCTCGAACTACAACGCCAGTACCGCAGCAAGGCCGAGACCGATACGCTGACCGGCCTGCACAACCGCGCCTGGTTTGAAGAGGTGTTCCCCAAGCAACTGGAGCTGTGTGAGCGGACGGGCCAGCAGGTGTCGCTGCTGATGGTGGACATTGACCATTTCAAAAAGGTCAACGACGAGTACGGCCACACCTGTGGTGACGAGGCGTTGCGCCACATGGGTAACCTGCTTCGGCGCAACCTGCGGTCTACCGACCTGTGCGCCCGCTACGGTGGCGAGGAAATGATTGTGCTGATGCCAGGCACCGAAATCATCCATGGACAGTTAACGGCCGACCGCCTGCGCGAGAGCGTGGCTGGCACGCCGCTGCATCTGCAAGACGGACGGGACCTGGTGATACAAGTGTCTGGCGGCATTGCCCAATGGCAGCCCGGCACCACGCTGAACGACCTGATACGTTCTGCAGATCAGGCGCTGTATCGGGCTAAAGAGGGCGGACGCAACCGTATCACGGTACACAACACGCCCACCCCTATTGATTTTTCGTAGTTTGCAATTCACACTTCGAATGCGTTCTTTAGGGAGCGTCGCCACCCCCGCGTTGTGCATGTTGGCTGTGTCTCTGACCCACGCGGGCGCAGACGGAGACGCCCACGACAAAAAGTCTGGCCCCAAGGTCTACAAATACCTCAGCGGTGGCACGCCGTCGTTCTCGGATGTGCCTCCGGCCAAGACCCCATTTGTGGTCTTCACACCCTCGTGCTATGCCTGCAATATCCACTCCAACATCAACTGGCACACCATACCACTGCACCTCCAAGAGTATGGCGATGAGGTCGCGCTGGCGGCGCGACAATTTGGTCTGGACCCGGCCTTGCTGCGCGCAATGATCCACGCCGAATCGGGCTTCAACCCCCGTGCGCGCTCACAGAAAGGCGCCATGGGCTTGATGCAGTTGATGCCGGCAACATCACGCATGTTGGGCGTGACAGATGCATCACTACCCAGTGAAAATATTCGTGGTGGCGCACAGTACCTTGCCGGGCTGCTGGTGCGCTTCAAGAACGATGTGTCTCTGGCTTGCGCGGGTTACAACGCCGGCCCCGAGGCAGTCCAAAAGTACGCCGGCGTGCCACCGTTTGCGGAGACGCGGGTATATGTGCAGCGCGTCAAAATCTTGCAGCAACGCTACAAGGATGCATTGCGCGGATAGCGCTCCAGCCCCAACCCTGGTTTAGGTTTTGGCAGGCCGATCCCCCATCAAGTAGCGAGCCCCAGCACCCCGCTTTCCCGCCACATCGCCGGCGTTGTACAGGGCACATTGACTAAGTGACAGACATCCGCACCCTATGCACGACGACAACTGGTCGCGAAGGCGCGTCAGGTCGGCAATGCGCTGGTCCAACAGGGGGCGCCAAGCGCTGGAAAGGCGCATCCGATCCTTCTGGGTGGGGGTGCGGCCATCGGGCAGGCTAGACAAGGCCTCTCGTATCTGGTAC
Organism: Burkholderiales bacterium; assembly: GCA_038317285.1. Taxonomy (GTDB): domain Bacteria; phylum Pseudomonadota; class Gammaproteobacteria; order Burkholderiales; family Burkholderiaceae_C; genus Allorhodoferax. The sequence goes on along the minus strand of JBBQBG010000102.1, from coordinate 8,011 downwards.
AGCGTCAAACCTACGGCTTGTGCGGCGCGAATGAAAGCCACTCGGCGCAGATCGCCACGGACAAACTGGCGCCGCCCCGACGCGTTGCGCTCACTGCTCAGCAGGCCCTGGGCTTCGTCGAAACGCAGAGCACTCGCGGCAACACCGCTGCGACGCGCCAACTCACCAATCGGAATGAAGATATCGGTCATGCTTGACATCAAGTTAACTTGAACTTGCGTGATAGGCCATCCCGCTCACTTTGATAGATATTCAGGCCCACCAATCCGCCATCGTCACCCGTCACCCCTCACCCCTCACCCGCACTGCATTACACACCTTGCTGGATGCCAACTTGCGACTGCCACCGGAGCATGGCGACCAGTTAACCAACCACTTGCCCATGGCGATGGTCGCACGACAAGGCACAGAGGCCAGTCTGCGCTTGGCCCTTCCAGACCTGATGCCCGGTGTTTCGGCTGCCGCCTTCCATGGCGTGATCCGCACAGCCCATGCGGTGCAGGCGGGGCATGCCCTTGATCTGGCGGCCGCTTTGGCGTATTGGGCGTGGCGTTGGCAGACCCTGGCTGCACCGCCACAGGCGCACACGCAAATGGCATTTGTACCCTGGGCAGAACGCCTTTTAGAAGAGTCCGTAGGCTGGCGCAGCAGCGGACCTTTGATAAGCATCCGCATGGCAGACGCCAGCCACTCCACGGTCTACCAAAGCCTGGCCTCGGCCCTGGCCCCTGCGACCAGCCTTGCCACACGCATCCAGGAGTTGGCCGGGCTTGCCGTGGACCGCTATGCCGCCAACCCCAATTTCACGGTTTTACACATGGTCACCGGTCTGCGGGCTGTGCGCACGCTGTTGCCGTGGCTGCCGGACACCCTACCGGCGCAGGCAGTAATGGCGCAGAACGTGGTGGCCGCCTATATGGCCGCGCAGGTCAACCCTCTGGCGTCTCCCCCGGAATCGACAGCGCATGACTGGAATACGGTTGTGGTCGCAGCGATTGCGTCAGACGATGACCATGTGGTGAAACTGGTCCATGCGTGTCGTGAAGAGGCTGCCGTCTATGGGCAGGGCAATTACCTGCGTGCAGCGGCACTGGTGGCGGGCCTGTAATATCTGCCAAATCATAGCCACCGAAACAAGCCCACACCCATGACCTTTCTGCGCTCAACTGTTTCCAAAGTCTTGTACCAGTGCGATGAGTCCATACGTGCCGGCACGGGCACCGCTCTGTGAGCGGCCCGACCTTGGACGGACAGGAACCCGAACGCACCGGCGGCATGGGCTGGGGGCCGCTGGCCATCGTCGCGTTTTGGACCGTCATCATGGGCGTGCTGTATGTGCTGATGACGCACTACCTTAAGCCCAAGCCGGTCACGATCACGGCACAGGGAGAGTTGGTAATTCCCAAATCCCGAGACGGGCATTTTTATGCGGCAGGAACGGTCAATGGCCGCAACGTCATGTTCATGGTAGATACGGGCGCGTCGACAGTAACCATCAGTGAGAAGTTTGCGCGCAACGCCGGTGTGGCCGACGGCTTGCCCACCACCTTCCACACGGCCAACGGCGATGTGCAGGGCCGCACGGTGGCTGACGTGCCCGTGTCGCTTGGGCCTATCAAGGTGTCTGGCGTGCGGGTCGGCGTGGGACTGCTGGGTGGCGACGAAGATGATGCCCTGCTGGGTCAGAGTTTTTTGTCCAAATTCGACATCACCATGTCCAAAGAACAAATGACCCTGCGGCCCCGCTAAATGCTGAAAGATGCAACCATGACCCCGTGGAACTTTAAGGACCCAAGCCGCTCCAACATCGGGCCCAGGCGCCTGGATGTACCCATCCATACACTCTTACCAACCGTCGTTTGAAACGGAAATCGGATGAAATTGAAATTATTGGGAATACTCCTTGCATTTGTAACGGCAGCACACGGCGCGGCCATCGTTCCAGACGCGCAAGAAGGCAAGGCGGCCCACATGGCGGCCGAGGTACTTTCCCGCTACCACTACAAGCCGACACCTCTTGACGAGTCCTTGTCTGGGAAGATTTTTGACCAGTACCTGAAGGCGCTCGACTCCGAAAAGTTGTTCTTCGTACAAGCCGACATCGACCAGATGGCCGAAGCTCGGACCAAGCTCGGTTCGGACATGCTAAACGACGACCTGGCCCGTCCATTCGCAATCTTCAACCTCTATGTCAAGCGTGCGGTTGAGCGCTTTGCCTATGCACGCAGCCTGCTCAAAGGTGGCTTCAAGTTCGACAGCAACGAGAGCTACCAGTTTGTACGCACCAAGCAGGACTGGTCTAAGTCAGAGGCCGATGTGCAAGACCTGTGGCGCAAGCGGGTCAAGAACGATTGGTTGCGACTGAAGCTGGCGGGCAAGGACGACAAAACCATTGTCGAAGTGCTGGGAAAGCGCTACGACAACAGCATCAAGCGCATAGGGCGCTTCAATAGCGAAGACGCGTTCAACACGTATATGAACGCCTACACGATGGCCATTGAGCCGCACACCAACTACATGGCGCCCCGCACTGCGGCAAACTTCGACATCTCCATGCGCCTGTCACTGGTAGGCATTGGTGCGGTGTTGGTAGAGGTAGACGAATACACCACCATCCGCGAATTGGTGCCGGGCGGACCAGCCGCCTTGTCCGGACAACTCAATGTGGGTGACCGCATCGTGGGTGTCGCCCAGGGCGAGAAAGGTGCAATGACTGACGTCATGGGCGCGCGGCTGGACGATTCGGTCGCCTTGATCCGCGGTGCGCTGGATACCGTGGTGCGGCTCGAAGTGCTGCCTGCCGACGCAGGGCCAGATGGCAAACACAAGTTGGTGTCGATGATTCGTAAACCCATTAGCCTTCAAGACCAGTCTGCCAAGTCGTCGGTGCAAACGATCACCGACGGCAAGGTTACCCGCAATATCGGCGTGATCACCTTGCCGTCGTTCTACGAGGATTTTGCGGCCAAACAAAGAAATGCGCCGGATTACAAGAGCACGTCGCGCGATGTAGCGCTACTGCTGAAAGAATTGAAGGCCAAGAAAGTCGACGGCATTGTGATGGACCTGCGCAACAACGGCGGCGGCTCCTTGTCGGAGGCGGTGGAGCTAACGGGCTTGTTCACCGGCAAAGGCCCGGTCGTGCAAGTGCGCAATGCCAAGGGCGATATACGGGTGGAGTCTGCACGCCAGCCCGAAGCCGCGTGGGACGGCCCGCTGGGCGTCTTGATCAACCGCAACTCCGCATCGGCGTCCGAGATTTTTGCCGCAGCCATTCAGGACTATGGACGTGGTCTGGTTTTGGGCGAGCCCAGCTTTGGCAAGGGAACGGTACAAACCATGATTGATCTGGACCGCATTGCCAAGTCAGAAAAACCTCAACTGGGCGAGATCAAGCTGACCATTGCGCAGTTTTTCCGCATCAACGGTGGCACTACACAACTGCGCGGAGTCACACCAGACGTGTCGTTCCCCGGCGTGTTGGAAATCGGGGACTACGGCGAATCCAGCTACGACAACGCACTGCCGTGGGCCCAGATCCCGGCAACCAGTTTTACTTCCAAGGGTTCGCTGCAAGACGAGTTACCCATTTTGTTAGCGCAGCATAAGGCGCGCATCAAGGGCGAAAAAGACTTTCAGTATTTGCAAGAAGACATTGCCGAATTCAATGTCAAGCGCAAGCAAAACGAATTGTCTTTGAACGAAGCGGTGCGGCGCAAGGAAAAAGACGCTCAAGATGCCAAGCTGGCGGCCCGTAAACCCGGCACGAAGGCCGGCGACTCCACCGCTGCCAAGAACAATAGCGACAACAATAAAGACGACGGCTTGCAGGCAGGTGAACGCGATCTGAGGGCCGAACTGGCCGCGGAAAAGGCCCGCAAGAGCGACAAGGACGTGCTGCTGATCGAAGCTGCCCATATCGTGGGTGACCAAGCGGAGCTGCGCAAGCCGGGTGTCAACCTGGCAGCCCGTGCAAAACAAGCCCAGCTATTGAACGCGCAGTAGCTACAATTCGCGCAACTGAAGTCGCAACCAGACCATTGGCGTCCGTGCGACATTAGGTCCACAAAAGCTACCGGGGACGTCGTTGCGATATGACCCACACTGAACACTTGCTTGGCCTTCAGCCACCCGCCCATTGGACGGTAGCCAACAATTACCGTTTGCGGACGTTATCTTTCGCCATCATGTTTTTGAGTGTCTTGTTCCACGGTTGGGACAAGGGCTACAGCCCCATTCTCTGGGGTCTGATAGCGGTACAGCTTCTTATTTACCCTCACATTGTGTTTCTGCTCGCGCGTCGCTCAATCAACGCCCAGCACGCAGAACTCAACAATTTGACACTGGACTGCCTGATGTTCGGAGCCTTGGCGGCAGCCCTGCAGTTTCCGTTATGGATCGCGTTTACGGTGTACATCGCCAGCACATTAAACATCACAATTAGTGGGGGCCTGCCCGGGTTGCTACGGTCGCAGCTGGCTTTTATTGCGGGAGTGCTGTTGGTCGGTTTGTTGGTGGGTTGGCACCTGTCACCGGGAACCGAATGGCCCGCCACCATTGTGTGCATCGTTGGAAACACGGTGTACATGGTGGCGATCGGCCTAACGGCTTTTGGGCGAAACCGACAACTGCGCCAAACCCGCGAAGCACTTCGCAAGGGTGAAAACACACTGAGGCAACAGCTTGTCGAGATTCAAAGCCTTCAAGACAAATTGCAAGAACAAGCGGTACGCGACCCACTCACTGGCCTGTATAACCGTCGGTTTTTGGACACCATCGTGGCACGCGAATTGGCGCGCTGCGAGCGCGAAGGCCTGCACCTAACGGTAATGATGATCGACGTCGACCACTTCAAAAAGGTTAACGATACCTATGGCCACCAGGGTGGTGACGAGGTATTGAAGAAACTCGCAACGCTGTTGCTGGACAAGGTGCGCGTCATCGACGTTGCCTGTCGCTTTGGCGGCGAAGAATTCTTGCTGATGCTGCCCAGCATGTCGCCCGAATTTGCAATCGTGAGGGCCGAACAATGCCGCGAGGCCTTTGCCCAGGCAATCATCCATTTCGAGGGCCAAACCATTCAAGCCACCATGTCAATCGGCATTGCCGTTTACCCACAGCATGGCAATACGCTGAGCGAGTTAACGCGTTGCGCCGACGTGGCGCTCTACCAAGCCAAGGAAGCTGGGCGCAACCGTGTTGTGCTGTACACCGCGGGCAGCTGACATGCCATTGGGTACCTTGTCCACTCTGGTCGGGACCAACCCTAGCGCAGGTCTTCACTGGAATGCAAAGACCGGCAACACCCCGAAAATTGTCAGTAGACTGCTTTAGCTCTAAGCATTGCGAGTGGATGCAATGACGACAGCCTGAATTTTCCCGGTGATTGGACCCAAGCCAAAGCGCTGGCCAATTGCGGTAGTCGCAACATCCGTGGCCTCGCGCAAGATAGAGGCGTTACGTGTTTCGATTTCGTTGCGTAGCGGAGTACCTGTGCAATATGCAGTCGCGACGATACGCGGCGATTCTGCCGAACTCTGCGCAGTCACGGTCTCGAACACACTGGTCCCCATAAAGCCGCCTTGTGAAAGGGCGGCAGCTATTGCAGCTGGGTCGCAGTAGCCGTGCGGTAGCCTCGCCAAGAATCGGGGCGGATCAGTCGGAAACAGTTCCGCCATCGACTGGTTCACACAGTCGGCAAATTCGTTCTCTTCTATACGACCCCAGACGTTAAACAAGAACGTACCGCCTGGGCGCAACACCCTGCGTGCCTCTGCAAAAGCGGCGGCCTTGTCGGGAAAGAACATGGCACCAAACTGGCAGACAACAGCATCGAACGTTTCATCACCAAACGGAAGGCACATTGCGTCTGCCTGTTGCCACGCTACTGTGCGACTTGTACCGATGCTGATGGCGTGATCGAGCATGGGCTGGTTGAGGTCCGTCGCTACTATGGTGACATGCTCGGGCAACTGAGCCGCCATGTACCGTGTGACGACCCCGGTTCCTGCAGCAATCTCTAAAACAGATGACGGCTTCAGCGACACGAGTCGGGTGGTCAAATCTCGGGCGTAGGGGTCGAATATCATGGGCACCATGTATTGCTCATACAACTGAGCGATGGATCCAGAGAAGGCGTGATCGCTATTGGGTGAGTTCATGATGTTCTCCTCCGAATGGTGACGTTGATACGGACGTGGTTGTCCGTGAGTTGTGTACTTCTTAGCGCTGCGCTTGCGTGGCCTACTTGCACTGTACTGGCTACAAGCGTCTTTCAAGCACTCCCAATAATTCGTCCGTCTCGTGATCTGTCGTAGGGGCGCGGGGAACGCACAGCTACGGACTTTTGCAATGTATCTTAGTGCGGTTATCAAAAGACGAAGCTGGCCACTTTTGGGCAGCACATGAGACCGCCGAAATACCGACTGGTACCGCAGTGCATTCGCCCGTAGCGATCAATCGAACTGAGCGGCAAGACTTTGCAGAAAAAAGTGACCTCACAGCGACCTTTCACATTCAAATGCCAGGGCTCACTCGCAGTGACTATCTTGGCGATAACCTCGCTCACGAAGGATTTCGCGTACTTTACTTTGAAGAAAATGGGTGTACTGGAAGCTACCAATGCCGCCTCCAAGTGCTGCCCCAAGAGGACCAAAAATCGCGGCGCCAATACCCGCCCAGGTCGCAAGGATTGCCAGCGCTCGCCCGTTGCCCGGCCTGTCTCGTGCAACTTTCATCGTCTCTCTGTAGACGCGCTTTGCCTCTGCTGCGTCAAGCCCATGAAGTTCGGGAATTGCGTTAATTGACCAATACATACGCGGCACTCTAACCGAGAAGTGCGCCGGCTGGGCGCCCACGCATTACCACCGTCAAGCATGGAAAGCACGGTAATTTCCCGGATGGCTGAGTCAATAGAAGGGCCATGAGCCACTTCCCTCTATGTCTTGCACGTAGTACAACACTGCGGTGCGTCCGAACCATCGCTGCTGCAACTGTTTCAGCCCGGCAACCAAGACTCGGGATCGGCGGCGGTTTGCTCACCGGTCACCAAATTCTTTACCTGGTGGCTGGCGTTCTCACCGATAAACCAGACAAACGGAATGCCCCGCTTGGATGCCGCTTCGATCTGCTTGCCATAGGCCTTGGGTGCGTGGTACAGGTCGGTGGCGATGCCGCGGCCGCGCAGGCGGTTGGCCAGGGCAGTCGCTCCGGGGCGGCTGGCTTCATCGTTCAGCGCGACCAACACGTCGGTCGGTGTCTTGCGTGTGGGCTTGAGCACCCCCTTGGCAAACAGCAATCCCAAAATGCGGGTCAGGCCAATGGACATGCCAACACCCGGCAGCTTGACCTTGGCATCACCCGCCAGGTTGTCATAACGCCCACCACCGCAGACCGAGCCGGATGACTCGAAGCCCTGCATCTGCCCCTCGCACACCATGCCGGTGTAGTAGGCCAGGCCACGGGCAATGGCTAGGTCGGCAGACACCGATGGAGGCAGGCCAGCGGCCAGACGGGCTGCGTTCAGGTCGGCTGCATTGTCCAACACCTCAGTCAATTCCCTCAGGCCTTCGTCCAAGAGCGGTGATGTGATGCCCAGCGCGCGCACGCGGTCGACAAAGGATGTGTCGGCCGTCTTGATGCTGGCGATGGCCAGGCACTGGTTGGCCTGCGCCTCGCTGAGGCCTAGCTCGGTCTGCAACAGGTTGGAGACCTTGGGCGCGCCAATCTTGTCCAGCTTGTCGACGACGCGCAGCACGGCATTGGTGTCGGCAATCCCTAAGCCTTCGTAAAAGCCTTGCAACAGCTTGCGGTTGTTGACGCGCAGTGTGACCGGTGGAATGGGAAGTGTGCTCGTGACCACAGCCATCAGGCGCACCACCTCGGCGTCGTAAAAGCTGGGCAGTTCGCCGTCGCCAATGACGTCGATGTCGCACTGTGTGAACTCGCGGTAGCGACCCTCTTGCGGGCGCTCGCCGCGCCAGACTTTTTGCATCTGGTAGCGTTTGAACGG
>JBBQBG010000101.1:0-13512 GCA_038317285.1 Burkholderiales bacterium | reverse complement strand
ATCAGGTGTAGCGGCTCGCCACTGTTCATGCGGGCTGCCAACTCGGCACTGGTCAGGGTGGGCGCTGCGAATGTCCTGTCCCAATCGGCGGGCTTGCGCCACAGATTGGTCTCCAGTCGGCGGCTGTCAGCGCTGACATGGCTGGTGTACTGCCAGACATTGACCAAGATGGCCAGCACCGCCACCAAGCCAAACACTGACAGCCAACGGCTAGCGTGTGCACTACCGCCAGAGCTATGGCGCCGGAACCGCAGCATCGCGGCACCCGACATAGCGGCCAGCAGGCCCGCAATTTGCGCGGCCGAGGCGAAGGCGTTGATGACCAGGTCGGGCGACGGAATGGCATAAGCCGGCGTCGCACAGGCCAACAGGGCGGGCATTAATAATTTCAGGCGCATGCGGGCAAGTATCGGATAACCCACAACGCCATCCTACGGTGCGATACTGGCATTCAACCCGTTGGATATCCTGTCCTTTCTTACAGCTAACGCATCGCGACTATTGCTGCGCGCTGGTAAGGTAGTAAGTTCCGATAAATCTAAGGCAATGAGTCGGCCCAACCGCAGGTTTCCAGTCACTCCAATGTGCGCAATGTCATGAAATTTTTCCTGCAAATCGTATTTATTGTCCGCAACGAAGTCAACTATTTGCTTCTGCACCCCAAAACATTACTGACGAGCGCATTGGTCGTGTTCGTGCCGGCTCTGTACTGCGTCCTTTACATTGCGAGCGTATGGGATACGGAACAGAAAACTGGTGCGCTGCAAGTCGCTGTTGTCAATCTCGATGAGGGTGTGAAATACCGGGACCACACCTTTAACGTGGGCTGGGAAATCACAACGCGCTTGGAAGACAGCAAGCGCTTCGGTTTCGTGATGTTTAGCGATGAACAAAAGGCCCGAGCCTTGGTGCGCCATGGAAAATTGGCGTTCGCGGTAATTATTCCACGCGACTTCAGCGCCAGTGCGGTTCCGGGTGCCGAAGCCGGCGCCGGAAAAGTGGTGGTCTTCACGTCCCAAGGCAACAATTACGAAACGGCGGCCATTGCCAAACATTTTTCTGAAACCTTGGGGAGCCAGATCAATGAAAGCCTGAATGAGCGGCGCTGGGAACTGGTGCTCCACAACGCTGCCGGCTCCCAACGCAATGTTGACAGCCTGCACAAAGCAGTAGACAGGTTACGTGCCAGTGCCCGCGAACTTGCAATTGGCGCAGGGCAAACGTCGGCTAGCGCTCAATCACTGGCTGGTGGCGCGCGTCGTTTGAGCGACGGCGTCAACCAAATGACCGTAGGCGCAAAACAGTTGGGGGTGCCGCTGAAGGCGATGGATGCGATGTGGCCCAGCAACGCCGACCTGAACGCTTTGACCAATCGGATGAAGGCGTTGATGAATGGACACGCCGAAATGGACCGAACGATGAACGAACTGCAAAGAGTCTCCCTACATTTGCGCGAGCGGGCGACAGCGTTGAGAGATGAGGCAAAGACCAGACGATTTGCAAGCGGCGATGACTCTGAGGATTTGGTGAAAGTTGCGGACAGCATGATCCAACTCGAAACGGACATCAAAGCCGCGAATACGACACAGGGTCAATTGGCATCAACGGCGAGCCGTTTGCGCAACAGCGTCAATACCCTGGCACGGGGCATGAGGGCCATGGGCGCGGATGAACGCACCGTGGCAAGTAAATTTCCAAAAGACAGTCAGTTCGACGAGTTGGCCAAAGGTGCTAACGATGTCGCAGCGAGCGCAGCCATTTTTGTGGGAACGACCCAAAAGACAAACCAGAGTATCAAAAACCTGACTGCCGGTGTAGAACTACTGGCAAAAGCACTACCAGAACCGGTCGACAGCCTGGGCGGCAGTGCCGAGGGTCTGGCCAATTCGGTTGAACCGGTGGTGGAAATGGAGGCGCCGGTCGAAAACAGTGGCAGCGGATTTGCATCCAACATCATTCCTGGGTCGCTGTGGTTAGGGGCCGCTGTTGCCGCCTATTTAATCCACATACGGGTGCTTCCCCGGCATGCACAGTTCTTTTCCCGGCCTGCCAAGGTTGCAGGCAAAATTTTCCTTCCGGCCTGTCTTGTGCTGCTGCAGGCCCTCTTTGTCTTCATTGCCGTACGTTATGTTTTGCAGATCCACATCGTTCTTCAGTGGCCGTTCGTACTGACGCTGGTCATCTCGGCGCTGACGTTCCTGCTCATCGTATTTGCGCTAGCCAAAGCATTTGGTGATGCGGGCAGGGGGATTGCCATGTGCCTTTTGGCGCTGCAACTGTCGTCTTCGGGTGGCATCCTTCCGGTGGAACTCAGTGGTGGCCTGTTTGCGCAGATAAGCCCCTGGTTGCCGCTGACCTGGGTCGTCGAAAGCATCAAGGCAAGCATGTTTGGCGCCTATGGCGGTGCTTGGGAGCCGCCTCTGAATTTTGTCGTATTGGTGGGACTTGCAGCGTTCGCACTATCGTGCGGCGTGGGACGGTGGCGCTTTGTCAAACCTCCGTACAAAGCAGCCCGCCCCAGACTTTGACCTTAGGCTTTTTTGCCGTTGGCCTTGTTCCGCTCGGTCAACGTACCGATAAGGCCATCAATACCTTTGGTGCTCATTTCCTGCGCGAATTGGCTACGGTAGGTTTCGACCAGCCACACGCCCATGACCTTGAGGTTGAAAATTCGCCAACCAGCGCCCAGGCCAGGCGTCTTTTCCAGGCGGTAGTCCAACTGAACGGTTTCACCGCCGCCCTTTATTTCTGCGCGGACCACCAGCTCTTTGTCTTCGGCTGCCGCCTTAACCGGCTTCATGCTGATGGTCTGGTCCTTTAACTGTGTCAACGCACCGGCATAGGCATTCACCAACAAAATCTTGAACTCCTGCTGCAACCGCTGTTGTTGCTCGGGGCTTGCCTGACTCCAGGCCGGACCCACCGCAGCCGCGGTCATGCGCGGGAAATTGACGTTAGGCATGATCCGTGCGTCCACCAAGGCGACCATCTTTGCGGTATCGCCGGCCCGTATGGTCTTGTCGTTCTTGACCGTCTCTTGAACGTCCGACAAAAGACGCTTGATCAGCATATCGGGCGCTTCGTCTTCAGCGTATGCCACTGGAGCGGCGAGCGAAGCCACGGCGATCATCAACAGCGCAAGCGTCTGGCGCAAAAGGGTTCGCTTCATTTCATTTTCCATTCGCTTTGCAGATAGGAAACTACCGCATCGGCGTAAGTATCGCACCGTAGACCCGCAAATCATCACTGGTAAAGCACGACATGGCCATCGCCGGTAACAGGCGCTCTGACCAAAAGTATCGAATAACAATCCTCTGGGTATCACGCCCTCAGCTTAGGGCAATTAAAAGTATGGGGCAAAACGGGGGCGCGCCCAACATCGCTGCACAAGCATGTGCTTGGGCCACCTGAAGAAATATGAGAGTAACTTCCCGCCTTGTACGCATCGCAACACTCGCCAGCATGACCGCCATTACCGCCTCCGCACTCACGGGCTGCTACGTGGTACCACTGGACCAACATGTGCCCGCTTCAACCGTGATCTATGCACCGGCACCACCAGCAGCGATGCCGGTTACTTTTGCGGCCCGTCTCTACCCGGCCAATAATGCGGCCACTGGCTACGGAATGGTGCTAGCCATCGTCACCAACGACTTGAACGGGCGCGGCCACTTTAGCACCAACATCAATGGCGAGAGCTTTTCAGGCGAGGCCACACGCACAAGTGGTTCGCAGCGCGACGGCGTAGCCAATGGCACGGGCAACCGGGGTAACTTCATCAACTGCCGCTTCGCGATGAACTCCACTACGCAAGGCACAGGCAGTTGCCGCCTCAGCGACGGCGCTGTTTTCACGATGCATCTGGGCAGTTGAGCCGGGCGGTGATGCCCGCTGATGGCGCATGCAGTCTGCTACATATTGCATAGCGTATAACTCATATCCCATGAGGGCTATCGGTCAATTTGCTAAAGGTCTGGTGGGCCACGGCGCGCGCTGTCAAACCTTAACCCTCTGATGCACCAACGCCGCCATCTGTATCGCGGCCTCACCAGGCTGCCCTGCCAACCCGGCGGCAACGCCCTGTTGGTCGGCAGCCGGGCGGTTCTGGCTGACCTTCCACTTGCCGACCCAACGCTGCACCGGTATCTCGATACCGACGATGACTTTGAGCATCTTGCTGATGTAGTCAGCCGGAGCATCGGACACCTGCCACGGCAGCGCCTGACTGGCCTCGTGGATCTGCGTCAGACGTGTGACTACGTCCAGCACGCGCTCTGCACCTTCAAAGGCCTGTGGCACGCCATGCGCATGCACGATGGCGTAGTTCCAAGTGGGCACGACCATGCCGTTCGCGTGCTTGCTGGGGTACCAGTTAGGCGATACGTAGGCTTGCGCGCCGGTGAACACCGCCACGGACTGCGCGCCCGCTGCCAGCGCCTGCCACACCGGGTTGGCACGGGCCACGTGGCCTACCAGCGTGCCGTGCTCGCCCCGGTCCGTATCCAGCAGCATGGGGATATGGTTGACCAATAGTTCGCCTCCATGCTGCACCACCCAGGTGGCCAGAGGGTGGGCGCGTACCAGAGCGTGCAACGTTTCGGTATCGGTCTCGGCAAAGTGGGGGGGCAAGTAGGTCATGGCAGGGTCTAGTGCTGGGTTGAGCGGCTGGGTCAAACAAGAGGTTCACACACGACCTCGGTCTTGACCGAGTTAGCGATAAAGCAGGACGCGTGGGCACGGTGGTGCAAAGCATTTAGCGCGTCGGCAGTAGGCTGCAGCCCGGGTGCAAACTGTACCGCGGGGCGCAGCACCACCTGGGTCATGGCCTGTTGTCCGTCTGCATTGCGGGCCAGCGTACCTATGGCCTCGTCGCGGTAGCTATCTACCACCCAACCAGCGCGCGCCGCAACGTCCAGAAACCACAACATGTGGCAGCTGGACAGCGATGCAACGAATGCTTCTTCGGGATCTACGCCTGCCGGGTCTGAATACGGCAAAGGCACCACATGGGGAGAGGAAGAACCCGGCACGACCGCGCCACCATCAAAGTGCCACGTGTGGCGACGGCTGTAGCGGTGGTCGGCAAATGAGGCGCTGTCGCGCTGCCAAAGGACGGTGCTCGTGTGTTGTGCCATAGCGGGAGCCTTGCTGTTAGAGTGGCTCCCTAGTTTACATATCTATAGCTTATATGGAGGAGCCAATCTACAATGTTTCAAGGAACCATTTCGCCTAAGGCCCGCACCGACACCGTGCGCCAGCGGGTCTACCTGGAGCTGCGCCGCGCCATCGAGCAGGGCACGTTCAAGGCAGGCATGCGTCTGCCCGCATCGCGCGCACAGGCGACTACGTTGGGCGTATCGCGCAACAGCGTGTTGTGGGCGTTGGAGCGCCTGCAGTCCGAAGGCTATGTGGTGGCGCGTGTGGGGGATGGCAGCTATGTAGCGGACAGCCTGGGCGCCCTTGCATCGTTTGGCAGCGCGCCCAAGGGCCTACGCCCGCCCGTTGGCGCAGGTTTGTCACAGCGTGGGAAGTTGGTGGCCGACACCGTGTCGCGTTGGAACCCACCCTTGCATGCGGCCATGCCGTTTCGCATTGGCGCGCCCGAGATCGCCACTTTTCCTTTTGCGCTGTGGGACCGGTTGGCCCGCCAGGCGTCCAAAGAGCAGCGCATGGCCCAAGCCCAGTACCTCGACCCAGCCGGGTCGCCCGCGCTGCGCGATGCGATTGCACAGTGGCTGTGGGTGTCGCGCGGCATACGCTGCGAGGCCGCGCAGATAGTCGTCTGCTCGGGCTCGCAGCAAGGCATCGACCTGGTGGGGCGCTTGTTGCTGGATGTGGGTGACGAGGCCTGGGTGGAAGACCCTGGCTACCCCGGCATTCGTGCCAGCCTGGCGGGCCACGGCGTGACCGTGCGCCCCGTGCCGGTAGATGGTGAGGGCTTGGTGGTGGAGCACGCGCTGGCGCACTGGCCCGCAGCGCGTCTGGCCGTGGTGACCCCCACATCACAGTTCCCGACAGGTGTGCGCATGAGCCTGCAACGTCGGCTGGCTCTGGTGGATTGGGCGAATGCCCAGCGCGCGTGGATTGTGGAGGACGACTACGACGGCGAATTCCAATACGGAACGCACCGCCTGCCCGCGCTGTGCAGCCTGCCGCACGCACAGCGGGTGCTGTATGTGGGCACCTTCTCCAAGACGCTGCACCCGGGCTTGCGCCTAGGCTTTATCGTGCTGCCCGATGCACTGGCCGGTGCCTTTGCCATGGCCCGCGCCCTGACCGACCGGCATTCGCCGGGCGACGCGCAAGCGGTATTGGCCCGCTTCATCACCGATGGACATCTGCTGCGCCACCTGCGCCGTATGCGTGAGTTGTACCCACAGCGCCAGCAGGTGTTGATCGATGCCATGGCCAAGGCTAGCAAGGGTCAACTGCTGTTGCAGCCCAGCGAGCAGGGCATGCACTTGCTACACGAATTGCCCGCGGGCCAGGATGACCAAAGCTTGTCGGCCCGCGCGCAAGAGGCGGGCATTGTGTTGGCGCCGTTGTCGCGCTATACGATTGCCTCCAAACGGCGGGGGTGGCTTTTTGGCTATGCGGGGTACGACACGGCGGCGTTGCGAAAGGCAGCAGCCAAACTGGGTCAGTTGCTATGACCACAACTTGCCCGCGACATTCGCGGGCAAGCTGATATTATTTGATCAACAAACATACAAAGAGGTTGAGGGAGTTGTGAAAACTACATATTTCATCGCAATGGTTGCGACCATGGTGACCATTTCGACCGGTTCGCAGGCGCAAACCCGATATGCCTGCACCGTCAACGGTCGTACCGTTATTTCCACGCAACCTTGCTCTGGCTCTGGCTCTGGCTCTGGCTCTGGCCCTAGTTCAGGGATTGTCTATTACGGTCCTACGGCTACTAAGCCCGTTTACGAGCCACCGCTTCCGCCGAGCAGGCCAGCCCCGGTCCATCTGAAGTACCTGAACCCGCGTTGTGCATCCCTCAACGATGCTTTGCGCACAGCGGCTACACGCGGCTTGAAGTACGACACCGTCAACCAAATGCAGCGGGAATACAGCGAACCATGCGCTGAAAACGAGAGTGAAGCTTATAGTCAGGTTGCGCAAGAGCGTAGGGACAACAAGGTAAAGCTTGTTGAGGCCAAGACAGCAGAAAAATTGGACCAGGAACGATTGCAGTTACATCAACAGCAATGCGGAGAATCCAAGCGGATTCTCTACACAAAGCGTGCCCGCAAGGATCTGACTGAAGGCGAAAAGGCGGATCTTCAACGCTTCGAAGACAACTACCGCAACCGATGCAATTGACCAACGCTGACCCCAGCGGCGGACCGCTACTTGCAATTCAGCGGTAGGTATTCCTTGGCAATATCGGTCTTATTCTCCCCCTTGACCACCATCTTGTCCGGCGCGCTGGCCGCGCCGCAAACCCATGCCACCGGCACAATCTGCGCCTCTTCAACCACAGCCGGGCGTAGCGTCAGCGTTTTGTCCTTGAGGTTGCCATTGGCGCGGTTGCCATAGGTGATGTGGATGGCGCCGTCTTGCACTGTGACGGCGCGCACCAGGTTGTTCACGATCTTGTCGGGGGCGGGCAATAGGATGCTGGCATTGTCTACAGGCAGTGTTTTGAAGGCGGCCCACTGCACCGATATTGGGCCCTTGGCCAGGTTGGCCAAGGCACTGCCCTCGACTATTTGCTCCCGAATCAGCTTGCCTTGGTAGCTGGGCAAGGCCAGCATCGCCAAAATGGCGAGGATGGCGACTACCACCATTACTTCGATCAGTGTGAAACCTGCTTGCAATGTTTTCATGGGCGTGATTGAACTACGTGTACCGGGTGATTGTCACCTGTTCATAGGCTATCGTTGACGCCATTGCACTTTCTGAAAGCCGTTGGACCCTTCTGCAGTGCCGCACCTACAGGGGCACGGGATTGCAGCAAATCTCCGACTGAGGGTGCAGTACCATCCCCCGATGACAAACCCCGTTCGTAGCAGCTACCACCATGGCGATCTGCGCAATTCGCTGGTCGAGGCGGCACGCGCCTTGATTGCGGAATTAGGCCCCGAGGGGTTCACCCTGCGCGAAGTCGCGCGACAGGTTGGCGTCAACCACCGCGCTGCGTATCGGCATTTCGAAGACAAGCGTGCGCTCTTGGCTGCGGTGGCGCAGCAGGGCTACGAAGCGTTGATTGCCGAGACGCGGGCCGCACTACTGGCGGTCAACACTGAATCGGTTGAATTGCAACTCAAAACAGTGCTGCGACAGTACGTCAACTTTGCCATTGCCCACCCGGCGGAGTTTGTGGTCATGATGGGCCCGCGCCTGAATCTGGACCTGCGATTCCCCGTACTGGAAAAGGTCGTGTGGGAGGCTTTCAACCTGACACAAGAACTGGTGCGCCAATTGGTCGGCGACTCCGCCCAGGCCTCCCTGCGCAACCGAGACATGACGGTCGGTCTGCTGTCCATGGCGCACGGCTTGGCCAATCTGGTATTGATGGACCGCATCCATGTCAAGCCAGGGCAATTGCTGGCCTTCACCGACCGACTCGTGCAAGGCGCACTGCACGGATTCTTGCACCCTGAACGTACCTGACTCTTGAGAGCCCGCCTCGACAGCGGACGGTCTTTTTAAAATACATGTCTCCATTGGAGACATGTATGCTATATTTCAACCTCGCCCACACCGATAAGGCTCCCATGACCTACTACGCATTGGCCTACGCGGCCATTTTGGTTTTCAACGCGTTGTGGTTCGGCGCAGGGTTTCACTACTTCGCTCTCAAGCCGTTCGCCGCCGCCAAGCTGCTCGTGCCCAAGGCCGCGCGTGGCTCGCCCCTGTTCACCAGTCTGGCCGAATCCGGGCGTTTTCTGGGGGGTATGAACTTCGCGTTTTCCACCTTTGCGCTACTGCTGTTGAGCAACCGCGCACTGTTCGCAGAGCCCCGGCAATTGGCGTTGTTTGCCACCGTTTTCGCCTTGGCACACGGCAGCCAATTTGCATTCAATGTGCGCATTGCTTTGGGCAAAGGGCCACTGGGTCAGCCGCTGTGGGCGGTGCTGCAGGGGCCTATGCTGTTCATCTTCTGTATGGACTGCGTCTTGATGCTGGCCAACGGCGCGTTGGCCGCACTGCTGCTGACAACCTAAACGCCGCAGACAGACAGCAACCCCACGTACTTGCTTTTACCCTTGCTCTTACTCTTTAGCTTGCGCGAGAGTCTCGATAGAAATGGAAGTAGACATGAAACAAATCAGCATCCCGGCAGCAGACGGTTTCCCAATAGCCGCGACCGTCTTTGGTGAGAGCAATAGCGGGCCGGTCGCGATGATTAACTCCGGCACCGGCGTGCCGCAGTTGTTCTACCAAAAGTTTGCGCAGTACCTGGCGCGCCATGGTTTCACGGTGGTCACCTATGACTACCGCGGCATCGGCCAGTCGCGCATTGCGCCGATCCGCTCGCACACCGGCACGATGCGGCAATGGGCCCAGCTGGATGCGCAAGCCGTCAGCGAATGGCTGGCGCAGACCCACCCGCAGCGACCCCTGTGCGCGCTGGGGCATTCGTTTGGTGGCCAGGCCTTTGCGTTCATGGAAGGCAACGGCCGGTTTAGTCGAGTGGCTATGGTTGCTTCGCAGTCAGGCTACTGGAAGTTGTTTGACCGGTGGGCGCGCGCAAAAACTTTTTTGTTGTGGCATGTATTTGCGCCAGCACTGCTGCCTTTGCTGGGCTACTTTCCGTCCAGCAAGTTTGGTTTGGGTGCTGACCTGCCCGCCGGCGTCATGCGTGACTGGGCCGGCTGGGGTCGCCACCCCAAATACCTGATGCGAGAATTTGACCGGGGTCAGCCGAATCGATTCCTCGACATCCAATGCCCGATCCTGGTTCTGGGCATCAGCGACGACGACATTGCCCCGCCCCGCGCAATGGCATCGCTGCGCAGCTACATGCCGACCCAAGACTTGCTACACCGGCGCATTGATGCCACCAAAGTCCAGGGCGGGGCCATCGGCCATTTCGGTTTTTTTCGCGACCGCCACGAAGACACGCTGTGGAAACCCATGAAGGCATTTTTGGCCGGCGAAGAGCGGGACCCTTTCTTGCCCTTACCAGCCCAGTAACAAGGTGCACAATGACGCGCCGACGTCATGCAACCACTAAGGAGCAAAGTCCCATGAATTTCCATCGCAACAAGCGGCCGGGTTTGACTTTCTGGATCACCATTGGCCTGGCTACTATCGGTTGGTGCTCTCAAGCGCTAGCCGCAGACATGCCCCGTCGCAAAAGTGGCCTGTGGGAGATCACCACCAGCATGCAAGGGATGCCCAAGGGTATGGGCCCTATCCAGCATTGCATCGACCAGAACTCTGACGACATGATGCAACAAAGTGCCGAGAAGACCAAGCAACAGTGCAGCGCAATGGACATCCAGCAGCAGGGCAGCAAGATCACGATCCATTCGGTTTGCAAGATGGGCCCGACCACGACCACCACGATGGATGCTGTGTTCTCTGGCGCCTTTGACTCTGCTTACCGGGGTGACATACAAACCCGTTTCAGCCCTCCCATGCATGGTGTGGAGGAATCCAAGATGAGCATTGAGGCCAAGTGGTTAGGCCCCTGCAAACCCGGACAAAAACCAGGCGATATCGTCATGCCAAACCATGGCACCATGAATCTGAATGAAGCCATGCAAAAGAAGCGCGCCAGCGGTCACTGACGCAAGCACGCTACCTGCGCCGGTAGCGCGCCGGCGACTCCCCCACGTGGCTGGCAAACAGGCGCGAGAAGGTGGGCACATCAGAATAGCCCACGGCCTCGGTAACCTGGGCAATGCTCCACCTGCTGTCGTTGAGCAACTGTTTGGCCTTGTCCACCCGCGCCTGCTGCAACAATGCCAATGGAGAATCACCGGTCTGCGCCTTGACACGGCGCAGCAGCGTGCGCGTGCTGACATGAAAAGCCTGGGCCAGGCGATCCAGGTCGTAGCCTTCGGTCAAGCGCGCACCCAACCATTGCGCCACGCCTTGCGCAAACGACGGCAGGCCAGGTGCGCCTAACAGCGCACTGTCCACAAATGGCGCCTGGCTGGCGCGGGGTTGGGACAGCAGCGCCAGACGTGCTGTGGCGGTCGCCACCTCGGCGCCCAGCGTTTTCTTGACCAGGTGAATGGCCAGATCAAAGGCGGAGCTGACGGCACCGGTCGTCGTGATGGCGCCGTCTTCCACCAGCACGGCGTCGGCGCTCAGTGTGGCCGCTGGGTAGCGGCTGGCCAGCTCGGCCGCGCACAACCAGGCCGTGGTGACCTTGCGACCCGACAGCAGCCCCGCCTCGCCCAGCAAAAAAGTGCCGATGCATACCGATGCGACCGCAGTACCGCTGGCAAAACTCTTGCGGATAAAGGACAGTTCGCGACGCAGGGGCGCGAGCTTCGCGTCCCACTCGTCCAGGCGGCGTATTTCCAGCCCTGGCACGATGAGCAAATCATAGGTACCCACGGGTCGTTGCACGCCAACCGTGAAGCCTCCGGCCACGGTCACTTTGCGCCCACCCAAGCCCACCACCTGCACCTCGAAGGGCGGTGATGCAGTTTTGCGCATCGCGCGCGCGATGTGGCTGGCGATCAGCAGCACGTCGGCCACCGCAAAGATCTCGGTGCCCATACAACCCGCATAGGCCAGGATGGCAATGCGCTGGGCCTTGATTTTTCGGGAAGCAGGGAAAGTGGCAGGCATGTGGCGATTACAACATTAAATATGGCAATAGCGCCATACTAATTTCACCCACACCGATTTGACAATGGAGTGGTTCAGCGGTTTGCGATACGCGTAACGCTGCGACACAAGTCTTGTCCACACACCCAGGAGAAAACCCATGCGTTTATCGATTCTTTTGTTCGACGGATTCACCGCACTCGACATCGTCGGTGGCTATGAAGTGCTGGCCAATGTGCCTGGCATTACCACCGAGTTTATGGCTGCCCGCACCGGCCCAGTCTTTGCCGATACGGGTCGCCTGGCCTTGCATGCCTACCGCACGCTGGAGGAGACCACCCACACCGACATCCTCTATATTCCCGGCGGCCCGGGCATAGAGAAGGCCTTGCACGACGCCGCGCTTGTGAACGCCGTACGCCGGCTGCACGCCACGTCCACCTGGACCTTTGTCGTATGCAACGGCGTGGAGCTTTTGGGTGCAGCGGGTGTGATTGACGGGCTGCAGGTCACCACCAACTGGTTTGCCCGCGATCGCGTAGCCGCCTATGGCGCCAAGGTCAGCACTGCGCGTTACCAGCGCGACGGCAAGGTTGTGACCGGTGCGGGGGTGTCGGCCAGCATAGACGCAGGCCTGTATCTGGCAGGGCTGATCGCCGGGGAAGACGTGGCCAAAACCATTCAACTGGGTATTGAGTACTACCCGGACCCACCCTTTGGCAATGGCACACCGGACACGGCGCCCGCCGCGGCACAAGCGCTGATTCGTACGTTCGAAGAAAGTGGCCTGGCGCGGTTGGATGCGCGCAAGCCCGCGTTCTGAACACCCCTATTTACCGTAGCAACGACTATGCACATCACCCAACTGCGCAACGCAACCGTCATCGTCCACATCGGCGATCGCCACATTTTGGTGGACCCCATGCTGGCCCCACAGGGTACCCTGCCACCACTGCGACTGCTCGACGGCAAGCGCCTGCGCAACCCCACGGTAGACCTGCCGACCCAGGCCGACGCAGCGCTGGCTCAGGTGACCCACTGCCTGATCACCCATTGCCAGAAAGGCCACTTCGACCACCTGGATGGCCTTGGCAAGAAGTGGCTGCGCGATACGCAATTGCCGGTTATCTGCACGCCGCACGATGCGGCTTACTTGCGCAAGCGCGGCCTCAACGTGCGGGCCTTGCCCGAAGCCCACGACCAGCCCCAGCCTTTCTTCGAGGGCCACATCCGCACCGTGCGCTGCACCCATGGTGAGGGGGTAGTGGGGCGCATGATGGAGCACGGCGTGGGCTATTTCCTGGAGATGCCGGGCGAACCCAGCCTATACCTGGCGGGCGACACTGTTCTGACGCCAGGTGTGCGTGCTTTCACCAGCCAGCACCAGCCCGAGGTTAGCGTGGTGCCGGCTGGCGGAGCGCGCTTCGACATCGGGGGGGACATCATCATGGGTATTGACGATGTGATGGCTTTCGCGCAGTTGTCCACCGGTACCGTAATCGCCAATCATCTGGAGGCAATCAGCCACTGCCCGGTGACGCGGGCCGAGCTATTGGCCGCGGGACGGCGCGCGGGTGTCAGCCAACGCCTGCACGTGCCGGCCGACGGCCAGACACTGGGCGTGTCGCATCTACGTTTGCCATCGACGTGTGGCGCTCTTCCCATCGAGAGAGATTTCACACAGTCGGGCGGTAGCGCCGTATATGCCCGAACGGCCATTGCGTGGCAGCGGCGGGCTTGCAGCTAAGATAGCCGCCTCGAAAAGGGGCC
>JBBQBG010000100.1:0-13530 GCA_038317285.1 Burkholderiales bacterium | reverse complement strand
TGCGTAGATGGCGCGCACTTGCCTGCCGAAATACTCCTGGTTGGAGATGCGCCCGCGCCCTTCGGCGTTGCCCGCGGTCTCGCCGTCTTGGTCATAGATGTAGATCAGATCAATGTCGCTAGAGACATTAAGCTCGCGCGCCCCCAGCTTGCCCATGCCGACGATGCACAGGTCGGCCCGCGTGCCCTGCGCGGACAGCGGCGCACCGTGCAGCGCGTCCAGCGCCCGGCTGCTCTCCAGGTAGGCGGCATCCAGTACGCATTCAGCCAGGCTGGTCATGGCTGCGGTTATGGTGGCCAGGGCCGCGCCTTCGTTGCAGTCCAAGCAGACCAAGCGCTCCACGACCAGTTGGCGCACGGTGCGCAGCGCCGTTGCGGTGTCGGCGCCTTCAGCACGCAACGCCATGAGCAATGCGTGCATGCTGTCCCTGGTGGGAGCGCCCGCAGGCAGCAACGCCAATTGCTGGGCGTAACGGCGGCGTATGCGTTGCGTAAAGCGGGAACCCTCAGCCCTGTCAGGCGGTCCATTGCGGGTCATAATTCCTGACATGCTGTTCAAACTACGATGACTCAACCGACCCCAAATCCATCGCGCGTACTCAGGGCCGGCGCGTTTGTTGTGCGCGCAGCTTTTTGGGTGGTGGCATCAATATGGATGGCATTGTTCATAGTCTGGGGCGCACTTCATTTTGTGATTGTGCCGCGAATCGCAGAATTCCGCCCAATGCTCGAGGAGCAGGTCTCTCGCGTGTTGGGGGTAACGGTGCGCATTGGTGCGATCGTGGCTCGCTCCAATGGCCTTATCCCTTCGCTGGAACTCAATGACGTGCGCCTGCTGGACAGCCAGGGGCGTGAGGCCCTGAAGCTGCCATCGGTGATGGCAGCTTTGTCCGCCCGCTCGCTGATGGGTCTGGGTTTCGAGCAACTGACAGTGGACCGGCCGGAGTTGGACGTGCGCCGTTCAGCAGATGGGCGCATCTGGGTGGCGGGGCTGCCTCTGCCCAAGGGCGACGGCGCTGACAGTACCGGTGCCGATTGGGTCATGTCGCAACCGGAACTGGTCATTCGCCATGGGACGGTGACTTGGACCGATGAGATGCGCAATGTACCGGCGCTGGCACTGACCGATGTGGACTGGGTCCTGCGCAGTCAGCACCGCACCCATTCCGTGCGGCTGGATGCCAACCCCCCCGCCCATTGGGGCGAGCGCTTGAGTGTGTCGGGCATCTTCAAGCAGCGCCTGCTGAGCCGCCGCGCGAGCGACTGGAAGGATTGGGAAGGCCAGCTCTACGCCAACTTCGCGCATGTTGACTTGGCGCAACTACGTCTCTATGCCAACTTGGGTATGGACCTGGAACAGGGCGTCGGCGCTGTGCGGGCCTGGGTGGATGTGGCGCGCGGCACCATAACCGGTGCCACGGCTGACCTTGCGCTCGATGGCGTAAAGGTCACGGTGAATCCCAAGTTGGATGCCCTGGTCTTGCGCGGCATTAGCGGGCGGCTGGGCGCCAAGACAATCGACGGCGGAATGGAATTTTCAACCAAGGCGCTGCAATTCCAGACGGATGACGGTCTTCGTTGGCCCGGCGGCAACGTGCGGCTGACCCTCTTTTCAGGCGATAAAAACAAGCCGCAGAGTGGTGAACTGGTAGCCGACAAACTGGATTTGGCCGCCATGACCCAGATTGCCAATCGATTGCCGCTGAACGAAGCGGTGCGCGGTCAATTGATGCAGTTGGCGCCCAAGGGATTGGTCGAACAGCTGCAGGGCAATTGGCTGGGGCCGATTGAAGAGCCGACCCGGTTTTCCGCCAAGGGTCGCGTGGCGCAACTGGAGATTGCATCGCGGTCCGTCGGGGCCGGGGCCCGCCCTGGTTTCAAGGGGGCGGATATTGATTTTGACGTCAACCAGTCGGGCGGACGCGCGACGATCGCCATGCGGACCGGCGCACTCGATCTGCCGGGTGTTTTCGATGAAGCCGTTCTGCCCCTGGACCAGTTGAATGGTGATGTGCAATGGAAGATCGACAACGGCCAGATCAGTGTGGGCCTGCCCAGTCTGCGTTTCAGCAATGCCGATGCCCAGGGCGAGCTGCAGCTCAAATGGCAGACAGCGCCGGTAGTGGTGGCGCCCGGCGCAAGCCAATCGGTGCAAACCGCTCCCCGTTTTCCCGGAATTCTGGATTTACAAGGCACTATGAGCCGCGCCGACGCCACCAAGGTGTACCGCTATTTGCCGCTGGGTATTCCGCAAAACGTGCGGGATTATCTGCGCGAAGCCGTCACGGCAGGTACGGCGTCGTCGGTCAAATTCAAGGTCAAGGGCCATCTGCACGACTTCCCATTTGCGTCCGCCAAACAGGGCGATTTCCGGATTTCGGCAGACATCCACAAGGCAACCTTTGCATATGTACCGGGGATATTGCTACCCAAAGACGCGCCGCAATGGCCGGCACTGACGGATTTGTCCGGTGAACTGGTCATAGACCGTTCGGTGTTGCAGGTGAAGGGTGCCACGGGCAATCTGAAAGGCGCCACAGGCCTGCGCATCACCAAGGTCGACGGGACGGTGGACAGTCTCTACCACGGGGCGACGGTGTCCGTCGCGGCAGAGGCCCAAGGACCGCTGGCTGACGTGCTGAGTTTTGTCAACGGATCGCCACTGAACGCTTTGATGGGCAAGCCACTGGAGCATGCCACGGCGAGTGGCTCGGCCGATTACAAATTCAAACTCGCACTGCCGATTGCCGCGGTGGACCGTGCCACGGTACGCGGCACCATTGCGCTGGGTGGCAACGACATACAAATTACACCCGATACTCCGCGCCTTACACGTGCGCGCGGGGTCATCAATTTTTCCGAAACCGGTTTTTCGCTGACCGGTGCGCAGGCCCGCGCACTGGGTGGCGATGTGCGTCTAGAGGGGGGAATGGGCGGCAAGGCCGGTGCACCCCAGCAGTTGCGCCTGCAGGGAACGGCCACTGCCGAAGGTCTGCGCCAGGCCCGCGAATTGGGCTTTGCTGGCCGGCTGGCCGCGTATGCCAACGGCACGGCGGCGTACACCGCCACGCTGGGCTTTCGGGCCGGCATACCTGAGCTGCTGATCAACAGCAATTTGGTGGGAATGGCCTTGAATCTACCCGCGCCCTTTACCAAATTGGCGGATGCGCCGCTGCCCTTGCGCTTGGAGACTTCGGTGGTGAAGGCATCCTTGGGTGTTGGCAGTGACGGTGGCATTCATTTGCAAGACCAGTTGCAACTCGATCTGGGAAAACTGGTCAGCGTGGTGTACGTGCGCGATGCGTCAGGCCCCGAGGCCCGTGTGTTGCGCGGCGCACTGGCCGTGGGGCTGGCGGCCGATGAATCGGCGCCTTTGCCGACCGAGGGTGTGGTCGCCAACGTCAATGTGGCGAGTATCGATATCGATGCGTGGGCCGACATTTTGTCGCGCGCTGCGGGAGCGGACCTCTCGGCTACGACCATTGCTGCAACCAGCAGCAGTAGCAGTAGTAGTAACCCCGTCAGCATGGGCTATTTACCCACCAGTGTGGCGTTGCGCGCGCGCGAACTCACCGTGGGAGGGCGCAAGCTGAACAAAGTCATCGTCGGAGGCGGGCGCGAAGGGCTGCTATGGCGCGCCAACCTGGATGCGTCCGAGATCAATGGCTATGTGGAATACCGCCCATCGTCAGGCGCCAATGCCGGACGCCTGTACGCTAGGCTGGCCCGTTTGGTGATTGCCCAGAGTACCGCACAAGATATGGAGAGCGTATTGGACGAGCAGCCCGCCAGCATTCCGGCGTTGGACATCGTGGTTGAAGACTTTGAGCTGCGGGGCAAGAAGCTGGGCAAGGTCGAGATCGACGCGGTCAACGTGGGTGCCAGTGCAGCTGTGGTGGCGCGCGACGTGCCACGTGAATGGCGATTGAACCGCTTCAACATCACCACACCCGAAGCCGCGTTGACGGCCAATGGCAACTGGACCAATATCAACGCACAGACGGGCCCAGTGGCCGGGCGCAGCATCAAGGAGCGCCGCCGTACGGTGATGAACTTCAAGCTCGACATCCATGACTCAGGTGCGTTGCTGGAGCGCTTTGGCATGAAGGGCGTCGTGCGCAAGGCCCCAGGCAAGGTGGAAGGCCAAGTGGCTTGGCTGGGCTCGCCGATCACGCTGGACTACCCAAGCCTGTCGGGCAACTTCAACATCAGTGTGGAGAATGGCCAATTCCTCAAGAAGGACCCTGGCATTGCCAAACTGCTGGGTGTATTGAGCCTGCAATCGCTGCCACGGCGCCTGGCGCTGGATTTCAGAGATGTGTTCAGCGAAGGCTTTTCCTTTGATTTCTTTCGCGGTGACGTGTCGATTGCGCAAGGCATTGCGCACACCAGCAATTTGCAAATGAAAGGTGTGAATGCTTTGGTTGCGATGGAGGGCCAAGCTGATATTGCCAAAGAAACGCAAAAAATCAAGGTATTGATCGTGCCTGAACTCGACGCCGGCACCGCGGCCCTCGTCGCCGGTTACCTCAACCCGGTCATCGGCTTAGGCACCTTTCTGGCGCAACTGGTATTGCGCAAGCCTTTGATCGAAGCGAACACGCACGAATACACCATCGACGGCAGCTGGCTCGACCCGCAGGTCACCGAGGTGAAGCGCAAGTCGGGCAGCAGCGCAAGCAAATCCGAGGAGCCCAAATGAAGATAGCCGCCCTACAAATGGTGTCCACCGGCGTGCTGGCGGAAAACCTGGAGCAGGCCCGTGGTTTGCTGGAACAGGCCGCGCGTGAAGGCGCCGAGCTGGCCATGCTGCCGGAATACTTTTGCCTGATAGGCCACCGCGATGCCGACAAACTGGCCATCCAGGAGGAGTTTGGCAGCGGCCCGATCCAGAATTTTCTGGCGGATACCGCCCGCGGGCTGGGCATGTGGTTGGTGGGCGGTACTTTGCCGCTATCGGCTTCCAGCGTGGAACGCGTCTACAACAGCTCGCTGGTCTTCAACCCCGAAGGCGCGTGTGTGGCGCGCTACGACAAGATGCACCTGTTCCGCTTTGACAACGGCGTCGAGTCGTATGACGAATCACGCGTGCTCGACCAGGGTACGCACCCGACCCGCTTTGCGCTGCCGTCCAAAGACGGCCACGTATGGCAGGTGGGTTTGAGCGTGTGCTACGACTTGCGCTTTGCCGAGCTGTACCGCGGCTATGCACGCGACGGCGTGGACTTGCTGCTGGTGCCCAGCGCCTTCACGCACACCACGGGCCAGGCGCACTGGGAGATTTTGCTGCGCGCCCGAGCCATTGAGAACCTGGCCTACGTAGCCGCAGCGGCCCAGGGCGGTGAACACCCCAATGGACGACGCACTTGGGGCCAATCGATGGTGGTCGACCCTTGGGGCTTGATCCTCGCGCAGCAGGCGCAAGGTGCCGGTGTGGTGTGCGCCGAGCTGGACCCGCATACGCTGGCAAAGCGCCGCGCCCAGTTACCGGCGCTGCAGCACCGGCTGCTGTAGCTGTGCTGCTGCAGGTTTTGGAGGTGCTATGAAAAACATAGCTTCTCACGCTGATTCCACGAGGGCTAGCGGTCTATTTCCTTTTGATCCTTGGCGGGCGCAATTTGCGCGTCCCCTTTGGGTGGGTCGGTCGGCAGTTCGCCATTCTTGCGCCCCGAAAACATGGTCCACCAGATGATTCCAATGAACAACAGCCCTGCGCCCAGGGCCTCCAGCAATAGCAATGTCATGGTGCAGCGGCTCCTGGCCTGTGGGTGGTTGGCCGTGATTGTAGGAAGTCTGGTCGCCTGCGGCAGCGCGCCACTGCATACCCCGCAACCGACCCAGACCCGTACCGAACCCGCGCGCAGCAGCAATTTACCGGTGGAAGTGCCTGGCACGCTGAGCCAGTCCAAAGGCCGTTGGGTGCCAGCGGCGTGGAGCGATTTACCGGGCTTTGCCGATGACAGCCTCTTTGAAGCGTGGAACGCGTGGATCAAGAGTTGCGAGCGCCCGGGCGCGGCGTTTGCGCGCCTGTGTGCTGACGTGCGCCGCCTGAGCATTGGCAACCCGGACGAACAGCGCGCCTGGATGCAAGAGCGCCTGCAGCCCTTTCGCGTGGAGACCGTGCAGGGCGAAGCCACCGGATTGCTGACCGCCTACTACGAACCGGTGCTCGAAGCCAGCCGCCAGCCCAATGCCAACTACAGTGTGCCCTTGTACCAACCGCCCGCCGGGCTGGCACAGCGCAAACCATGGTACTCCCGCCAGGAGATCGATACCCTGCCTGAAGCCCAGGCCGCATTGCAGGGCCGGGCAATTGCCTATTTGGCCGACCCAATCGATGCGTTGATGTTGCAGATTCAAGGCTCGGGGCGCATCCGCATTACCCAGCCCGACGGCAGCGAACGCTGGGTACGTCTATCCTATGCCGGAACCAACGACCAGCCCTACCGCAGCGTGGGGCGCTGGCTGTTGGACCAGGGCCTGGTCAAAGATGCATCCTGGCCCGGCATCAAGGCCTGGCTGAGCCAGAACCCGCAGCGCCAGCAGGCGCTGTTGTGGAGCAATCCGCGTGTGGTTTTCTTCCGCGAAGAGGTCCTTACCGCCCGCGAGGCTAGCGATGGGCCGCGCGGTGCCCAGGGTGTGGCATTGACGCCGGGCCGATCGATTGCGGTGGACCCTACCAGCATTCCTTACGGAACACCGCTGTGGTTGTCGTCCACCGGGCCTCAGACGACATTGCAAAAGCTGGTGCTGGCGCAGGATACCGGTAGCGCCATTACCGGCGCGGTGCGGGCCGATTATTTTGTGGGCTGGGGCCAGGAGGCGGGCGAACTGGCTGGCCGGCTGCGCCAGCCTTTACAGATGTGGGTTTTGTGGCCCAAGACGGCAAGATAAGGCTACTATGATGATCACCACCGTTTCTGCCCTTTAACCACTACCGAACTTCAGGGAATACGCCATGAGCACCATGCGGGACATCGACGAGCGGACCAATCTGGCTTCCAATAGCATGTTCGAGTTGCTGCTGTTCCGTCTGGGTCAGGCGCCCGGCACCGAGCGGCGTGAACTGTTCGGCATCAATGTGTTCAAGGTGCGTGAGATTTTGGTGATGCCCGAGATCACCTCCATGGTCAACATGCCGCCCACCGTCATGGGCGTGGCAAATATTCGCGGTCAGATGATCACCGTCATCAACCTGCCCATGGTTGTCGGCTGCAACCCGACCAAGGGCTTAGGCATCCTGCTGGTCACCGAATTTGCCCGTACCACGCAAGCCTTTGCTGTGGAAGAAGTCAACGAAATCGTGCGCCTGGAATGGAAGCATGTGTTGTCGGCCGAAAGCAGTGGTGGCGGCTTGGTGACCAGCATTGCGCGGCTGGACGGCAACGCCGAGAACACCCGGTTGGCCCAGGTGCTGGACGTGGAACAGATCCTGCGCGACGTCATGCCCAACGAGCACAGCTCGGATGTCGACGAGACAAAGGTTGGCGTCGTCAAGCTGCCACCCGGCACCGTGGTCCTGGCGGCAGACGACTCCCCGGTGGCCCGCATGATGATCGAGCAGGGCTTCAAGGCCATGGGCGTGCCCTACGTCATGACCAAGACAGGCAAGGAAGCCTGGGACATGCTGGAAACGATGACCGCCAAGGCGATTGCCGAGGGTAAGACCATTCAGGACAAGGTGGCCCTCGTCCTGACCGACCTGGAAATGCCGGTCATGGACGGTTTCACGCTGACCCGCAACATCAAGCAAGACGGCCGCTTCAAGGGCATCCCGGTCATCATCCACTCGTCACTGACCGGCTCGGCCAACGAAGGGCATGTGAAGAGCGTGGGGGCAGATGCCTACATCGCCAAGTTTGTCGCCGAAGAGCTGGGCGCGACCATTCGCCAGGTGCTGTCGCGCTAGGGCGAGGCGTCGGTGTTGACGGGCTGTCGTGCGACAGGCCGCTCGCTATCGTTGCTATAAATTATCTAGCAACAAGCGTATATTCCACGAGGGCTTCGAAGCTTATTGTCCGTGGAAAGCCTGAAGAATCCACCAAACCAACCCATGCTGGGCATTTATTTGGGTGCATTGAAACCGGTGGCGGCGGTGATCTGACCATTGACTCGGGTTATGGCACGTAGGCGTGCATTCATTGGTTTCATGTGCTGAAACAACTTACGCTCCTGATCAAATCTGTACACGGGCGAACATGCAGCATGTGATGGTCATTGGTGGGGGCGTCGTCGGACTGACAACAGCCTGGTCTTTGCTGGAGGCAGGGTTTGAGGTCAGCCTGGTGGAACGCGAGTCTGCGCTGGCGCAGGGCGCCAGCCGTGCCAACGGAGGGCAGCTCAGCTACCGCTATGTATCGCCGCTAGCGGACACAGGGGTTCCGTTAAAGGCGCTGCGCTGGCTGTTGGAGCCGGATGGTCCCGTGCGCTTCAAGCCCGAATGGAGTTTGCACCAATGGGGCTGGTTGGCGTCATTTCTCAGCAATTGTCGGGGCTCTGTCAACCGCCGCACGACCCAGCGCCTGTTGGCGTTGGGCGCGTTTAGCCAAGCGTCGTTTTCGGGTTTGTATGCCCGTGCCGAACTGGAGGGTGTGGCGCTGCGCACACCCGGCAAGCTGGTCATCTACCGCAACGCACGGGAATTTGCGACCGTCGCATCCCGGTTACGCAGCGACCCGCTCAATGTGGAACAGGTTCTGGACTACCACGCGTGCTTGCGCATCGAACCCGCCTTGACCCACAGTCCAGTCCCATTGGCCGGCGGGGTGTTCACCGCGGGCGAAGCGGTTGCCGATTGTTACGCCCTGTGTCTGCAATTGGCCGAACGCTTGCGCTCGCACTCCCACTTCAAGGGATTCGTGCAAGCAGACGCACAAGGATTCGTCATCCGCAGCGGCCGCGCCGTGGCCATTCAAACTTCTCAGGGCAGCCTGGAGGCCCATGCATTTGTGCTTGCTGCCGGTCTGCAAAGCCGCACGCTAGCCCTGTCAGCGGGCATACGCCTGCCGATCTACCCGTTGAAGGGCTACAGCCTGACCGCTCCCATCGGCTCGGATCACAGACCACCCGTGGTCAGCGTGACCGACATCGAAAAGAAGATCCTGTATGCCCAAATCGGCAGCGAATTGCGCGTCGCCGCCATGGCCGACCTGGTGGGTGAAGACACCCGAATAGACCCAGCCCGCATGGCCTCGTTGTACCGCTCGGTCAAGGAGACATTTCCCCAGGCCGCTGACTATGGTGCGGCGTCGCAGTGGGCCGGATTGCGCCCGGCGACCCCTTCCGGCGCGCCCATTCTGGGTGCCACTCCGGTTCCGGGGCTTTGGCTCAACGTCGGCCACGGCGCACTGGGCTTTACCATGTCCTTTGGCTCGGCGCGCATCGTGGCTGACCTGATTGCAGGACGTCCAAGCCCCTTGGGTCTGGACGGCTTGCAACTCCCGTAGCGCAACGGTCGTCAGAACACATTGCGAGGGTTCGCAAAAAAAAGGGGCACCGCAGTGCCCCATAAAACGGGTCAACCATAGACCCGGACCCTTCCATGAAACCTAACCATGTCTAATGATCAAAACTTGGCGCGCAGGTTCACGTAGTACTGGCGCCCAGACTTGTACCAGTTGGCGGGCAGGTTCTCGGTTTCGTGGTAACCCAGGCGCAGCGGATCGTTCAAGTTGTTGCCGTCGATGCTGACGCTGAACCGCTCGTCAAATTTGTAGTTGATCGACATGGAGAGCGTGCCAACGCCATCAAACCAACGAACGATCGTGCCGGACTTCACGTAGGGGTAATCGGAGCGCTGGTTCCAGGCCGCACGCACGCTGAAGCGGTCGTTTTCGTAGAAGCCGACCAGGTTATAGGTTTGCCTGGAGGTGCTGACCATCTGAATGGCCGGCACGGTCGAGGCATCGGAGCTGTCCACATAGGTGTAGTTGGCACCCACGCCGAAGCCCGCCCCAATGGGCATCTCAATCGCAAGCTCCGCCCCTTTTACTTGCGCATCCACACCCACCTTGGTTGTCGTGGCGTAGCTTGCCGGCAGCCCCGTACTGGTGTTGAGGAATTCCAGATTCGCCAGACCGCTACCCACGAAGTCTTTCATGTCCTGTTTGAAGAGGGCGCCGTAAACATAGGCGCGCGGTTTGAAATACCAAGCCAACGAGAGATCCAGGTTGTTTGAAACGATGGGCTTTAGCAAGGGATTGCCCGCAGTCCCGGTCAGCGTGTTGTTGTTGAGGCTGACGGCCCCGGCCAATTCGTTGTAGTTCGGACGGCCCATGGTGCGGCTGGCGCCCAAACGCGCAATCAGATCCGCACGCAGCTGCCAACGCAGGTTCAGGCTGGGCAGAATCGCGTCGTGCGAGGTCTCGGACACTTGCGGAATATAGGTTCCATTGCGGTAGCCAGTAATGACACCAGGCAACATGCAGGCTGCGGTGGTGGCCTCGCACCCGGTGTTGCCCACACGGGTGTACGACGTTGAGGTCACCTTCGTTGTCACAGAGCGCACGCCGAAGTTGCCCGAGAATTCGCCCTGTTCAAACTCCGCCATGGCGTACAACGCACGATTGGACTCCTGCACGCCATAACCCGAGGTCCAAACCTTGTTGAGCGGATCGCTGTTCTCGTTCTGATCGGCAAAGGCCTGCAACTGCGAAGCCGAGAACAGCGGGTAGACCGTGGGATAGGCGCCGTTCAGCCCGCTGCCAAAATCTGCGGGATAAGCGCCTGCTGGCACCGGAAAGCTGGCGCCACCCGGAAGATTGACGAGGTTGTAGCTACCAGAGGCCAATGGCGTTGAGAAGCCGGATGCACCGTTGTCCTGCGCGTTCCAGCGGCCTGCGTAGATGGAGTAGACGCGGTCATGCTTGGACAGGCGTGTGCCAAATTTAACCTTGCTGATAGCCCCCCAGTTCACCGCGTGTTCGGCATCGAGGTGCAGATAGTCTTCCTTGTCCGATGAATCAACCGCCGCCGCCGGGCCATTGATCAGTTTGTAATTGGCAATGTTTGCAAGGTCAATGGCCTTGCCGCTGGCATCAGTGAAACCGTAACCCGCTGCGCCGTCTGGATTGAGCGTGTAGCTCAGCGTCTGCGGGTTAAACAGCCCCAACGTGATCCAGGGTTGGCGCGGCGTGACACCCGTACCTTTGGTGGTCCCGATGCGGCCTTTGATCAGCAGATCGGCGTTCACACGGTGGGACGCGTCGAGGTCTGTAAACGCGCTCTTTGACTCTGCTCCGTTGCGATTGATCTGGTCGAAATACAGCGCACCCGTATTGGCGGGCGCGGCCGCCGTGCGGGTCAATGTCGCGCCCGTCAGGATGCCGTTGCTGATGCTCGGGTTCTTGATCACATAGCCGTTGGCTAGCAACTCGTTGACAGTCACGTACGCGTTGGCATTGACATTCTCCGCATTGAGCGTGGCCTGAAACGTGCTGAGATTGATGTCGGTGTCTTTGTTTGGTTGAAACTGAACGCCCAGGTAGCCGCCCTTGCGTTTGCGCACGCCTTCAAATAGCGCTGCTCCAAACTGATTGGGATACAGCGCGCCGGCCAAGGACGCATCACCGGCAGCAGCCGCCTGCGCGGTACTGACCGCTCCACGATTGAAAGTCTCCTGCCCGTCGCGGCGCAAATGGCGGTCTTCAGAAAACATCTGCAGCATCATCCCGACAGTCTTGTCTTCGCTTTGCCAGGCAAGCAGCCCACTCAGTTGCGGGTCCACTTTTTGTGGACGGTCCGCATAGACCGCACCCACCGCAATTTCGCCAGTCAATGGTTTGCTGAAGTCCAATGGACGACGCAACCTCATGTCGATCGACCCGGCAATGCCGCCTTCCACCGCATCGGCTTGACCGGTCTTCTGAACGATAGCCTGACCGATCAGTTGCGAAGGCAAAAGGCCAAAACCAACACTGCGCCCGGAGCTTCCCTGGTCGCTGACATGCCAGTCACCCGAGCTGATGTCATGGCCGTTCACGGTGAACACATTCAGGTTGGGGCTGGTGCCGCGGATCGCCACGCGCTCGGCTTCGTCCATCGCGTTGGCGGCGCCTGCTTGCACGCTAACGCCAGTGAGGCGCGACAGGGCGTCGGCAATGTTCTTGTCAGGCATCTTGCCGATGTCTTCGGCAGTCACGACTTCAACATTGGCATCGGCATTCTTCTTGGTCTCAATGGACTTTGCCAACGATGCGCGTATGCCGGTAACCACCACCGACTCCAGTGGCTCGCCACTCGTTTGTGCACCGGCGGCCGTGGCCAGAGCAGCGAGCATAAAAGAGGTAGCCCATGCGACCTCGGTGCGACGAAATGTCATGGGAGTTCCCTCTGATTTAGACACAACAAAATGAGACCACAAAGGTAGCAGTGCTCATCCATTGCATGGCCCGGGGTAAGCCCTAACAAGACATTCACATGTGACTAGAGAACATTCGTTTGGGTTATGTGGAACAGTTCGCGCGCCACGCACCCAAAAAAAAACCCGCCTGGTTTGCACCGGCGGGTCTGGAGTTAGAAGTCACATCCAATACGTTGACAGGTCATTTTTAGGCGCTTCGGTTCACCAGAACTTATAGCTGACATTCATAGTGATTGAACGTCCCCGTGGGTCGGCAACGCGAGGCTCCCATGAGCTTCCGGCACCGGTGTCACTGTCGTACACCGCGGTGAACGGAGGATCCTTGTCGAACAGGTTCTTGATGCCAACGGTCAAGCCCAAGTTTTTGATGCCGGTGTAGGTGACGCTTGCGTTGTAGGTCACGTACGCGTCAACCTCCGACTTCCAATTCGCGGGGGTAATGCTGCCATTGGCAACACCCGGCAGAACGGCATCGGTGTAGCCCGAGCGGTAGATCTGCGTTAGGGTGCTAACCCAGTCACCGGTGCGATAAG
Source organism: Burkholderiales bacterium (assembly GCA_038317285.1). Lineage (GTDB taxonomy): Bacteria > Pseudomonadota > Gammaproteobacteria > Burkholderiales > Burkholderiaceae_C > Allorhodoferax. The sequence continues at coordinate 637 of JBBQBG010000100.1, read as the reverse complement.
CGGCGCTCAACGTGTGCTTCCACTTCAGGCCCAAGTCGCCAGTGCGCGAGAACACGCCGATTTCATTAGGTCCCCAGGGTGAGCTGGTGAGGATGCGTGATTTCTTTTCCAGGTAAGTACTTCCGTCCAAAACCAGGGTCCATTTACCATCGCCGATCCTGCCGTTGCCTGCCACGCGGATGTCAACACCCGTCGTGGAGGTTTCACCGGCGTTCACCCAACGCTGGTCAATAAATGCAATTGCACCGCTTGCGTCGCGAATGAAATTGTTGGGGAACAGAGCGTAGTTACTAACCAGGTCGGTCAGGCTCAAGCTTTGGATCGTGCCGGACCGATTGATGACCCAGTATTCCATTCCAAAGCTAAATTCCTTGACGGGTTCCCAGATGAAACCCAGGGTCATTTGCTTGGACGTTTCTGGTTGCAAATCAGGCTTGCCACCGAACAGGGTGTTGGGCGTGATGGATTCGCAACCAGGCTTGGTGGTGTCAACAACTAGCGTTGGGCACTTGGCGGGGTCAACTAGGTCTTTGCCCGAATAGGGCGAGTCGGTCACACCAAACAGTTGCTGGGCAAACGTAGGAACGCGAAACCCACTGCTGCTCGATCCGCGCACCAGTGGGTTTCGCGTTCCTAC
>JBBQBG010000099.1:0-13573 GCA_038317285.1 Burkholderiales bacterium | reverse complement strand
CTGTCTTGCATACCGGCGGTGCCGGTGCCCTGGTCGTGGTTCTGGTCCGGTTGCTGGTAGTCGTCCATTCTTCCTATACTTCTCAACACTCCGCTGTATCCAGCGGAGCAACCCCATCCGGACTGCGCGCATGACAGCCACAACTACCCAGACCGCGCCGTCGGTTTTCCGCCAGTTCTATGCGCTGACCAAGCCTAGGGTCATACAACTGATCGTCTTTTGCGCCTTGATCGGAATGGTGCTGGCTGTTCCTGGAGTGCCCACGCTGGCGCAAGTCGGTTTAGCTGCCTTGGCCTGCCTGGGCATTTGGCTGGTAGCCGCCGCCGCCGCCGCCTTCAACTGTATCGTCGAGCAGGGCATTGATGCCAAGATGAAGCGCACGGCCTGGCGACCCACGGCGCGCGGCGAACTCAGCAACACCCAAACGCTGTTGTTCTCGGCTGTATTGTGCCTGGCCGGCTCGGTGCTGCTCTATGTTTGGGTCAACCCCCTGACCATGTGGCTGACCTTCGCCACCTTTGTCGGCTATGCCGTTGTCTACACAGTCATTTTGAAGCCACTGACACCTCAGAACATCGTCATTGGCGGCGCGTCGGGCGCCATGCCGCCTGTGCTGGGCTGGGCTGCCATGACCGGCGATGTAGGCCCCGAGGCGATGATCCTGTTTTTGATCATCTTCCTGTGGACACCGCCGCACTTCTGGGCGTTGGCCCTGTACCGCGTGGAGGACTACCGCAAGTCCGGCCTGCCCATGTTGCCAGTAACCCATGGCAGCGAATTCACGCGCTTGCAGATTCTCCTCTACACCTTCGTGCTCTTTGCTGCATGCCTGCTGCCGTTCGTGTACGGCATGAGCAGTTGGCTCTACCTAGTGACGGCAGTGTTACTGGGTTTTGGGTTTTGCCTGTACGCGTGGTGGCTGTGGCGCGACTACTCCGATGCCCTGGCGCGCAAGACCTTCAGGTTTTCGTTGATACACCTCAGCGTGTTGTTTGCGGCGCTGTTGTTGGACCACTATCTGTTGTGATGTCAGTCTTTCACTGGTATATATGAAACGAATCACTATTAAATTGATAGCGGCCTGCGCAGTGCTAGCGTGGGCTACAGGCCTGATTTCTGCATGCTCTCCCCAGCAGCCGGTATTTTCATCGATTGATGTGACGGGCGCGGACTATGCCAAGGGCTTCGAGTTGACCGACCACAACGGCCAGGTTCGCCACTTGCAAGACTTTGCCGGCAAGGTCGTGGTCTTGTTCTTTGGGTACACGCAATGCCCGGATGTGTGTCCTACCAGCATGTCGGAGTTGGCCGAGGTCAAGAAAGCATTGGGTAAGGATGGAGAGAGGCTGCAAGGCTTGTTCGTGACGCTTGACCCAGAGCGCGATACACCGGCGCTGCTCAAGAGCTATATGGCCAATTTCGACCCTAGCTTCTTGGCGCTTTACACCACGCCCGACAAGCTGACCGCGCTGGCCAAGGACTACAAGATCTACTTCAAAAAAGTCGAAGGAAAAACCCCCACCAGCTACAGCATGGACCACTCAGCCGGCAGCTATGTGTATGACTCAAAGGGCCAATTGCGGCTGTTCACGCGCTACGGCAGTGGCCCCAAACCATTGACAGAAGACATTCGACTGCTACTTAAGTAGACAGTGCGTTGCAAGGGCGTAGGACCAGTCCCACAACACTTCGCGGCATTGGCCGATACCGCAAACATCGCGATTCCGAGAACATTGAGGCATCCATTTATTCAAGGAGCGCCTCATGGGAACAACACACCAATACGCCTTCGGAGCACAACAAAACCAATTGCTTGCCGCCTTGCCAACCGAAGACCTGAACCGCTGGCAAAGCCGTTTGGAAGTGGTGGAGCTGTCGAGCAACCAAGTGCTTTACACCGCCGGGCGCGCACCAGAATACGTCTACTTCCCCACCACCGCCATCGTATCCTTGATGACCATGACACGCGAAGGCGCATCGGCAGAAGTGGCTGTGGTTGGGAACGATGGCGTTGTCGGCATCTCCTTTCTCATGGGCTCTGACTCCGCAGCCACTGACGCAATGGTCCAAAGTGCCGGACGCGCATTGCGCATCAGCGCGCGCTTTGTCAAATGCGAGATCGAACAAACCTGCGGTGTCATGAAAGTCGTGATGCGATATGCCCAAGCCGTAATGGGACAAATGACCCAAACTGCCATCTGCAACCGCTACCACTCCATAGAGCAACAATTCTGCCGCCGCCTGCTGTTGGGCTTGGACCGCCTGCCCAGTGACGAACTGGACATGACCCATGAAGTGGCAGCCAACCTGCTGGGCGTACGCCGCGAAGGCATCACCGTGGCCGCCAACAAGCTCAAGGATGAAGGGTTGATCCGTTACAGTCGTGGACGCATTGCGGTTCTGGACCGAGAACGCCTTGAGAAGAATGCGTGCGAGTGCTATTCGGTTTCTAAGAAGCAGTTCAGCCGGCTGCTGCCGATGCAGTTGGCGGCTTAAGCACAACCAAGCATTTAAGCGGGTTCTGACGACGACTCCGGCAACCGTGCGCGCACAAGTGTACCTTCCCCCGGTTTGGAAACGATTTCCAATGACCCAGCCTCGGCTTCCACGCGAAAGCGCATGCCGAGCAAGCCGTGGGCCTTGCTGCCAATTTGGTTAGCGTCAAAGCCCTTGCCATCATCTCGAACCGTCAGTTCCACGTGGCCATCGGCGGTGGCGAGGTTCAACCACACGTTGCCGGCCTTGGCATATTTCGCAATATTAGTCGTGGCTTCCTGCACCAGACGGTAAACCACAAGTTGCGCATTGGCACGCAATTGAACGGGCTGCAGCGTGCAGTGCACCGGTATGCCGGCTGTCTTTGAAAACTCGCGAGCCAAAATTTCCAATGTGGAGACCAAGCCCAGGTCGCTCAGTGCCGATGGCCAAAGGTCCTCAATGATGCGCCGCTTCATGGCAATGCCCGCATTGAGGGTGACGATCAAGTGGTTGATACGTTCGAGTGCCTCAGGCGCTGTCGTGCCCAGACGCGACTTGATCCGCGCCACGTCCAACTTGGCGGCTGTCAGCAACGCGCCCAACTCGTCATGCAAGTCGCGGGCAATGCGGTGGCGCTCGTCTTCACGTGCGGTCTGCAAGTGGTTGTTGAGCTCGACCAACTGCAGGGTGCGGCGAACTACTTCGCTTTGAAGGTGCTCCTGTTCTGCTTGCATCGCCGCTTGGTGCCGTTCCTGCTCGGCCTTGAATGCCAAGTTGTGCCGCATATTCAACAGAACCAGCAGCAGGCTTAAGGCCGTTAGCAATGCGACGCCCATGCGGCTGAACAGCAAAATATCAGACACTTCACGTTGACTGGCCTCAAGGCGCCGGGTCTCTACTGCCAACAGCTCCGTACCCGTGGTGCGAATCGCATCCATGTACTGCTGGCCAATCCCACTGAGTGTGAAGTCCTTGCCGGTTTGGCGCTTGCCTTCTTTTTGCATCTGGACCGTAATGGCAAGCTCCGACAATTTGGTGTCGGTCAGCGCACGCAGTTTCTTCAGAAGCTCTGCCGAACTCGGCTCATTGCTGTAGTCCGCATCCAGTTGTGCAAAGCTGGTCTCAATATTTTTGAGCGCGGCGTTGTAGGGCTCAAGGTAGCCCTCATGTCCTGTCAACAAGTAACCCCTTTGTCCGGACTCGGCGTCCAATACCGCCTTGGTCAGGTCGTACAAGTGCAGTCGGTTTTCGGCGATGGCGCCCAACCGTTGCAGCAACACCGTTGCGCGCCGATTTGAGTCCTCGGTAATGAATACCATGGTCAAGGACGCGGCGAGCAACAAAAAAATCGCCAACGGTTTTCGTTTCGTGATTGCGGGCAGGGGTGTATACATTTGCTGACCTAGAATGCGAAAGATATTTTCGTTAGAAAACGCACGACACCATGATTCGCATTGCCATCGTTGATGACCACGCCATTGTCCGTGCGGGCCTCCGACAGTTCTTTGCCGACCATGTGGATTTGTCGGTCGTGGCGGAAGCTGCCAATGGCCGCGAAGCGCTGGATATCGCACGCGCGGGGGGTGTTGATGTCATGGTGATGGACCTGTCCATGGGTGAGCAGGGGGGCGTCGAAGCACTGGTCGCGATCAAGGCTCGAGCGCCTGACTTGCCAGTGTTGATTCTGAGTGCCTTGCCAGAAACGCATTACGCCACTGCTTTGTTGCAACAGGGTGCCAGCGGCTATCTCGGCAAGGACTGCGATCCCGACCATATTGTGGATGCCATACGCACTGTGTCGCGGGGGCGCAAGTACATCAGCACCACCGTTGCCGAACAACTGGCAGACGCTTTGGCTGGCGGTGGGGGTTTGGAAAAACCGCCGCATCAAAAATTGTCACAACGCGAGCTGCAGGTTTTTTTACGGCTGGCGGGGGGCGAGGCGGTAGGAAATATTGCCGAACACATGTCGCTGAGCATCAAGACAGTCAGTACGTATCGCGCGCGCATCATGGAAAAGTTAAACCTTTCATCGAATAGCGATTTGACCTATTACGCGCTGAAAAATGGGCTGATCCAATAGCTGCATTCAATTGAATTCACCGCATACGCTGCTGCCTGCTTCCCCGGCCGCCAAGCGTTCGCAATAGAGCATCAGTGCCTCCAGCTCGTTCGACTTGTCGAAAACCTTGCTGGCACCCAACTCGGCACATCTTCGGCGAATTTCCGGTGTGGCATGGTTGCTCAATACCACCATGGTGCGCTGGTGTTGTGCGCGCTGTACTGCTCGCAGCACACCCATACCCGATCCCATTTTGAGGAAAATATCAACAATGACCAGTTCGGCTGCATTTCCAGGCTCACCCAGCCAACGCACGGCACTCGCCTCGTCCTCAGCAACACCCACTACATCAATGGGGGTCATTTCTTCCAGCGCGGCAATCAGACTGTCGCGTATGACTTTACTGTCCTCGACGATAAAGGTTTTAAGGAGTTGCATGAAACTGTGACCTCTACCAACCAGGCGACGTCAGGCGATGTGCTACCTGGGGTATCGCAGCATATTATCGCGAAAGCATCGAAATGTCTGGTGCTCGGGAAGCATCGTCCTGACAATTTGCCTACTGTATTTCGTCGCACAGACGGCTGACATTTACTTTGCTACCCGTGTTCTTATGGGCCAAAAAAAACCCTGATTGCCGGGGCCATCAGGGGTTCGTTTATGGGGTGGTTGCGAATCAGGCGTATTCGGCCAACGAAACTTTCATCTTCTTCATGGCCGCTACCTCGATCTGGCGGATGCGCTCGGCGCTGACGCCGTATTCGGCCGCCAGTTCGTGCAAAGTCATGCCACCAGAGTTGTCATCATTGACCTTCAACCAACGTTCCTCCACGATGCGGCGGCTGCGGGCGTCGAGGCCCTCCAGTGCAACGGCGATGCCATCGGTTGCCAGCACGTCGCGCTGGTGCGCTTCGATCATGGCGATGGGCTCGTGGTTGGTGTCGGTCAGGTAGGCAATCGGTCCAAAGGCGTCTTCTCCATCGTCTGACGGGCTCGGGTCCAGCAACACATCGCCGCCCGACATGCGGGTTTCCATCTCGATGACCTCTTCGGGTTTGACCTTGAGCTCACGCGCCATCGCTTGAATTTGGTCCGGGTTCAGCGTGTCACGGTGCGTGCCCAAGTCGGCGGCAGCGTCTTCGCTCTTAAAGCGTTGCTTCATGGAGCGCAGATTGAAGAATAGCTTGCGCTGGGCCTTGGTCGTGGCCACCTTGACCATACGCCAGTTCTTGAGAATGTACTCGTGGATTTCGGCCTTGATCCAGTGCAGGGCGTAGCTGACCAAGCGCACGCCTTGGTCGGGGTCGAAGCGTTTAACAGCCTTCATCAGGCCTACATTGCCTTCCTGGATGAGGTCGCCGTGGGGCAGCCCGTAACCCAAGTACTGGCGCGACACGGACACCACCAAGCGCAAGTGAGAGAGCACTAACTTACCGGCAGCCTCAAGGTCGTTATCGGTCTTGAACTTGCGCGAAAAGGCCTGCTCTTCTTCTAGCGTGAGCATAGGTAGGCGGTTGGCGGCCGAAATATAAGCGTCCAAATTGCCCAGCGACGGTACAACCGACCAAGGATTGGCCAGTGTTACGGCTGTAGCTGCGTGTCCCAGTTGGTATGACATACCCGAACTCCTTGTGTCTTGTTGTCAATATTAGCACTCTCTATGAGTGAGTGCTAATTGAGAAGTTCAATGCCCGTGATCAATAGATTGGATTGGACGGGAAGTTGACGCTGTAGCTTGGTGCAGGTGAGCTTATTTTCAATAGAGGGGGAGCAATTTTCCGTGCGCTGGGAGACCGACTCCACACCAGGCGGCAAAAAATAGCAAAAAATAGTAGCTATGGGAAGCATAGCGTCCACCCCAACAGACTCGGGGGCTGGGTGCCTTTTTTCCCAATATGAAATTTTGCGATCACCTAAAGCCAGTTTGAAGCCGACAAATGGCCTCAAACTCCTGCCAAAATCAGCCCGCTTCGCGCGCAAAGCGTGGTGCCGCTTCCGGTGCACAAAACAACCTATTGTCGGCACCCTAGGCACCTTCCACAGGAGATAACAATATGAAACGCGACCCCATCAGTTCCTCACAAAATCCCATCGTCGTCCAGCCCATCAGCCACGACGTGCTGGCCGAGAAATACCTCAAACCCGGCGAAACCGGCATTGAAGACCTGTTTGCCCGCGTGGCGCGAGCCCTGGCATCGGTCGAAAAGGAAGAAGATCGCGCCAAGTACGAAGCCATCTTCCTGGAAAACCTCTATGCCGGTGCCATTGGTGCGGGTCGCATCATGAGCGCGGCCGGCACTGACATCCAGGCCACACTGATCAACTGCTTTGTGCAGCCTGTGGGCGATTGCATCCAGGGCATGGACGCCGACGGCTACCCCGGCATCTACGAGGCCCTGCGCGAAGCCGCCGAGACCATGCGTCGCGGCGGTGGCGTGGGTTACGACTTCTCGCGTATCCGTCCACGCGGCGCGGCCGTCAAGGGTACAGCCTCCATGGCGTCTGGACCGTGCAGCTATATCAACGTGTTTGACCAGTCCTGCTCTACCGTGGAGAGCGCGGGTGCACGCCGTGGCGCGCAAATGGGCGTGCTGCGGGTGGACCATCCTGATGTGATGGAGTTCATCACCGCCAAGCGGACGCCAGGGCGCTGGAACAACTTTAACGTGTCGGTCGGCATGACCGATACCTTTATGCAAGCGCTGATCGCCGACCAGCCGTGGGAACTGGTGCACACGGCCAAGCCCGGTGCAGGTTTGTTGGACAAAGGGGCATTCCAGCGCGCGGACGGCAAATGGGTCTACCAAACCCTTAAGGCACGCGAACTGTGGGACACGGTCATGCGCTCCACCTACGACTTTGCAGAACCCGGCATTTTGTTCCTGGATCACATCAACCAAGATAACAACCTGCGCTACTGCGAGACGATTGCCGCAACCAACCCGTGCGGCGAGCAGCCGCTGCCATCGTACGGTTGTTGTGACCTGGGCCCCATTATCCTGACCCGCTTTGTGCGCCATCCGTTTGGTTTTGATGGCGTGGCTGCGTTTGACTTTGAGTCGTTCGAGAAGTCCGTGGCGATTCAGGTGCGTGCATTGGACAACGTGTTGGACGTGACCTTCTGGCCCCTGCAGCAGCAGCGTGACGAGTCGGCGGCCAAGCGCCGCATCGGCGTTGGCTTTACCGGCATGGGCAATACCCTTGCCATGCTGTGCCTGCGTTACGACAAGGCCGAGGGCCGCGAGATGGCGACGCGCATTGCCACCAGCATGCGCGACGCGGCCTACACCGCCTCCGTGGCGCTGGCGCAAGAGAAGGGCGCTTTCCCAAAGTTCGACGCCGATGGCTACCTGGGAGCAGGCACCTTTGCCAGCCGCCTGCCTGCCGCATTGCAGCAGTCCATTCGCACCCACGGCATCCGCAACAGCCATCTGCTGTCGATCGCACCCACTGGTACCGTCAGCTTGGCATTTGCCGACAACGCGTCCAACGGTATCGAGCCGCCTTTCTCCTGGATGTACAAGCGCAAGAAGCGTGAGGGCGACGGCAGCTACACCGAGTATTCGGTAGAAGACCACGCCTGGCGCCTGTACCATGAACTTGGCGGCGATGTGAACCAACTGCCGGACTACTTCGTTTCCGCGCTGGAGATGTCGGCCACTGACCATATCGCCATGATGGAAGCGGTGCAGCCTTTTGTCGACACCGCCATTTCCAAGACGGTGAACGTGCCGGCCGACTACCCCTACGACGATTTCAAAAACCTGTACCAGCAGGCCTATTCCGCACGCCTCAAAGGCCTGGCCACTTACCGCCCCAACGCCATTTTGGGCTCGGTGCTGCATGTGACCCCAACCGAAACCGCGGCCGCGCCCACGGCGTCTCCCGCGCCCCTGCCCGTGGTGGACCCGATGCGCACCGTGATCGAAAGTCGCCCCAAAGGTGCACTGTCGGCCGTTGCAGAAAAGGTGGACTACTGGACGCAGGAAGGCCACAAAACCTTGTACCTGCTGGTGTCCTTTCTACCCGTGCCCCTGCCCAATGGCGGAACGGTAGACCGCGCCATCGAGTTCTTCATGCCCGTGGGCCAGAGCGGTGAATCCCAGCAGTGGATCACGTCTAGCATGCGACTGCTGTCGCTGGCCGCCCGCGGTGGCTTTTTGGAGCGTGCGTTGAGCGACATGCGCAAAGTCGCATGGGACCGTGGCCCGGTGCGTCTGGGTACGCACCAGAAGGAAGACGGCACGCAAGTACCCATGTGGCACGATTCAGAAGTGGCTGCGATGGCCTTTGCGATCCAGAACATCCAGGCGCAGCGCAACCGCACGCTGACCAGCAACTACAACCGTCGCTCCACCGACGCACAAGGTGAATCCAACACCCTCTTGCCGCAACAGGAAAACGCTCTGGCTTCAGCACCGCTGCCGGTGATGGCAGGCAAAAAATGCACCGAATGCGGTGCACACGCCGTGATCCGCAAGGACGGTTGCGACTACTGCACCCAATGCGGCCATATGGGGAGCTGTGGGTGAATGTGCCTTGCTAGTCCCTGATCCATGCCCCATCTGCCCCTGCGCACTAAAGACCTGCTGCTAATACTGACCATTATCCTGGTCTGGGGCGTCAATTTTGCGGTGATAAAAGTGGGGGTTGCCGATGTGCCACCGCTGATGCTGGGTGGGCTTCGTTTTCTGTTGGCCGCCTTTCCCGCGTTGCTGTTTTTGCGCCCACCCAAGGTTCCGATACGTCTGTACCTGCTGTATGGAATGACGATCTCGGTAGGTCAGTTCTCACTGTTGTTCACCGCCATTCATTTGGGTATGCCAACAGGGCTGGCTTCGCTGGTGTTGCAGTCGCAGGCCTTCTTTACGATGCTGTTTGCCGCGATATGGCTCAAGGAGCAGTGGCATGTGAACCAATTGGCGGGCTTGGTGCTGGCCGCCGGTGGCCTGGTTTTGATTGGCAGTGCCCATGGTATATCCATGCCTTTGGCGGGTTTCCTGTTGACCGTTGCAGCGGCCAGCATGTGGGCATGCGGCAATATCGTCACCCGGGCGGTGGGGCGCTATGGCCCCATGAACCAGTTGGCGTTTGTGGTCTGGGCCAGTCTGGTGCCGCCGCTGCCCTTGCTCTTGCTATCAGCCTACATTGAAGGCCCACAGGCCATGGCTACCGCCTTGGCGCAGTTCAGTTGGACGGCCTTTGGCGCTGTGGCCTACCTGGCCTGGGCCGCCACGCTGTTTGGCTATGGGGTGTGGACTGCGCTGCTGTCGCGCTACCCGGCCAACCGTATTGCGCCGTTCTCGTTGCTGGTGCCGTTGGTGGGGCTGACCACCGGTTGGCTGCTGTTTGGCGAGGTGCTCAAGCCCGTACACTTTGCCGGAGGTGCCTTGTTGATGGCAGGCCTTCTGGTCAATCTGTTTGGTGGCCGCTTGTTTGCCCGGCTGAAGATGCAAGCCTAATGTCCGTAGCTTGGGCCGCTACACCCAAGGGGTTGAATAGCCGTGTTCCAATAGCTGGATGAACCCTGACGCACATAAACTCTGGCTGGCTCCACAGTGGGCCTTTGCGGTTTTGCTGGCCCTTTTGGGCATGCTGGGACCGTTCTCTATCGACACTTATTTGCCAGCCTTTGCCGATATCGCGCGATCGCTGGACGCCACGCCCGTGCAGATGCAGCAGACGTTGTCGGCCTACCTGTTTGGTTTTGCCTTCATGAGCCTGTTCCACGGCGCAATCTCCGATAGCTTTGGGCGCAGGCCGGTAGTGCTGTGGGGGCTGGCAGCGTTTACCGTGGCATCTGCCGGTTGTGCGCTGTCGCAAAGCATTGGGCAATTGATCTTTTTCCGTGCCATGCAGGGCCTGTCCACTGGCGCTGGCATTGTGGTGTCGCGCGCAGTGATACGCGACATGTTTCCGCCCTCACAAGCGCAAAAAGTCATGAGCCAGGTCACCATCTTTTTTGGCGTGGCCCCGGCGATTGCGCCCATGGTGGGTGGCTGGATGTTGGTACACGTCAGTTGGCACGGCATCTTCTGGTTCTTGACCGGTGTAGGAGTTGTTTTGTGGCTGGCTATTTATCGGGCCCTGCCAGAAACCCTGCATGCCACCCAGCGCCAACACTTCCACCCCAAAAACCTGATGGCGGGCTACTGGCAGTTAGGCTCGGACCCGCGTTTCTTCTTGTTGGCGTTGGCCAGCGGCATCCCCTTCAATGGCATGTTTTTGTATATTCTCAGCGCGCCAGTTTTTTTGGGTGAGCATTTGCAACTGCAGCCGCAGCAATTCTTCTGGTGCTTTTTGATCACGATCGGCGGCATCATGGGCGGAGCCCTGGTCAGCGGGCGCATGGCCGGCAAAATCAAACCTGCGCGGCAGATCCGCATCGGGTTTTCCATCATGCTGGCTATTGCGGTCATCAACCTGGTGGCCAATTTGCTTTTCAAGGCGCATGTCAGTTGGGCTCTGTTCCCATTGGGTATATTTTCCTTTGGCTGGGCATTGATGGTGCCGGTGGTTACGTTGCTGGTGCTGGACTTGCATCCCGACCGGCGCGGCATGGCCTCCAGCCTGCAAATGTTCGTGGGTTCCACTGCCAACGGCATCGTGGCAGGGGTGATATCGCCGCTGGTCATGCACTCCACTGTGGCATTGGCGGCGTCGTCGCTGTTGATGTTGTGTCTTGGTTTGGTTTCGTGGTCGTATATTCGCCACCGTTGGCCTGAAATCGGGCATACCATTGCACATGGTTAGGCTTTTAAAGCTTGTTGTTGGAGTATCGATGGCCCTGCTGGGCCTGGTTGGCGTCGCCATGGCCCAGCAAGAAAGCCTGGATCGGATTGATGCGATCTATGTCTTGTCCGAGCAGGACAATGCCGCCGCTTTGGCGCAGATCCGTACGCTGGGCGACCAGATAACCAGTGCCACACCGTATGCGGTCCAACGCGAATACCTGAACCGGCGGGTCGGTATTGAGCAGGACTCCGCGCAGACCGAAGCTTCCAAGGTCTCCATAGCCAAGCTGCTGGCTTTGGCTAAAGCCCAACCCAAACCGGATGATATTGGCCAGGCGCTGGCTATGGCCTTTGAAGCCTCGATGCTGGTGAGGGCGGCGCAGAACGCCACGGCTGTGGTCAAGCTGGATGAAGCCCGCCCCGTTGCAGTGCGCTCGGGTGACCCAGAAGTCTTGTGGCAACACTACCGGGTACTGGGAACCGCGCAATTGGCCATGGGCAAGTTTGAGCCGGCGTTGGACAGTTACCTTAAAAGCCTGGAGTACGCGGACAAACAAACCCGCCACCCCAAGCAGTCTCGCTTGCGCTCTTTGAGCAGTATGAGTAATGTCTATGCCGCCATGAAGAACCACGACAAGGCCTTGGCAGTCATGGACGAGGCGTTGGTCCTTGCGCAAGAGCTCAATTCTAAAAAGATGCTGGCCACGCTTTACCTCAACCAGGGCGGTGAGTTGGCGGAGCTGGGGCGCATGAAGGAGTACACCGAGGCCAATGAGCGTGCACTCCAGGTCAGCCGCGAAAGTGGCTTGGTGCGCCTGGAGGCCACGGTTCTCAACAACATGAGCGACGGCTATCTTCGCAGCCACAACTACCCCAAGGCCGAGGTGCTTGCCCGCCAAGCGCTGGTCAAATACAAAGAGCTAGACGACCAATCGGGGGTGTCCACGGCGCAAACCAATATTGGTTTTGCGCTGATGGGCCAAGGCAAGGTGGCACAAGGCGTTGCTGAGGTTCGCGCAGCGCTTAAGCTTGTGCACGACACAGGCGCTATTGCCGACGAAGAAGACACACTGGGCGAGCTGGGGCGCATGTACGAGCAACTGGGCCTGTACAGCGAGGCGGTGACGACCATACGCGAACAGCAAAAGCTCAGCGAGCAACTGTTTAAGAAGGATCGCGAGAAGGCGGTCGCCGCCCTTCAGGAGCAGTTTGACTCGGTACAGCGGCAAAAACAAATCGAGCTGCTGGCGCATGAGAATAGCCTCAAAGACGCAACCATCAGCAACCAGCGCTTGCAGCAAATCGTCACGCTCTTGGGTTCCATCGTCACGGTCATGGCGGGCGTCTTCGTCTTTATGTTGTATCGGCGCGTGCGCAAGACCAATCTGAAGCTGCGCGAGGCCAACCAGCAACTCGAATTCCACGCCGTGCGTGACCCACTGACCGGGCTGTTCAACCGCCGCTCATTTTTTGAGCTGATGAACAAGCGTGCCCTGAATGCCAGCAGCGGGCGCCGCGAAGATGACAACCCTGACGGTCTGATGATCTTGGATATCGACCACTTCAAGCATATCAACGACACCCTGGGCCACGCCGGTGGCGATGCGGTGTTGATCGAGATCGCCAAACGCCTGCGCAGTACGGTGCGTGACTCCGATATGGTGATGCGCTGGGGCGGCGAAGAGTTTTTGGTCTTCTCACCCAAGGCCAATGCTGCCCACCTGAAAAATCTGGCGCAGCGGGTGCTCAACGTCATTGGCAAAGAGCCCATCGCGGTGGGCGACAAGATGATGACCATTACGGTCTCTGGTGGCTTCTTGTCGCTGCCATTCTCGGGTCTGTCGGAGACCGACTGCAACTGGGAAAAGGCCATGCAGATCGCCGACATGGCGCTCTACCTGGGCAAGGTCAATGGCCGCAACCGCGCCTACGGTCTGAACCGCTTGCTGGCACCCTTTGAGCAGGTCATGCCCGTGCTGGAGCGCGATATATCGGCCGCACTCAAGGCCAACATGGTGGAGTTGGTCGAGGTCATGGGGCCCGAGCCAGCCGCCCCAAACGGGCCTGACCAAGCACTGGCGGCCTGACAGACCTTTTGCTAAATCAGGCCGCCAAGCCTTTCCCATAAACGCCTGCATCGGCGTATACTGTACAAAAATAAGGGGTATCCACTTAGCTCCAGTTGATGCAAAATAGCTGGATGGAAACCCATATCGTAGCGCCAATTCCCGGCAAGGACTATCCTCAGAACTGGAACAATTTTCTCGATTGGTTTGCTACCGAGGAAGCTTGTCTGGCC
>JBBQBG010000098.1:0-13591 GCA_038317285.1 Burkholderiales bacterium | reverse complement strand
GGTATGCGCCGCTAACCTACCATTGATTAGAAACTGAGAGCTATTTGGGAGTGTCAACACATGTTGCGTCGATTGACTAACTACTTTGGAACGAAGGAAAAACCTCAAGCTGTACCAAGCTACTACAGTAGTTTTGGTGGCTTGTGGACAGATCGCAAGGATGCCGTTGACGTACTTGCTTCAAAGCGGGAGAAGTTGTCGGAGGGGCTGGCTGACAAACTGCAATTCTTCATCGATAACGGCTACGTTATCCTGGAGCAGGCGGTTGATCACCATTTAATTGATAACTATCGACGCGACCTGGAGAGCGCCAGCCGCGAAGGAAACAGTGCATTGCTCGCCAGCGTTCCCATGGCCGGTCCGCAAGACAAGGATGTAGTTCCACTCAAGGATGCCGATCTAGGCGCTCCTTTGACCAAGGTACTTGATACCTATGCCTTGTTGCCCTCGGCTCGGACGATGATTTTTTCGGATCCCATCGTCAACTTTCTGAAAGAGGTATTCGAGAGCGACATCCTGGCATTTCAGGGTTTGCATTTCGAGAAGGGTTCAACCCAGGCCATTCACCAAGATACGGCGTATGTGGTGCTCGAACAACCCATGAACCTCTGTGCGAGTTGGATTGCGCTGGAAGACGTGAAGGCAGGGTCGGGTGAGCTGATCTACTACCCGGGTAGCCACCGCCTGCCGGACTGGCTTTATAGCGGCAAATTCAAGCACTTTAATCACGAGCGAGACAAGCATGAGGAGCATATGTCGCACCTCAAGGCATTGCATGATCGCTCCGAAGAAAAGGGCTTGAAGCTCGCTTCCTTCTTGCCTAAAAAGGGCGATGCACTGATCTGGGCTTCCGACCTGGCGCACGGAGGTGCCCAGATTCAAGATACCAGTGCCACACGGCGAAGCTTGGTGACGCACTTTACTTCGTCTAAAACACTGCCGTACTATTTTCGTTTTCTTCCAGAGGCGCGGCGCGTTGTGGCGCAGGCAAAGCCAGGTTGTTCTTACACCACCATGTACTATTAGGCCCACGCAGCAGGTATGTCCACCATGAACCATCCCGCAGTAGTCCCTACTGCTGATCCTTCGGTCTTGACCGAGGTGGTCGGCTCCATTGGTTTGATCACGCTGAGCCGGCCCAAGGCACTCAACGCGCTGTCGCTGCCGATGGTGCAGACCCTGTTGTCTACTTTATTGGGTTGGCGCGATGATCCTGCAGTCATTGCGGTTGCCATACGCGGCAGCAACAAGATTGGGCGCCCGGGTAGCCCAGAGGCGCTGTTTGGTGGCTTTTGCGCCGGTGGCGACATCCGCTTCTTCCACCAAGCCGCATTGGCCGGTGATGCGACGTTAGATACGTTCTTTACCGACGAATACACGCTCAACCACCTGATCCACAACTATCCCAAGCCGTATATCGCCTTTATGGATGGCATCGTGATGGGTGGCGGCATGGGCATCAGCCAGGGCGCCAGTCTGCGCATCGTCACCGAAACCACCAAAATGGCCATGCCTGAGACCGGTATTGGCCTGTTCCCGGATGTTGGCGGCGGCTATTTCCTGAGCCGCTGCCCGGGTCATGTGGGTGAGTACCTGGCCTTGACCGGTGACACGATTGGTGGGCCGCAGGCAGTCGCTTGGGGGTTGGCCGACGTCTGCGTGCCGTCAACCGCGTTAGCTGCGCTATGGGCCGGCTTGCAAGCCCACAGCTCCTTGGAGTCGCTGCAGCAATGGATTGCTACCAATGTGATAGCTGCTTACGCAGCATCCACGAGGGCTAGCGACGAATTTGATGTGAGCAGTTATGCCGCGTTTGGCCTTGGCAGCATTGCATCCATCGTTGCCGCACTGGAAGCGTCCGGCACCAAACCCGCACGCGCCATGGCCGCGACCCTGCGCCACCGCAGCCCGTTGATGCTGCACGTGGTGCTGGAGCAGATCCGCCGCGCCCGCACAATGAGCCTGGCGGACGATCTGCGCATGGAGCGCGACCTGGTGCAGCATTGCTTCTACACGGCCCATTTGGACCGCTCAGGCACGTCCAGCGAAACGGTGGAGGGTATTCGTGCCCTGGCTATCGACAAGGACCACAAGCCGGTCTGGAACCCGGCGCGCATTGCCGATGTGACATCCGACATGGTGGCACCGTTCTTTGTCAGCCCCTGGCCTGCGGGAACCCATCCACTCAAAGACTTAGCCTAGAAAGGCTTAAGAAGGAGCTGGGCGCGTTTGTTAGCGCGCCTTAGACTTCATGGCCCGCTCAACCTCACGCTTGCCTTCTCGGTCCTTGATGGTGTCACGCTTATCGTGCTCAGCCTTGCCCTTGGCCAAGGCAATCTCACATTTCACCTTGCCGTCTTTCCAGTGCAGGTTGATGGGCACCAGGGTGTAGCCTTTTTGCTCAACCTTGCCCGTCAGTCGCTGGATCTGCTCCTTGTGCATCAGCAGCTTCTTGGTGCGGACTTTGTCTGGACTCACATGGCTGGAGGCGGTGTGCAGGGGGTTGATTTGCAGGCCGACGATGTACAGTTCGCCAGCGCGGATCACGACATAACCGTCGGTCAGCTGGACCTTGCCTTCGCGCAGGGATTTGACCTCCCAGCCTTCCAGCACCAGGCCTGCTTCAAAGCGCTCTTCAAAGAAATAATTGAACGCAGCTTTTTTGTTATCGGCAATGCGGGTATTGAGCGCGGGTTTTTTAGCCATGGAACTTAAATAGGGGTGACAGACGGGAATGAAAGGCATGCTTGAGGGCTTGTCTACAATCCCGCGCAGACCTCCATTCTATGAAAACCGTAAACAAGTCCGTTTTAATCTGGTACAGCACCCGTGAAATGTATGACTTGGTGACCGATGTACAACGGTATCCCGAATTTTTACCGTGGTGCGATGGCACCCGCATCGTCGAAGAACATAGCGACGGCGTCACAGCCGAAGTCTCAATTTCGTTTGGCGCCGTCCGCCAGACTTTCACTACTCGCAATGTGAACATCCAAGACAGCCGAGTCGATATGGAACTTCTGCACGGGCCGTTTTCGCATCTGGACGGTCAATGGAACTTCCTGCGGATAGGAGACGGAACACAACGCGCCTGCAGGGTGGAGCTGGCAGTCAATTACCGTCTGAACAGTTCCACGCTCAGCAAGTTGGCCGGACCCGCCTTCGACAAGGTCGCCACCGACTTGGTCGATGCCTTTGTCAAGCGGGCCGAGCAGGTGTACGGAGCGTGATGTGCCGACCATAGTCGTCATCGCCGTCTACTCCGCAAAGCCAAGGCACCTCATTGAAAGGTGCCTGCAATTGGAGGAAGGCAGCACCGTTGAGCAGGCTTTGCGAGCCAGCGGTTTCGTGACGCAGTTTCCAGAGTTGGCGGCTGCGCAGACAAGCGTAGGAGTGTGGGGCAAAAAAATGCTCCTCAGCCATGTACTGCGCGACTTGGACCGTGTCGAAGTCTATCGGCCACTGACCGTAGACCCGAAGGTGGCACGGCGTGAACGCTTTGCGGGCCAAGGTGCCAAGAAGGCCGCCGGCCTGTTTGCCAAACGGCGGCTTGGGGCCAAGGCAGGGTATTAAAAAAGGGCCATGATGGCCCTTTATTTGGTGATCTATTTGCAGTCTTTGGCAATCATGCCCTGGATGCGTTTAAGCTCTTCTGCGCGAGCAGCTTCGTCCATGATTTCGCGTTGGCCGGCCGCGTTGGTGTGACCAATCCTGACACCAGAATCGAAGGTGACTTTGGCTATTTTGGCGCGCGAGCAGTTTTCAACTTTGGCTTTCGCGGCTTGTTCTTCATTGGCTTTCTTCTTGGCGGCTTCTGCCTCTTTCGCCTGTTTCTTCTTGGCTTCAAGCTCTTTATCTAAACCTGTAGGCTTGGCCCCGGATGCTGAAACAACCGGTGCCGAAGCAGCGGAAACAGCGCCAGCAGCGGCATCTGTTTCTGGGCTAGCATCCCCAGCTGGCGCAACAGGCGCAGCAGGTGGTTTGTAATTGCCGGGCCGCTTCAGTATGTTTTTGTCTTGAATTTCCGTAGGTGGCGCCCGGTCGCTAAAGACTTTACGCCCGTCTTTGTCTATCCATTGCCACTGGGCCGAGGCTGCAAAACTTAATCCAGTCAGCGCTGCCACTACGAGTGTTTGAATCATTTTCATAGCCAAAGTGTAGCCTTGTGTGCCAAACAGAGTGTAAGAATTAGAACAAACGGCAGTATTTTTGCATTTCAGCGGTTGACCTTGCGAACTTTCGGTGCCAGCGCCACGGGTACAATTTCGACATTTGGAGCTTTGACATGCGCCTCCTCGGCAAAGCGCTCACCTTCGACGATGTGTTGTTGGTCCCCGCGTACTCCCAGGTCCTGCCCAAGGACACTTCTCTCGCCACCCGCTTTTCCCGCAATATTGCCTTGAACCTTCCCCTGGTGTCCGCCGCCATGGATACGGTCACCGAGGCCCGCTTGGCAATAGCCATTGCGCAAGAAGGCGGCATCGGCATCGTCCACAAGAACTTGACCGCCGCCGAACAGGCCGCACAAGTGGCTAAGGTCAAGCGATACGAGTCCGGTGTATTGCGTGATCCGGTGGTGATTACCCCATCGCACACCGTTCGCCAAGTAATGAATTTGTCTGAGCAACTGGGCGTGTCCGGATTCCCGGTCTGCGACGGCGGCAAAGTCGCCGGTATTGTGACGGGCCGCGATTTGCGCTTTGAAACGCGCTACGACCTGCCGGTCAGCCAGATCATGACGCCCAGGGAGAAACTGGTGACGGTGCAGGACAGCGCCGCCATCACGATTACCCAGGCCAAGGTGTTGCTGAACCAATACAAGATCGAGCGCCTATTGGTTGTCAACGACGCATTCGAGCTCAAAGGTCTGATCACCGTCAAGGACATTACCAAGCAGACCAGCTTTCCGAATGCCGCGCGCGATGCCCAAGGCAAACTGCGCGTCGGTGCTGCCGTGGGCGTGGGTGAGGGCACTGAAGAGCGGGTAGAACTGTTGGTTCGTGCTGGCGTGGACGCCATCGTCGTGGACACCGCCCACGGCCACAGCCACGGCGTCATTGAGCGTGTGCGCTGGGTCAAGAAAAATTACCCGCATGTTGATGTGATTGGCGGCAATATTGCCACCGGTGCGGCCGCGCTGGCGCTGGCTGAAGCGGGTGCCGATGCCGTCAAGGTCGGTATCGGCCCCGGCTCGATTTGCACCACCCGCATCGTTGCGGGCGTGGGTGTTCCACAAATTATGGCTATCGACAACGTGGCCACAGCCCTCAAAGGCACGGGCATTCCGTTGATTGCCGACGGTGGCATTCGCTACAGCGGCGATATTGCCAAGGCGTTGGCAGCGGGCGCTAGTACGGTGATGATGGGTGGCATGTTTGCCGGTACCGAAGAAGCGCCGGGTGAAGTCATTTTGTTTCAGGGCCGCAGCTATAAAAGCTACCGGGGCATGGGCTCTATCGGCGCCATGCAACAGGGCAGTGCGGACCGCTATTTTCAGGAATCCAGCACCGGCAACCCCAATGCCGACAAGTTGGTGCCCGAAGGTATTGAAGGCCGCGTGCCTTACAAGGGTTCCATGGTCTCTATCGTGTTCCAAATGGCAGGCGGAATCCGGGCCAGCATGGGCTACTGCGGCTGTCCGACCATTGAGGACATGCAGAACAAGGCCGAGTTTGTGGAAATCACGACCGCCGGCATCCGTGAAAGCCACGTGCACGACGTGCAGATCACCAAAGAGGCTCCCAATTACCGCGCCGACTGATATCGCCATGGAACCGGCCCCGGGTCGGCCCGCTGCGATGCGTTTCATCATGATCGCGGTGCTGATCGACATGATGTCGATCGGACTGATGATCCCGGTCTTGCCACATCTGGTGGGGCAATTTACGCAGTCGCCGTCTGAGCAAACCATCGGTTTCATGGCGGTGGCATTTGCGTTTGGCATCGCTAATTTCTTTGGTGCGCCGATCTTGGGTGCTTTGTCTGACCGTTTCGGCCGCCGCCCAGTTCTGCTAATCGGGTTTTGTGGTTTGGCGTTTAACTTCTTCATGACTGCGGCGGCCACCAGTTTGGTCATGCTGGTGCTAGTCCGTTTAGTGGGCGGCGGTATGCAAGCCAATATTGCGGTGGCCAATGCCTATGTGGCTGACATTACGCCTGCCGCTGACCGTGCGCGAAGGTTTGGCTTGCTGGGCGCGATGTTTGGGCTAGGTTTCATATTGGGACCTGCCTTGGGCGGCATCCTGGGGGACGTAGATCTGAGACTACCTTTTGTCGCCTCTGGAATTTTGGCTGTGATCAATTGGATTTACGGCTATTTTGTATTGCCCGAGAGCTTGCCGATGGAGCGCCGCACCCCGTTTGACTGGCGCAAGGCCAACCCCGTATCTGCCCTGCGCGGATTGATTGATCTGCATGGGGTTGCTCCCTTAGTCTCGGTGATTGCCCTGAGTACCTTGTCGCAGTTCATGCTGCACGCTACCTGGGTTCTCTACACTTTTTTCAAATTCGGCTGGGGTCCAAAAGAAGTCGGCTGGTCACTTATGACCGTAGGTGTGGTCAATGTCTTCATGCAGGGATTCTTGCTCAAACATGTACTCAAGCGTATATCGGCGCAGCGATTGGCAGTGATTGGCTTATTTACCGCCGCACTGGCCTATGCGGCCTATGGGTTGGTGAGCGAAGCATGGATGTTGTTTGTGGTCATTGTGTTCAATATGCCTTCAGCGGCAACGAGTTCCGCATTGCAGAGCCTCGTTTCGGCCGCGGCTCCTGAGAGCATTCAAGGGCGAACCTTGGGTGCAGTTTCTTCCCTCAACAGCATCATGGCCGTGGTCGCACCCCTCCTTGGCGCTGGATTGCTGGAATTGGTTTCCCACCTGCCACGTGGCGATGTACGTCTAGGCCTGCCATTTTTTGTGGGAAGCCTTGTTCAAATTCTTGCCTTGGCCCTTGCGATTTGGCATTTTCAACGCCGGCGTGCGCTCGCGGCTGTGCCTTCTACTGCCTGATTTTTATGACACACGAACGCATCCTCATCCTAGATTTTGGCTCACAAGTCACCCAACTGATCGCCCGCCGCGTGCGCGAAGCCCATGTTTTCTGTGAAGTCCATCCCTGTGACGTGACCGATGACTGGGTGCGAGCCTATGCCAAGGACGGCTCGCTCAAGGGTGTGATCCTGTCTGGCAGCCATGCCAGCATTTACGAAGAAACCACCGACAAGGCGCCACAAGCCGTATTTGACTTGGGCGTGCCAGTGCTCGGCATTTGCTACGGCATGCAAGCCATGGCCCAGCAATTGGGTGGCAAGGTCGAAGCGGGGCGCACGCGGGAATTTGGCTCGGCACAGATTCGCGCACATGGCCACACGCGCTTGTTCGAAGGCATCGAGGACAGCACGACGGCAGAGGGCCACGGCCTGCTGGATGTATGGATGAGCCACGGCGACAAGGTCACCGAGATGCCACCCGGCTTCACACTGATGGCATCCAACGCCGCGTGCCCGGTAGCTGCCATGGCCGACGAGGCCCGCCGTTTTTACGCTGTGCAGTTCCACCCCGAAGTCACCCACACAAAGCAAGGCCAGGCGATCCTGAACCGCTTCGTACTGGATATCTGCCAGACACGCGCTGACTGGATCATGGGCGACTACATCGCGGAGGCAGTGGAGCGCATCCGTGCGCAGGTGGGCGAGGAAGAAGTCATCTTGGGTCTGTCCGGAGGTGTCGATTCTTCGGTCGCTGCAGCCCTGATCCACCGCGCCATTGGCGACCAATTGACCTGTGTTTTTGTGGACCACGGCTTGTTGCGGCTGAACGAAGGCGACATGGTGATGGACATGTTTGTTGGCAAGCTGCACGCCAAAGTGATGCGGGTGGA
The DNA here is from genome assembly GCA_038317285.1 of Burkholderiales bacterium. GTDB lineage: Bacteria > Pseudomonadota > Gammaproteobacteria > Burkholderiales > Burkholderiaceae_C > Allorhodoferax. Next base: position 5,710 of record JBBQBG010000098.1, on the reverse strand, counting down.
CGCTGCCGAGCAGTTCTTGGGGCATCTCAAGGGCGTCAGCGACCCGGAAGCCAAACGCAAGATCATTGGGAGAGAGTTCGTTGAGGTATTTAAGGCTGCAGCCCTCAAGCTGGTTGCACAAGGCGCTATGAAAACAGGAGCAGACGGCAATCCGTCTGTCAAAGGCGCCTCCTTCCTCGCCCAGGGCACGATCTACCCCGACGTCATCGAGTCGGGTGGTGCAGGCAACAAGAAGGCCGTCACCATCAAGAGCCACCACAACGTGGGCGGTTTGCCCGAGCAATTAGGCCTCAAGCTACTGGAGCCACTGCGCGAATTGTTCAAGGACGAGGTGCGCGAATTAGGCGTGGCACTGGGTTTGCCGCACGACATGGTCTACCGCCATCCGTTTCCCGGACCCGGTTTGGGCGTGCGCATTTTGGGCGAGGTAAAGAAGGAATACGCAGACTTACTGCGCAAGGCAGATGCGATCTTCATCGAAGAACTGCGCAACTTCAAAGACGAGGCCACGGGCAAAACTTGGTACGAACTGACCAGCCAAGCCTTCACCGTGTTCTTGCCCGTCAAGAGTGTGGGCGTGATGGGTGATGGCCGTACTTATGACTATGTCGTAGCGCTGCGCGCGGTGCAGACCAGCGATTTCATGACTGCTGACTGGGCCGAACTGCCCTATGCCTTGCTGAAAAAAGTGTCAGGGCGCATCATCAACGAAGTACGTGGCATCAACCGGGTTACTTACGACGTGTCCAGCAAGCCGCCGGCCACGATAGAGTGGGAATAAAGCGCACGCAATCCCGGCCCTGAACGGCGCTATGCTCTGCAATCGGAATCAAGCTGCAACGGGAGTACGACATGCGCGGACTGTTTGGAATTGTGGGTTTATTGCTTGCGCTGGCCATTGTGGGTGTGCTGGCTAAAAAGCAGATGGGAGCCTTGACCACCGTGGCGCCACCTGCTGGTTTTGCCAGCGCGCCCGCCGGTGCTACGGTTCAACAGCAAAGCCAGTTGATCCAGCAGCAAGTCAAGCAGAGTGTCGAGAGCACCATGCAACAGGCACGGCCCATGCCAGATGAAAAGTAGTAGTAGACTGAATATGCCCATAGCCCTCGTAGACATTGCGTAGCAAGCTATAAAAATGGTAGCAACTCTGGGCGACGCACATTTCATGCGTCTGGCGCTGGATCAAGCCCAGGCAGCTGCCGCCGCAGGTGAAGTGCCGGTAGGTGCCGTGCTGGTCAAAGATGGCCAGATCATCGCGACGGGCCGCAATGCGCCCATCGGCTCACACGATCCCACCGCCCACGCCGAGATCGTCGCATTGCGAACGGCAGCCCAAGTGCTGGGGAATTACCGCCTGGATGGCTGCGAATTGTTCGTCACGCTGGAGCCATGTGCCATGTGCAGCGGCGCCATGCTGCATGCAAGGCTGGCCCGTGTGGTGTTCGGCGCGGCGGACCCTAAAACGGGAGCCGCTGGTTCCGTGCTCAACCTGTTCGCTGATACCCAGCTCAACCACCAGACGCAAGTGCAGGGCAGTGTAGAGAGCGAAGCCTGTACTGCGATTTTGCATGCGTTTTTTCAGACGAAGCGCGAGGAAAAAACAATGGAGAAGAGATCCATGCACCCGCTGCGCGATGACGCCGTGCGCACCCCCGATACCCAATTTTTAAATCTGCCGGGCTATCCGTGGGCGCCGCATTACCTCAGCGACTTGCCAGAGCTGGTTGGCTTGCGCATGCATTACCTGGACGAAGGTCCCGAGGACGCTGGATTGACCTACCTCTGTCTGCATGGCAACCCCGCGTGGAGCTACTTGTATCGCAAGATGATTCCTGTGTTTCTGCAGGCCGGTCACCGCGTGATAGCACCTGATCTGATTGGCTTCGGCAAAAGCGACAAGCCCAAAAAAGAGGCTGCACATAGCTTTGGTTTTCACCGCCAGATATTGCTGGAATTGGTACAGCGGCTCGACCTGCAACGCATCATTTTGGTCGTGCAAGACTGGGGCGGCTTGCTCGGTCTTACGTTGCCCATGGCCATGCCACAGCGTTTCAAGGGTTTGTTGGTCATGAACACTACATTGGCCACGGGCGACTCGCCCCTGACTCCCGGCTTCCTTGCCTGGCGTGAAATGTGCGCCAAGCAACCCGAGTTCGACATTGCGCGCCTGATTTCGCGTGGCAATTCCCATATGTCTGCAGCCGAGTGCGCTGCCTATGCGGCACCATTCCCGGATAAAGGGCACCGAGCGGCCACACGCACATTCCCAGCCATGGTGCCCGACGGACCTGACGCAGATGGTGCAGCTGTTTCGCGCGCAGCCCGGGATTTTTGGCAAACCCAGTGGCAAGGTCAAACCCTGATGGCCATCGGCATGCAGGACCCGGTATTAGGAGCGCCCACGATGGAGCTATTGCGACAGTCCATACGCGGCTGCCCGAAACCCCTACGCGTAGAGGACGGCGGACATTTCCTGCAAGAGTCGGGTGAACCCATTGCGCAAGCAGCCGTGGGCTATTTTGAAACGACCTAGCGTGATTTCCTGACACCACGGGTTATCCCGGTCAAGACGCTAAAGATTTTTTAAATGTTTTGGATTGTTTTGGTAGTTTGCCAACATTTTCCGTATTGGTGGTGCACAATGTTTGAAACCACAACCGATAGCCAACCACTTGTAGTTTGAATGCATACCGATACTGACACGCTACATTTCCTGGATGACGAAAGTGAAGCCGGAGTCACTGGGGGACTGGTCTGGCGTTTGATGGTGATCGACGACGAGCCCGATGTTCATCGGGCCACGACATTTGCCTTGGCCGGCGTAAAGATACTGGGTAGGCCCTTACAGTTCTTGCATGCCTATTCTGCGGCAGAAGCGACTTTGTTGCTGGCGTCAGAGCCCGATGTCGCCGTAGTGCTGCTGGACGTGGTCATGGAGCGTGAGGATGCTGGCCTGGCTTTGGTCAAAACCATTCGCCAAGACCTGCGCCTGACGGAGTTGCGCATTATCCTGCGCACCGGCCAACCAGGCTATGCACCAGAGATCGAAACGATCCACGATTTCGACATCAACGATTACAAGACCAAATCTGAACTAACGCGCACCAAGCTCTATGCCACCGTAACGGCTGCAGTGCGAGCCTACGAGCAGATCCGCAAGTTGGACCAATTGGCTTTTTACGACCGTCTGTGCAGCCTACCCAACCGCAACAAATTCATTGATCTGAGCGATGAACGGCTAGCGTCAAATCAGTTCACATCGGATGTGATTGCCATCCTGGACATCGACGATTTTTCTGAAATCAATGATGCCTTGGGCCACCAGCAGGGCGACCGGTTGCTGCAAGCCGTCGCAGAACGTTTGAAGTTGGAGCTGGGCTCAGACGTCGTTTTGGCGCGCCTGGGCGGTGATACCTTTGGCTTAATGGGTGATAGCGCTGTGCTGGACCCGTTGACGGTGCTCGACTTGTTCCGTGCACCTTTCAGCGTGCAGGACGACTCGATGGTGGTCACCGCGACCATGGGGCTGACCCAAGAGTTGGGTGCGGGCATTGCCGGACGCGACGCCCTCAAGGACGCCAATATTGCGCTGAAGTTGGCCAAAAAGAACCGGCGTGGCGGCTTTGTGATGTTTTCCGCCAAGATGGGCGCTGATATTCGCGAGCGCGTGCGCCTTTTGCAAGCTTTGCGGCACGCTGTCGAGAGTGAACGACTGTTCGTGGTTTACCAACCGCAGTTGAACCTGATCACCAAAAAACTCGTGGGTGTCGAGGCACTGATTCGCTGGCGCAATGAAGACGGAAGCTTTGTTCCTCCAGACCGTTTCATACCCCTGGCCGAAGCCTCGGGCATGATTGTCGCGATTGGTGACTGGGTGTTGCGCGTGTCCTGCCTTGAACTGGCACGCCTGCAGACTTTGGGCATGCCCGATCTGCGCATGTCGGTCAACGTGTCACAAATCCAGTTTCGCCACCCCGGTTTTCTCGACAAGCTACGCTCGGCACTTAACGACACGGGCATCAACCCCAAATGCCTGGAACTGGAAATCACCGAATCAGTTGCCATGGAAGACCCAGACTTCATGCTTGAAACCCTGCACAAGGTTCGCAAGATGGATATCTCGATCGCCATTGACGACTTTGGTACCGGTTATTCATCACTGAGCCATCTGCGCCAGTTGCCAATAGACCGGCTCAAAATCGACCGGGCTTTTGTCACTGAATTGAACAGTGCCGTGATGGGCGGACATATCGCATCCATGGTGATCGAATTGGGCCGCAACCTCAACCTGACGGTGATTGCCGAGGGTATTGAAGAGGAAGAGCAGGCACAGACACTGTTGAAGATGGGCTGCCATGAGGGGCAGGGCTATTTGTATGCCAAACCCATGGTTGCACCTGATTTGGTTCAGTGGATTAAGTCACGCGGCGCCGCAGGCTGAGTCTGCATGGCGCTGTCACTGCCCCATAATGGCGCAGTGAAAAAGCACATATATATCTACTCCCCCTCCGGTGCGGTCCGCGACAAGGCCGCCTTCAAACGCGGCATACGCCGCTTGCAAACCTTGGGCCACGACGTCGAGATCGACGCCGACGCATTAAGCAGCCATATGCGCTTCGCCGGCGATGACGCAACGCGCCTGGCTGCCATTCACCGTGCCGCGGCCAGTGGAGCAGACGTGGCCTTGATATCACGTGGCGGATATGGTCTTACGCGTATATTGGGCGGCATACGATACAAAGCACTGGCCAAGGCCATTGAGCGCGGGACGCAGTTTGTCGGCATTAGCGATTTCACCGCGCTGCAATTGGCTTTGTTGACGAAGGCCGGCAGCACGACGTGGGCCGGCCCAGCACTGTGCGAAGGTTTTGGCGTGGGGGGCAAGCCCGACCAACTCGACGACCATGGACATGCAGAGGCCCCCGTTCCCGATGACATCATGGAGGATTGCTTCAATGACATGGTAACCGGGCAGGGGGAGGGCACAGGCTGGCGCCAAAACCGTGAACCCGGTGAGCCGCAAGACGCCACCGTTCGCGCCAGCCATGCGACCATTTGGGGGGGAAACTTAGCGATGCTCACGTCCTTGCTAGGAACCGAATACTTCCCCGACATTAAGGGCGGTATATTGTTTCTGGAAGACGTGGGCGAGCATCCGTATCGCATTGAGCGCATGCTGACCCAGTTGCTGCACGCTGGTGTATTGGGAAGGCAAAAGGCGATACTGTTAGGGCAATTCACCGAATACAAACTAACCCCGCACGACAAGGGATTCAGGTTGCAATCGGTGGTCCAGTGGCTACGCACACAGACCAAAACCCCGGTATTGACAAATCTACCCTATGGTCATGTTGCCACGAAGGTTTTGATACCGGTCGGCGCCAAAGCTGACCTGCTGGCAGAGGGTCGTGATGTCATGCTCGTTTGGGGCCATCACCACCACCATCACTAATCTTGGAGACCGACCGCTGGCCGGTCAGCTCAAATTATTGGGGCGCGATGTAAGTGATCTGGGCATTAGTCCGCAGAACATGGCGCTGATTTGGTCCAGTTTGCGCCGAGCTTGTGCTTCGCCAGAAATGGCAGAAATGGCGGCCATCACGTCGCCACGCAGATACCATAGATCGTGCATATCGTTGGCATAGGTTACTTTCAGCTCCAGCTTGGAGGCAGTCGAAGCACCCGTGTCACCCAGGCCATCCAGCATGGC
>JBBQBG010000097.1:0-13673 GCA_038317285.1 Burkholderiales bacterium | reverse complement strand
CACGCACCACCGCATCGCCTGGTTGACCCGTGAATCGAGCAAACCCGGCCGTGGCGCCGTTGAGCGCTGGACCGTGCAAGCCAGCGCGGAATGGTCCAAAGAGCATTTGCAAGACGACCCCAAACGCGTCCAAGCCAAGTTGACCAAGGCATTTGCCGAGGTCACCGGCATCCGCGCTGAGGCCGCCCACGCCGATACCAAGCGCTGGCTCTATGCCAAGACCGACCAGCCGCTGGGTCAATCGCATCTGTGGGATGCCAGCTCAGGCATTGGCCTGTGCGGCGATTGGTGTCTGGGCCACCGGGTCGAAGATGCCTTTGTTTCTGGTCTGGAACTCGCACTTTCCATCATTTGAACCCTGCGGCGACTTATAGAGGTCGTTTCGCGCCCTCCCCCACCGGCCCGCTGCACGCGGGATCGCTGGTGGCGGCGTTGGCCAGTTGGCTGGACGCTCGAGCCCATAGCGGCCAGTGGCTGGTGCGCATGGAAGACGTGGACGCGCCGCGCACCGTGTCCGGCGCCGCCGAACGCATCGTGCAACAGCTTGGCGCGTGCGGACTCGTGTCCGACGAGCCCGTCGTCGTGCAATCCACGCGATCCGCTTTCTACCAGCAAGCACTGGATCAACTGGTAGCACGCGGTCTGGCTTACCCCTGCTGTTGCTCACGCAAAGACATTGCGAACGCCGCCCACGCGCAGAGCCAGCACCGTGAACGCCACGCCGAGTTGGTCTATCCCGGCACGTGCCGCAACGGCTTTCCACCGCTGCGCCATGCCGACACCCGATCTTGCGCATGGCGTGTTCGCACGGATGTGCAACTTAAATATGAGCCTCTAGCCCTCGCCGGACCTGCACAAGCCGCTATTAACTTGATAGCATATGGTTTGACGCACTGGAACGACCGGCTGATGGGTGCACAGCAACAGCACGTGGCAAATGCCGTGGGCGACTTCGTTTTGAAGCGTGCAGATGGTTGCTTCACCTATCAACTGGCCGTGGTCGTAGATGATGGAGCGCAAGGCATTAGCCATGTCGTGCGCGGCATGGACCTGGCGGACAACACGGCGCGGCAGGTTTTGCTGCAGCAAGCGCTAGGGCTCTCTACCCCGCAGTACCTGCACACACCCCTCGTATTGGGCGTCAATGGGGAAAAATTGTCTAAGCAAAACGGGGCCCAGGCCGTAGACACAACCAGCCCACCCGCTGCCCTTAACGCGCTACAGATGGCGGCCCAGGCGCTGGGTCTGCCCGCCACACACTGCACCACCGTTCAGGAAGCCTTGGTCGAATGGACGGGTATTTGGCATAACGCCCACCTAGCCACCGCAACGCGCGCAGACAGCGCCGCTTAGAGCCGTCGCGGCCCGGTAAGCATCGGACCCAAAAGGGGGCAATACCCCAAACAGTGCGCTTGCGCTCGGCCAGCGACTTGCAAAACAACACCCAGTGCCGCCTAGCGTGGCGCGACACCATGCCTGGGATTGATCTACATCAAGTCCAGGCGAAATTGCGTGGTCCAGCGCCTTGTCTGTCACGAGGCAGTCGTGGCGTACTTGGAGAATTACTCCATCCGACCTTGAACGCAGAAAGAATGAATGACAAATTTGCAGCATTGCGCGCCACCATTGGCGGGCAAAAAAGGCCTGATTATCGGTATGGCCAACGCACACAGTATTGCCTGGGGTTGTGCGCGGGAAATGCACCGTGGTGGGGCTGAGTTAGTGCTGTCTTGCCTTAACGACAAGGCGCATGAATTTGTCGAGCCTCTGGCTACGGAGCTGGGCGTGCCCTTGCTCACGTGCAATGTAGAAACGCCGGGTGACTTGGCGACATTGGTGACACAAGCCATAGCCCAACTTGGGCAACTGGACTTTGTGGTTCACTCCATTGCCTGGGCGCCGCTGGACGACCTGCATGGCGATGTCGTCAACAGCTCCGCTGGCGGATTTGCCCGTGCCATGGAGGTGTCTTGCCACTCGTTCGCGCAGTTGGCCCAACTGTGTCGGCCACATATGTCCCAGGGCGGCAGTCTGGTGACCATGAGCTACCAGGGCGCTGCTGAGGCAATTCCCCACTACGGGCTTATGGGGCCAGTCAAGGCGGCCCTTGAGTCCTTGGTGCGGTACATGGCGCTGGAGTTGGGGCCCAAGGGCATTCGGGTGCATGCGGTGTCACCGGGCCCTATCCTGACCCGCGCAGCCTCCGGCATTGAAGACTTCGACGGCTTGATGGACCATGCCCGCAGCAAATCGCCGCTGGGTCGCTTGGTTACGTTGGAAGAAATCGGCAGCCTGACCGCATTTCTCTGCAGCGACGCCGCGTCGGGCATGACCGGGCAAACGATCTATGTGGATGCAGGCTGCCACGCAGTAGCCTGAGCCTTTCGACCCAAATACACGCCAACACATTTCAACTACATAAGAACCATGACTTTCACTCCACCAGTTCCTCCAGCGGCCGACTCCTCCCCTGCCGCTAACAATAGCGACGCCTCCGAATCCGCGCTGAAATCGGGCCTTCGCGCCCTGGTGGCCCACAGCACAATGGGCTTGTCGCCCAAAGCGCTCGCCCGGGCCTACGCCGACTGGTCCATGCATCTTGCGGCTTCCCCCATGCGGCAAGCGCAACTATGGCAAAAGGCTTTTGCATTGCCCGGTCAGGTCGCTGCCAGTCTCCTGACAACGACACCTGGCGAGACCGCCGTGCCTGCAGAACCCGACCACCGTTTCGACGGCAACGGCTGGAGTCAGTGGCCCTTCAATGTGTTCAAAGAGACCTTCAAGGCCAGTGATGCATGGTGGCAAGCTGCAGCGCAGGCGCCAGGTGCGTCGCAACACCATCAACAAATGGTCAGCTTTTACGCACGCCAAGTGATGGACGCACTCTCCCCCAGCAACTATCCACTGACCAACCCCGAAGTCTTGCGGCTTGGTATTTCCACGCTGGGGCACAGTTGGTTCAAAGGCTACCAGAGCTATCTGAAAGATCGCGCGCAGCAGCAACGTACGCGTCTGCAAACGGACCCGGGCGCGACAGCCCCGCAGGACTATGTAGTAGGGAAAGACGTGGCCGTGACACCCGGAAAAGTGGTGTTTCGCAACCACTTGATCGAGTTGATCCAATACACACCGACCACCAATACCGTCTATCCCGAGCCCGTTCTCATCGTACCCTCGTGCATCATGAAGTACTACATCCTTGACTTGTCGCCTGGCAATTCGATGGTGCGATATCTTGTGGGCCAGGGCTATACAGTGTTCATGGTGTCATGGCGCAATCCCGATGCGACCGACCGCGAACTGGGACTGGACGACTACCTGCGCATGGGTGTATTGGATGCCATGGCAGCCATCCGCGCGCAAACCGATGCAGCGCGGATCCACGCCATGGGCTATTGCCTGGGGGGCACCTTTTTGTCCATCGCTGCGGCCCGCCTGGGTCGCGGGGATGGCACGCCTGGTGAGCGTGGGCGCTTCCCGGAGCTGGCCAGTGTGACCCTACTGGCTGCGATGACCGACTTTGACGAACCGGGAGAAATGGGCGTTTTCATTGACGAAGACCAGGTCAAAGCCCTGCGCGCGCAAATGGCCCGTACCGGCTTTCTGTCAGGCCGGCAGATGGCGGGCACCTTCCAGTTCCTCAATTCGCGCGACCTCATCTGGTCGCGCAACACCCGGCGTTACCTGCTCGGGCAAGACGAAGTGGGCAACGACATGATGGCCTGGAATGCGGACGTGACGCGCCTGCCCGCGCGCATGCATTCGGAGTACCTGGAGCAGTTGTTCCTGCAAAACGCTTTGGCTGCAGGCCACTTTCAATGCGGTGGGGTTGACGTGGCACTCAGGGACATCAGTGCACCCATGCTGGTGGTTGGCACGGTGCGGGACCATGTATGCCCCTGGCATTCGGTGTACAAAGTTCATCAGCTTACGAACACGCACACCACTTTCATTCTTGCAGCGGGCGGGCACAACGCGGGCATTGTGTCCGAGCCAGGACACCCCAAGCGGAGCTACCAGATGGCCAGTGTCGAGCCCGGCCACGGCTGGACTGAACCCGCAGCGTGGCAGGCCACAGCACCCCGGCAAGAGGGCTCTTGGTGGGAGGCGATGGACAAATGGTTGCACGCGCGCTCTGGCAAGCGCGAGGCAGCACGGGACATTCCAACGGCTACCGCTCTGTGCGACGCGCCAGGCAACTACGTAATGGTGCGCTATGCCGATTGAACAAGGACCCAACCCCATGAACGCAGTTGCCGACCCCGCATACACCGACAACGTCACCTACGACGAGATCTGTCTGGGGCAGAGTGCACGCACCGTGCGCACGCTCACCCTGGATGACATTCGTGCGTTTGCGGCCGTTTCAGGCGACACCAATCCCGCGCACCTGGACCCGGCCTACGCCGACGCCACGCTGTTCCACGGCGTGATCGCGCATGGCATGTGGGGTGGTGCCTTGATCTCGGCCCTGTTGGGCACTGTGTTCCCGGGCCCTGGCACGATTTATATGGAACAAGCGCTGCACTTCACGCGGCCCGTGCGGGTGGGGGACACACTGACCGTGACCGTGACCGTGACCGCCAAGAATGACGACAAAAAGAGCGTCGAGCTCGATTGCCAGGTGCAAAACCAGCGCAGCGAGCGCGTGCTCTTTGGCATGGCGCGGGTGTTGGCACCCACCCAACGTGTGCGCCGCCTGCAGGTTCATGTGCCGCAGATTCAGTTGTTTGACCCGGACGCGCGCCTGCGTGCCTTGCTGGCGTTAGGCGAGGGCCTGGCACCCGTGCGCTGCGGGGTAGTGCACCCGTGCGACGCCGAGTCGCTGCACGGCGCCATCGAGGCCGCTCGCCTGGGTCTGATTGACCCGGTGTTGATTGGCCCCGAGGCCCGCTTGCGGGAACTGGCCGACGAACACGGCATAGACCTCACCGACATCGCGATTGAATCAGTGCCGCACAGCCATGCCGCCGCCGCAACTGCTGCCGCCATGGCCGCAGACCACCGCGTACAGGCCCTGATGAAAGGCAGCCTGCACACCGCAGAGCTGATCCACAGCGTGGTTGCAGAGACGGCGCTGCGCACAAAGTGGCGCATGTCGCATGTGTTCCGGTTTGATGTACCGACCTATTCCAAACCCTTGCTTTTGACCGATGCAGCCTTGAACATCCGCCCCACCTTGGCAGAAAAGGCCGACATTGTGCAAAACGCTATTTTGTTTGCCCAAATCATGGGCATTACGTTGCCAAAGGTCGCCATACTGTCGGCTGTTGAAACCGTCAACCCCGCGATTGCGTCCACCATTGACGCTGCGGCGCTGTGCAAAATGGCCCAGCGCGGCCAGATCACCGGTGGTCTGCTGGACGGCCCCCTGGCCTTTGACAACGCGATTTCCGCGCACGCTGCCCGAATCAAACACATTGCGTCCGACGTGGCGGGTGATGCAGACATTCTGGTGGTACCCGACCTGGAGTCGGGCAATATGCTGGGCAAGCAATTGCAATACCTGGGCGGTGCCACGTTGGCCGGTATTGTGTTGGGGGCGCGTGTCCCTATAGCCCTCACTAGCAGAGCGGACGGTGCATCTGCCCGCATAGCCTCTGCATTGCTGGTCAAGCTGGTCGCCCACCACAACCGAAACGCGCGCCTATGACCGTGCTCGCGGTTAACGCCGGATCCTCCACACTGAAATTCGCGTTGTATGCGGTGGACAGCGATCCGGAAGGGCCGTCGCTCCTGTCCGGCAGTGTGGACGGCCTCGGGGCGGGGGATGCACTGGTCTTGCGCTGGACGGCCGATGGCGACGCTTTCCAAACCGAGGTGCAAAGCGACGGTGACGCGTTTACCTGCGCCCTGGGCGCGCTGCAAGGCCTGCTGAAAGATGCTGCCGCCGGGCTTGACCTGCGCGCGGTTGCGCACCGTGTGGTGCATGGTGGGGGCGTGTACCACGGCGCTGTTCGGGTGAACGCAAGCGTGCTGGAAACACTGGAGCGCTTCTCTGCCTTGGCGCCTTTACACCAACCGCACAACGTGGAGGGTATTCGCGCGTTCGCAGTTGCGTTTCCGGCGTTGCCGCACATTGCCTGTTTCGACACTGCCTTTCACGCCAGCTTGCCCGAGGTTGAATACACGTTCGCGTTACCCCAAAGCCTGGCAGACCAAGGCGTGCGCCGCTACGGGTTTCACGGCTTGTCCTACCAATATGTTGTTCAACGCCTGGCCCAGTTGACCCCGCGCGCCCAGGGGCGTGTGGTCATGGCCCACTTGGGCAGCGGCGCAAGTTTGTGCGCCACGCTCCAGGGCCAGAGCCGTGCGACGAGCATGGGTTTTTCGGCGCTCGAGGGCCTCATGATGGGCACACGCTGTGGTGCCCTGGACGCTGGCGTACTGCTGCATCTTTTGGGACAAGGTTGGGACCGCGCGCGGCTGGAGGATCTGCTGTACCGCGATAGCGGCCTATTGGGCGTTTCCGGACTTTCTGCCGACATGCGCCAACTGCGCGCCAGCGACAACCCGCGCGCCAGGCTGGCCATCCAGATGTTCACCTACCGGGTCATCCGCGAAACGGGAGCCATGGCGGCTTGCGTGGGCGGACTGGACTCACTGGTTTTCACCGGCGGCATTGGCGAGCACGACGCGGTGCTGCGAGCCGAAGTCTGCTCGCAGTTGGCGTTCCTCGGAATTCGCTTGGACCCTAAGCGCAACGACCAGGCAAATGCCGGGGCTGCAACAAGCCTGCATGCGGATGACAGCACAGTGGAAGTCTGGATGGTCCCCACCGACGAGGGACGTATCGCTGCGCAAGCCGCTGTTGCTGTATTGGGTGCGGGCAGGTAAGAGGCACGAATGGCCGACAGCCCGGCCAAGCGCCTATCGCGCCACCGCAGCCCGCATGGACCGCGCCACATAAAGCAGGCACACCACCGTCAGCAGCGCGCCGACCAGCACACTCGGCAACACACGCGCCAGCGTCAGCGCCTCCCCCTTGAGCACCAACATCATAAGGGTGTTCTGTGCCAAGCCGGGCACCCACACATACCAAGGCGCCTCGCCCCCCGGGTTCAGCATGCTGACCATCGGTGCCAGGCCAACCAGGGTGACGACCAGCGCACTGCCAGCCTGCGCCTCCTTGAAAGTCTTGGAACGTATGGCCAATGCCATCAGCAACGCACCCAACCCTGCCGCCAAAGGCAGTTGCAGCAGCAGAAAGACCACCACCTCGAACCAGCCAAACTGGAACATCGCCTGCAGGCTGTCGCTGCGCAGCAGCCACTGCGCTGGCACAAAACTCAGGTTGGCCAAAAGAGCGACCGCCATGCCCAGCAGCGCCACCGCGCCCCACTTGCCCAGCACCAGCGCAAAGTGCTGCACCGGATTCATCAGCAAGGGCTCTAGCGAGCCGCGCTCGCGCTCGCCCGCCGTGCTGTCCAGAGCCGCCGTCAGCGCGCCATAGAGCACGGCCATGATGATGAACATCGGTATGACGCCGGTCAGCCGCGCAGCGCGGGCCTGGGCGCTGGCCAGGTCTCGCTCCTCCACATCCACGGCCTGCAGCAAATCGGTCGATACGCCGCGCAAGGCCATGCTCAATGTCGCCCTCTCGCGGTTAAAGCCCTGCAACAAGCGCAACAACGTGGACACACCGGCACCCGCGCGCTGGTTGGCGCTGTCGTTAATTACCGCTACCGTGGGGCGTTCGCCAGCGCGCAGTTCGCTCTCAAAGTCCTTGCCAATCACCATCACCGGATCCAGTAGCGTGGCGGCGCGCAAGCGGGCTTCATAGTCTGAGGGTGCGGGCTTGAGCGTGTAGGTCTGGCGCTCAATAAAGTTACGCAGCGTAGGCGCATATTCAATGCCAACCACCAAGACCTCGCGCTTCTCGGCCCGCTCTTCCAATGAAGAAATGAGTGTGGACAGAGCCAACAGCAGCAACGGCCCCATTAGCACTGCGGGCACCAGCAGACGCAACAGCGTGCGCCGATCGCGCAGTGCGTCAGACACTTCCTTGGTCAGCACCACCCAAAAACCCCTCAAGAACAAGCGTGCTTTCATGCCAGCTCCCCAGGTGTAGGATGGGGGAACGCCAGTTTGACAAAGGCATCTTCGAACTTGGTTTCTCCGGCTTGTTCAAGCAGTTCTTGCACGGTGCCTTGGGCCACACTGCGACCCTGGGCAACCACTACCACGTGTTCGCACAATTGCTCTACTTCTTGCATGATGTGGGTTGAAAAAACAATGCATTTACTGCCACCGGCTGGAGACCGCAAATGGCGCAGCACTTCACGCAGTGACCGTGTGGCCAGCACGTCCAGGCCATTAGTGGGCTCATCGAGCACAATGTTGGCGGGGTCATGCACCAGGGCGCGAGCCAAGGCGGTTTTCATGCGTTCTCCCTGACTAAATCCCTCGGCGCGGCGATCCAAAATTTTGTCCATATCCAGCAGGCGCGACAGCTCTTGCGCTCGGTCACTGGCCGCGTCCGCATCCATACCCTGCAGGCGACCAAAGTAGATGATGTTTTCACGTGCCGAAAGCCGCGGGTACAGTCCATGCGCATCCCCCAAAATTCCCATACGCGCCAACGCTTGGCGCGGCGCGCTTTCCACCGCAATACCGTCCACAGTGATGCTGCCGCCATCGGGCTTGAACAAGCCACCCAGCATGCGCAGCGTCGTGGTTTTGCCCGCGCCGTTGGGCCCTAGCAGGCCGGTAATGCAGCCGCTGGCCGCGTACACCGTGACGCCCTGCACCGCGTGCACGGTCTGCATGGCCGCACGTTTGAAGAGCGACCCTCCGCTGCGCGCAACAAAGTGTTTGCTGACGTTATCGATCTGTATCATGGTGATGGGACCCGGCTCGACGAGAGGGGCGCAGTGGCGCCCGTCGTGCCCGCGTGTGGCGGGATGAATGCGCTGGCCCGCGGAATTTTGGTCGCGCAACTGGCGTCCTGTGGCAACGCGGCACTGTTGAGTTTTGCATCGATGAAACGAAACAGCACCTCGTTCATGCAGCCCACAGAAACCACACCATGGCCAGCCTGCGGCACAACGATGTGCTGCACCAGCGATGCGTTGTGCGCGCCCAGCAGTTGGGCCACGCGCGTCGCATGGCGTGGTGGTGTAGCAGGGTCAGCGCCACCGCTGAGCAACAGTACCGGAGAATGCGTTGCACCCACCCTGTAGAAGTCTGGCGGAACGGTCCCTTTCGACCAATTCTGGCAAGCCCGCGCGTAGAAGCTGGCATCTGCACTGCCAAAGTCCGCACCGGGCTTGTCTGCGGCATCTCCAAGACGCGGCGCGTCTTCAGCGCACACTACCGAGAAGTGCATGCCCATGGCCACGCGCATACCCTTGCGTGTGCCGACTGCCCCGCCAAGACCAAGCAGGCCCTCAAACCGACCTTGGCTGGCTGCATCTATTGCAACAGGCAAAGCTGCAGCCAGTGCGGGCACATAGAGCGGGGTGCGTACACTGCGCAGCAGCAGCTCGCGGGTCAGCACGAATCGTTCGGGCAAGCCGCTCACCGGGTGGTTGACGCTGACTTGGCGCGGCAGGCTTTGCAATAGCGAAGCCCATTGTTGGCGAAGCTGCGGGTATTGCGCCGCGCACGCCGTTTCTTGCTCGCAGGCCGACAGGCTGGCATCCAGCGCGGCTTGGCCATCGGTCGAAAAGCTGGCGGGTAACACCATGTCTGGTGGTGCCACTCCGTCCAGTACCGTGCGACGCACCTGGCCGGGGAACTGCCGCAAATACTCCAGCGCAGCCCGCGTGCCATAAGAGGCGCCGATCAAGTTCCACTGCGGCACGTTAAGTTGCTGTCGCACCGCCTCGAAATCCTGCATGGCGATGGTGGTGGTGAAGAACCGCAGATCGCCGTACGGCAAACGCTCCAGCGCAACGCGGCATTGCTCCAAGCGCCGCAATTGTGCGTCCGGTTCCAGCATTTGTGCCACGGGCAACTTGCTGTCGTCTTCGCATTGCAAGGGGGCGGACTTGCCGGTGCCGCGCTGGTCGATGAACACAATGTCGCGGCGATAGTTCAAGCGGGTGAGCCTTGGCAGCACGGCAGCTGCTACGCCTATGGCGCTTTGACCTGGCCCCCCAGCGAGCACCAGTACCGGGTCGGGCTGCTTGTTACGCGCCATGGCGGGCACCAATAGGTAATGCACATCAATCTGCACGCCCTCGGGATGGGCCGGATCCAACGGGCGCTTGATCACACCGCACTGCAATTCGTTCGGCAAGCCCTCAATGCGGCAGGGATGCGTTCCTTGCCCAGTCACGGCCGCATGAGCAGACGCGACACCTACCCAGTAGGCGAACGCAATGCCCATGGATAAAAGGATGCGGGCGTATAGGAGAGAGAGGTTGTGACCAGGTTGTCGTGGCATATCCGTCCTGCGAAGGCGTTTGCAAAGCAAGCCATTATGGACGTGCTCTAGTGCGGTCAACGCCCCCTTTGCACACAGACCGACACCGAAAAAAAGGTTGCGCCCTGGCCTGCGCATACACACTAAAGCCCGCCGCATGAAGAAATCACCGACGGTCGGCCCCTCTCAAAAGAGGGTATTCCCATGGGCAGACTGTGATGCAATGGCGGCATGAACCCCATCCAACGCGCGTTGAGCGCATTCACGGCTGCACAGCAAGGCAGCGAAGCGCGCGTCGAGCGAGAAAAAGTCGACCTGCTCGTCAAAGGTTTCCGGCTGGCCATTGCATCAACCATTGCAGGCCCCGTGCTGACCGCGTGGCTGTTTCAGGACTTCATTGGCCCCTGGTTTGCCTGGGGGCCGGCCGCCGTCATCTACCTTCTGCACCTTGAGCGCTACTTCTTTTTGAAGCGCTTTGATTTTGCCCGCAAGTCCGCTGACTTTGCCCCTGCACCGTGGCTGGACGGTGTCACCTGGCGCCTGGGAATCATGGGCAGTGTTTTGGCACTTTGGAACATTCCAACCGTTGCCAGCGGCAGTGACACGGCCATCTTTTACTCGATCACATTGGCCGCAGTGATGTCGGCCGGCGCACTGACCCAGTTTTGCGTCTATGCCCCGGCGCTGTGGGCCCTGGTGACGCCTTTTCTGTTGGGCATCACCCTACAACTCCTGGTGCATGCCTCGCATAGCACGCTGGTCAGTGCGGTCTTTTTGGGGGTCATGTGGATTACGCTGGTGATGGCCAGCCAACGTTTCTCCATCGTCATGCATAGGGATCTGGAGCAACGCTACCGCAATGCCGACCTGGTTGTAGAACTGTCGGCACAAAGAAACGTTGCAGAAGCGGCAAGCCAGGCGAAGAGCCGTTTTCTGGCGGCCGCAAGCCACGACTTGCGCCAACCCGTTCACGCTGTGGCCTTGCTCGCATCTGCGCTTCAAGCCCACAGCACCGATGAAGGGCAGAAAGCGCTGCTGGCACGCTTGCAGGGTGGTGTCGAACATTTTTCGGACGTAGTCGACGAAATTCTGGATATTGCACGCCTTGACGCCAACGTTGTGGCCGTCAACATGCAGGCCGTACCCATTCAAGGCATGCTTGACCGGGCCGACGCCACGTACCGCGAGGTTGCCAGTGCCAAAGGCATTGGGCTACTGATTCGCCCGGCTGGCTTGGACGGCGCCATGGTCCATGCCGATTCAGCCTTGCTGTGGCGCGTCATCAGCAACCTCGTGGGCAACGCAGTGCGCTATACCCCCAGCGGCAATGTGCTCCTGGCCGTGCGTCGTGAAGGCGCGCCTTTTTCCGACGCAACGCCCGGACCGCAGCGCTGGAGAATTGAGGTGCGCGACAGCGGGCCTGGCATTGTCGACGAGCAACAGGGTTTAATTTTTGAGGAGTTTTTTCAATTGCACAACCCGCAGCGCAGTAGCGACCAAGGGCTGGGCCTTGGATTGGCCGTTGCCCGCCGCATGGCCGCGATGATGGGGCTGGAAATTGGCTTGCGTTCCAAGGTAGGAAGCGGATCGGTCTTCTGGGTGTCGTGCAACGCGGTTAACCCGACCGGACACCCGGTGAGCAAAAGCGTTGAGGCTCGGACAACCCAGCAGACAGCTCCGATTACGCAACTCCGGGTCATGGTAGTGGATGACGACGAGCGCTCACGCGACGCCATGGGAGCCTTGTTGGGCTCCTGGGGCATACAACCTGAACTGGCTGGCACGGGCGCGGCGGCGGTTCGCATCATCCTGGACAAGGGTTTTACACCGGACGTTCTGCTCACCGACCATTGGTTGGCGGACGGTGAGGACGCCTTCAGCGTCGCAAAAAAAGTGACCCAAGCCAGACATAGTGAGGACACTCCCGTGCGCGTGGCAGTGTTCACTGGAGACATGAGCCTGTCGATAGAAGCCGCAGTGTCCGCAAAAGGATGGCACTTTTCGCCTAAGCCGGTACGCGCACTGGCCCTGCGCATGTGGCTGGAAACGCTAGTTCTCAAGGACTCACTATGAACATTGTCCCCACCCGTTCCAAGAGCAGATTGCTGCTGGCAGATGATCACCCGTTGATACGCAGCGGCATGCGTGCACAACTGGAACCTCTGGGCAACTTTGATATTGAAGAGGCGTGGGACGCCCAGTCGTTGGAATCAGCGCTGTCCAAAGCACAATCCCAGAAGAAACCGTTCGATCTGGCGCTTGTTGACGTCATGATGCCGGGCATGCACGGCATAGAGAGCCTGTTGTATCTGTGCAGCGCCTATACCGACGTTGCCTTCATTGTGGTCACGGGTTTGGATATTCAAACCATCACCAGGCGCTGCAGAAGCCAGACAAATATCCGCGGCGTGGTTGACAAGAGCCGGTCCGCGTCCGAGCTACGTCGGCTGTTGGACATTGCGATGATGGGGATACCGATATGGGCGGACGCGCAGGACCAAGGCGCACCCGTCATCGCAACATCCAACCAACCGCCCCCTTGCGGCTCGCAACCGGCAGCATTGTCCCTACGATTGAATGCAGTTGCAATTAGTGTGGCGCGCGGACTCAGCAACGCGCAAGTTGCCAATGAGCTCGGGCTGACCGAAGGCACGGTGAAGGCTTACCTTAAGGAGATTTTCAAAACACTGGGCGTGAGCAACCGGACCCAACTGTCGATCAAGATGCAGGAGCGTGGTTAGCAGCCAACGAGCGCCGCCCTTACCTCCCGGGGGTTGCGGACGCACCGGCAGGCGGCACTACCCTGCCGCCCATAAACGCTGGGTTCGCAGTGAAAAAAGGCAGGTCTCTGGCTTAATCCGTTATATTCTGACCTGGTCGGCCAAAGGGAGTCGGATTCCGGTTTATCCAACAACGCCGACGAAAGCAAGTATTACGATGCCAAACACCAGTCCCCAGGAATCTCCCGAGCGCGAACAGACCGACGCCGGCTTGCGCGAAGAACGCGAAAAAGCTGATCGAGAAATAGCTGCAAACCGATTAGCCACCGAAAAGCATGCGGACGCGGTTTTGGAGCATGCCCGGGAAAATGCCGATGCTGTGCTGGCCGCTGCCCGCGAAAAGGCGGACGAAAAGGTCGAGACTGCCGCACCACACGACGTCCAAGCTGCGATTACTGAAGATCGAGAGGCAGAGGATGCCACCGTTCGCGGCGAGCGGGCTGCGGCGGATAAGAGCGTGCGCCGCGAGCGCGACGCCAGGTCGCACATGCTGACCCGGCTCTTGCCGCTTGAGCGCGATGCCA
>JBBQBG010000096.1:0-13692 GCA_038317285.1 Burkholderiales bacterium | reverse complement strand
CAAACAGCATCGCACTTTGGCAAAGTGGCGTCGACCAACGGTGAGAAAAATACCAGCTCCGCCCCCAGAGCCGAAAGGCATTCCAAGTTAGCCGTGTAGATAAAGCAAAACGCAGCATCGCGCGCAATAGCAATCCTTTTGCCCAGCAACGTAGGGAGTGCGGGTGGCAGTGCGTTCTGCGCAGGTAAAGAAGGAGCCCGCAAAGCGGGCGGGTGACACGGAGCAGAACGCTCTGCCACCCGCACTCCCGGGGCAACAGATGCAGCAACTTCCAGCTCAGAAAAATCCACCGACCAACGCGCCAAATCATCCACCGTCATGCGACCCAAGAGCGTATCCGCCAAAGCATCCGCAGCAGCATCCAACCGCGCCAAAGCATCCGGCACCTCACTGGCAACCGTCAACCCCAAATGCCGCTCAGGCAGCACGATGTCCTCATTGCGCATCAACGCACCCAACCAGGCATCTGGCTCTTGCAGACTGACTTGCAGCATGTCCGCATGCCGCGCACTGGCCACGCGGTTGGCCAGCACACCGGCCCAGGGCATGTCGGCGCGGTAATGCTGCAGACCATAAGCCAAGGCACCAAACGTACCCGCCATGGCGGACGCATCCACCACCGCCAACACCGGCAGCCCAAAGCGCTGCGCCAAGTCTGCTGCACTGGGCTCACCATCGAACAGCCCCATGACGCCCTCGACAAGGATCAGATCAGCCTCAAGTGCTGCGGCATACAGCCGCGCGCGGCAATCGGCCTCGCCGGTCATCCACAAATCCAGCTGATAGACCGGCGCACCACTGGCCAGACTGTGCCAATACGGGTCCAGAAAGTCCGGCCCACACTTGAAGACCCGCACCCGCTTGCCTTGGCGCGCGTGCAGACGCGCCAGGGCACTGGTCACCGTGGTCTTGCCCTGGCCAGAGGCCGAAGCCGCGACCAGAATGGCAGGACAGGCTGCGTGCGCCATGGGCTTACAGAGCCCAGTTCACCGACACAAACACATTGCGGCCAGGCGTGGAGTACGTATTGGCCAACATGTATTTCTCGTCGGTCGCATTGTTGATGCGCGCCAACACCGACACGTTCTTCTGCAGCTTGTAGTTCAAACCCAGATTCAGCACGGTGTAGCCAGGCAAAACGTCACGTCCGCTGAAGGCCAGGTTGTTGTCTTCGCGGTCGCTGGAGACCTTGACCTCGCCAAAGACACCTAGGTCACCAAAGCGATGGTTGACCCGGGCGTTCAACACATTGCGGGCCACGCGCACCAGGCGCAGATCGTTGGAAGCTGGATTGGTGGAGTACGAACGCGGGTCGGCGTAGTCATAGGACAGCGAATAATGGGTTTCGCCAGATTGCAAATCGCCACTCAACGTGACGCCACGCAGCACCGCGAGAGAGCTTTGCGCGTTGGTGGCTGGCGAAATGAAGCCCTGGATGTCGTTGTTGTACACCACAGCGCCCATGGACACATTGCCAGCCGCGTATTTAAGGCCCAATTCCGAGGCGCGGTTGCGCTGGGGTTGCAGGGCAGCGTTACCAAAGCTCGGGAAGTAAAGCTGATTGAACGACGGTGCCTGGAAGCTGGTGCCCACGCTGGCCACGGCGCGCAGTGCATCGGTCATGCGGTATCCGCCGGAAACGGCCCAGTTGTTGAAGCTACCGAACTGCGAATTGTCGTCATTGCGCGCCACCAATAGGGCGTTCCACACCGGGCGATTGAAGGCATAAGAAACCAAGGCACTGCGCACGTCACGGCTGGTCACGGTGTAGGCGGTGGAGCTGTCCACGGTTTCGTTGCGGCTCTCCAGCATCAACGACAACACGTCTTTGTCCAACGCAATGTCGTTCTGCCACGTCACCTGGCGACGGCTGGTATTGAACTTGCTGCTGCCACCGAAGGCGCCGTCGGACATCCGAAAGTAGTCACCCAATGACGTTTCGTCGCTGGTTCCTGCCGTGATGGTCGAGTGCCATTGGGCCGACCATTGGGCATCCCATTTGAAGGTGGCATTCTTGATTCCCAGTTTGGAGTGCGGGTCAGATGTGGATTTGGTCAGGCCCAATGGGTTGGGAAACGGAGTTCCGTCAAACTGCAGGTCGGTTTCGCTGTTCAGCAAGCTGAGGCTAAGGGCATGCTCTTTGCTCAACTTGGCGGTTAATTTGGCGTCCACGCTGGTCGCGGTAAAGCCGTCCTCGTCGGGGTTAAAGCTACCGGATGCAGGATTGGAAATCACAGAAATACCGGTGGCCTTTTCGCGCGACACACCCAGGCTGTAGCCGATAGCACCGCTGCTGCCGCGCACAGATGCGCCGGCTTGTTGCTGGCCATCCGTGCCGCCGCCGATATTGGCATCCATCTGCAAACCTTCACCAGGCTCACGGGTAAAAATCTGGATCACCCCGCCCACCGCGTCGGGGCCATACAGCGCGGACGCAGCGCCGCGCAAAACCTCGACCCGCTCAATACGCGACAGCGGCAAATTCTCGAACGAGGCACCGCCCGAGGTGGCAGAGCCTACGCGCACGCCGTCGACCAACACCAGGGTCTGAGAAGTGCTGGCACCGCGCAAAAAGATGCCGGTAGCGGACCGGTAGCTGCCATTGGTCGTCATCTGCACGCCGGGCAGATTGGACAGCAAATCGCGCAGCGACGATTGGCCAGCAAGATCCAGCGTGGCGCGGTCAATCACAGACACATCCGCAATGACATCGGTAATGGGCGTGGCGACGCGGCTGGCGGTGACCACCGATTGGGGGAGTTGAACTTGGGCGTAGGTTGGGAATGCAGCGGCCAGAGCCAACGATAACGTGGCCAAGCGCGCACTAGAAGTGCAATTTTTCATAGTAAAAGAAGGAAACCATCGACAAATAGCCCTCACCGTCTTCCCCGACAGTGCATGGGCATAAAGTCACACGCAGGCGTGCAACCACGTTGTTGGCCGGTATCCGGGCTGGTGGAGCAACTCCCATCGCCTTCCCAGGCGCTTGTTCAAGGCGTCCAGTGGCTGTTGATGGGAGCGGAATCGCAAGACGATTCGTCCACTTACCGTTGCGGGGGCAGCGCAGGTTAGGATTGCTGTGAACAGCGTACCCTCCTGCTTCCCGTTGAACTGCGGCGTGTGAACCACGCCGCGAGAACCAACGCAGGAATTTTACGTCAGTTTGAGTGGCTAAACCCTACAATGCGCAGTCTATGGCGAACCAGAACCACATCGACCAAATTGCCGAACGCGTTGACCGCCTGCTGGTGCGTTACGCGGAGCTGCAGCGCACCAACGTGCTGCTGAGCAATCAGGTGGACGCGCTGACCCAAGAACGCGACACACTGAAATCGCGCCTGAACGCGGCGCGCGCACGGGTGGACGCCTTGCTGGACCGGCTACCGGATACGACCACGACTGCGGCGCAAAAAGACTCAACATGAAACAGCTTGAAGTTCAAATCATGGGCCAAACCTATTTGCTGGGTTGCCCGGAAGGCGGCGATGCCCGATTGCTCGAAGCGGTGGAGCGTGTCGATACTGCTATGTGCAAAATCCGCGATGCCGGTAAGGTCCGCGCCCGTGACCGCATAGCGGTGTTGGCCGCACTCAACCTGGCTTTTGATGTGCCGGATCGCACAAATGCAGCAACAGCAATGGCCCCAGCTGCCGTGTCCGGTACCCATGCCGCGTCCGGACCCGCCGTCGGCGGCGATTCATCCCGCGCAGCCGAACACAACCCCGATTCCGATGTATTGCTGATCTCACTGCTGGAGCGCCTTGACGAGGCACTGGGCGAAGACGGGCGGTTGCTGTAGACCTTCCGAAGCGCCACTTTTGCACAATGCAATTTTTCGCCGGGCCGCCCCAAGAAAAATTAGCCCCTTGAGGGGGCAGCGACCCGCGCAGCGGCGGAGCGTGGGGGCTACAATGGTCTGGTCTGCAGTGCTCGCCGGGCTTTATATTTCCTTGTACCAATGCTCTTAGAGCCCGGGCCTGGAACATCGCCTCGCTGGCGTGATCATCTCGCGTAGATGAACCCAAAGCTTGCGCTGACCTAGCCCACCTGAACCATGGTTCAGGATGCCGGTCCGGTGGCATTGCAGACACCTATTCCCGCCTCCATGCTTGAACCTCTCCTGATTGTCGAACTGGCCACGCTGGGCTTGGCCACTGGCTTTTTAGCCGGCCTGCTGGGTATAGGCGGCGGCATGTTGATCGGGCCGTTCATGACCATCATCCTTTCGTCGCTGGGTGTAGCGGCCGATCTGGCCGTCAAGATGGCCATCGCTACATCCATGGCTACCATCATGTTCACTTCGATATCCAGTGTGCGCGCCCACCACCAGCGCGGCGCCGTGCGCTGGGATATCGTCAAAGGCCTCGCGCCCGGCATTGTCATCGGCGGAATAGTTGCCAGTGCCGGCGTTTTTGCATTGCTCAAAGGCAGCTACCTGGCCATTTTTTTTGCTGTATTTGTGGGCTTCTCCGCCACGCAGATGTTTCTGGACAAAAAGCCCAAGCCCAGTCGACAGATGCCTGGCACGGCGGGTCAAATTGCGGCAGGCAGCATTATTGGTTTTCTGTCAGGCCTGGTGGGTGCCGGTGGTGGTTTCATCAGCGTGCCGTTCATGGTGGCCCACAATGTTTCCATCATCAATGCGGTGGCGACCAGCGCGGCACTGGGCTTTCCGATCGCGCTGGCGAACACGGTGGGCTATGTCATCAGCGGTGCCTCTTTGCCCGGCCTGCCACCACACTCTCTGGGGTATGTTTGGCTGCCGGCATTGGCGGTGATTGCCAGTTGCAGTGTGTTCACTGCGCCACTGGGCGCCAAGCTGGCACACCGCTTGCCGGTAGCCAGATTGAAAAAAGTGTTTGCCTTGATTCTGTACGGACTGGCTGGCTACATGCTTTGGAAGGGTTTGAGTACGTCGTAACGCAGTTCCCGCAGTTGCAAGGCAGTCAGTTGGCCGAAAGCCCCATCGGCAACGTCGCATAAAGCTCTTCAAAATCCGCCGCAGGCAAACCGGGCGAGCACAGGAACCCCTGAAAAGCCTCGCACTGCAGGCCATGCAAAAAGTCGCGCTGGGCTCCGGTTTCCACCCCCTCGGCAACAACGGCCATCTTGAGCGCACGGGCCATGGCGATGGTGGCGCCCACAATCGCGCGGTCCCCCTCGTCCTCCGGTAGGCCCATGACAAAGGCGCGGTCGATCTTCAGCTTGGAGATGGGGAATTTCTTCAGGTAAGCGAGGCTGGAATAACCGGTGCCAAAGTCGTCAATCGCCAGGCTCACTCCCAAGGCTGCCAATGCCTGCAAGCGCGACAGGGTTTCGTGAATGTCCTTGATCAGAATGGATTCAGTCAGCTCGAGTTCCAGCAGCGTCGGGTCCAGGCCCGCATCGCGGATGGCATTGTCTACGCGTTCGACAAAATCGCCCTGCTGAAATTGCAACGCCGACACGTTGACCGAGACGATGACCGGCCGCCCCGACACTTGCCAGACCATGGCTTGGCGCACGGCCTCGGCCATGACCCAGTTCCCGATAGTGATGATGAAGCCCGACTCTTCCGCCAACGGGATAAACGTGGCGGGCGACACGTTGCCCAGTTCCACATCGCGCCAGCGAATCAGGGCCTCCACACCCAGCAAACTCCCATCCAGCAGCGAAATTTGTGGCTGGTAGTGCAGCCTGAACAGCCCTTGCTCCATGGCCAGCCGCATGGCGTGGTCCATCTTGACCCGGGACAACAGGTCCACGTTCATCTGCGGCTGGTAAAAGCGGAAGTTGCCGCGCCCACGCTCCTTGACGCGGAACATGGCGGTGTCCGCGCACTGGATCAATGTATCCAGTGTGCGTCCGTCGGCCGGGTACATGGCCACACCTATGCTGCAGCCCAACGAAAAGTTGACGCTGTCCAGCACAAAGGGTTGGGCCAGTTTTTCCAGGATACGCCGCGCCACGATCTCTGCGCCAATGGCATCGGCCTCTTGCAAAAAGGCGATGAACTCGTCGCCACCCACGCGACACAGCGTATCGACCTCACGCAGGGCCTGTTGGATGCGGGCCGCGACTTCGATCAGTACACGGTCACCGAAGGCATGGCCTAACGAGTCATTGATATTTTTAAAACGGTCCAAGTCTACGAACAGCAGTGCAAAGGTTGCACCATTGCGCTGTGCCGTACGTAACGCGACCGCCACACGCTGCCCCAGCAGCAGGCGGTTTGGCAAACCGGTCAACACATCGGTGTAGGCCAGAGCCTCAATGCGCTTTTGGGCGTCCAACCGCTCGGTCAGGTCGCGAAACGAATAGACCCGCCCCACCACCCGGCTACGACTCGTCTGCGGCAAGGTAACCCGCTCCAGCATGCGGCCCGAGCGCAGCAGCAACACATCGGTACATTCCATGTCGGGGTCCCCGGCAATGGTGTCAAGTCGTTGCTGATACGCCGCTTCGTCTTTGATACAGCTTCGCAGATGGTCAAACAACGGCAGGTCCTTGTGCGTTTCCAGCATGTCGGGCGGCACATTCCACAGTTCAACAAAACGGCGGTTGTAATGGCGCACGGCACCCTTGATGTCCACAACCAAAATGCCGTCCCCGGTGGACTCCAGCGTGGCCCGCAATTCAGACATGCGGTTTTCCAATTGCTCTTCCGTCTGGCGCTGACGGCGCAGGTCGCTGAGGCCCACCAGAAAGACCGGCTCGGTGGGCGTCAGCCACACGCGCGTGACTTTGCGTTCTACAGGTATTGCCACACCATCGGCACTGCGCAGCAGCGACTCCGACAAAATTTGGTCGGTCAGGCCGGCGGCCACGTCTTCCCAAAAAAACAGATCTTCTGGCGAACTGGTCAACTCCACGACCGGTCTACCAATGAATTCGTCGCGCGGCAAACCCACCAGCGATGCCAGTACCTGGTTGGCCGCTACGATGCGCAAGTTCTTGGGGTCCACAAGGCACACCGCCTCGATCATGGCGTCCAGCAAAGGGTTGCAGGCGCTGGGTGTCATGCGAGATCACCCATTTTCGAATCCACGACCCGCTCGAAGAAATAGCTCACGCGCTGGCGCGGTGCCAAGAAGTCCAGTGCCGCGCTTGGCAATGCCTCCGGCTTGAGGCTACGGCGAATGCCAAGATGGGGGGCATGCTCCAAATCCACAATCAATGCCTCGTGCTTGGACACGCCGCGGTCATACACGATGATGCGCGGCTTCAACGGCCTTGAAGAGTTGACCGATACCACCATGCCATACCGCTCATCGATCAGTTGCACCACCGAGCCCGGTGGGTAGACGCCCATCATGCGGATGAACGCGCTCAGGGCGGTGGTGTCAAATCGGGTTTTGAACTGCGAAAACATCAGCGACAAGGATTCGTGTGGCGTCATCGCCGTGGCCGACCGCGTTGGGTTGCACAGATTGTCGTAACGGTTGACCAGCGCCAGGATGCGCGCGCCCATGGTCATGTTGTCACCCGTGGCGCGAGTGGGAAAACCGCTGCCGTCGGTCAGCTCGTGGTGTTGGGCAATGGCCAGGATCGCGCCCTTGGATAATTCCATGGCCTTGGCGGCCTGCACGCTCTTGGCCACATGGTCCTGGTAGAGCTTGTACTCTGCGGTCGAAAAGTTATCTTCCAGCCAGCGCACCCGGTCGGGCAATTGGGCCTTGCCGACATCGTGCAAAAAAGCGGCCATGCCCAGATCGATCAGCTCCGATTGCTGCAGGCCCATGGCCTTGCCGAGCAGCAGCGAGACTACCGTGACATTAACGGGGTGCATAGACGACTTGTCGCCCGCCGCTTCGGACAGCAAGCGGATCGCCGAATCGCCGTCGCCCTGCATGTCGCCGATAAAGGTGCTGACCAGGGTGTGGCAATGTTCCGCGGCAGACTTGGGCTGCGTCGGTAGGGCTTCCAGCATTTTTTTGTATTGGCGAACGGCATCGCCGAAGCGCCGCTCACACACGACCAGACTGCGCTGCTGGTTAGCCAGCAACACCGCACGCTGCTGGCGTTGTAAGGCCTCAGACTTTGCCGCTAGCGCTCGTGCGATGCCAGCGGCATCTTGCGCTGGTTTGGCTGCTCCGGCTACGGACTCCGGAGGATCAAGGTCGCTCTTGGCAAGGTTGATGCGGAACTGTTCTTGGCCAAGAGCGCGAAGGGTCTCTATCTGCTTGGCAGAAGATATCTTGAAACTGCCTACGGGAAACGGATGCGCCATCCAGCCGACGTCCAGCTCCACGAACATGCCCAGGCGCAGAGACTCCCTGTCCACCATTTCCACGCCATCGTCCTTGCTCTTCATGGGCCATCCCTTTTTTGAGTCTTACAACCCAGCCTCCCCCAACAGCCTAGGCACCCGATAGCGCGGGAGCCCTCATTGATTTTTAAAGAGCATACCGCATGTTTTTGGCACTTTCACCAAGTCGAGGCTTCTGACCCTGCATTGAATCGCAATTGAGGTCGCCCGAAGTACAAAGCAGTTGTAAAAAAACCCGCCTAAGCGGGTTTTTAATGCGGGCGAAGTGCCTTTGCCTAGCGTTTATCCCATGTGCAGACCGCCATTGACCGAAAATTCGGCTCCCGTGGCATAGCCGCCTTCGTCGGACGCCAACCACGCAATGATGGAGGCGATCTCACCCGGCTCGCCCAGGCGCTTGACCGGCACGGTGGCAATGATCTTGTCCAACACTTCCTGGCGGATAGCCTTAACCATGTCGGTGCCGATATAACCTGGACTCACGGTGTTGACCGTGACACCCTTGGTAGCCAACTCTTGTGCCAGGGCCATCGAGAAGCCGTGCATGCCGGCCTTGGCCGCCGAATAGTTGGTCTGGCCCGCCTGGCCCTTCACACCATTGACTGACGAGATGTTGATGATGCGGCCCCAGCCCTTTTCGACCATGTCGCCAACCACCTGCTTGGTCACGTTGAACATGCTGTTGAGGTTGGTCTCGATGACCGTGTCCCAGTCTTCACGGGTCATCTTCAAAAACATGCGGTCCTTGGTGATGCCGGCGTTGTTGATCAACACGTCGATACTGCCATGCTCGCCTTTGGCCTTGGTAAATGCATCTACCGTGGAATCCCAGTTGCCGACATTGCCCACCGACGCGTAGAAGGTGAAGCCCAGTGCCGCTTGTTCGGCGATCCACTTGGCGTGGTCACGCGTCGGGCCACAGCCTGCGATCACAGTGAACCCTTCTTTGTGCAGCCGCTGGCAAATAGCGGTCCCAATGCCACCCATGCCACCCGTCACGTATGCTACTTTTTGGCTCATTTTTATCTCCTCTTTGGTTTTACTTGCTACAAAAACAGTAGCTGCTTACGCCCATTCCACGTGGGCTAGCAGCATATTAATCAGTTAAGATCAAAGCACATTTGCTGCGCAAAGTGGTCTGACCCACCATTAACCCGGCTCAACGTTCAATCGTCAACGCCACGCCCATGCCACCGCCAATGCACAGGCTGGCGATGCCCTTTTTGGCATTGCGCCGCTGCATCTCGTGCAGCAGCGTCACCAAAATGCGGCAACCGGACGCACCGATGGGGTGGCCGATGGCGATCGCACCGCCGTTGACGTTCACCTTGCTAGTGTCCCAGCCCATTTCGTTGTTGACGGCACAGGCTTGGGCGGCAAAGGCTTCGTTGATTTCCAGCAAGTCGAGATCTTGCGCCGTCCAGCCGGCACGTGCCAACGCTTTTTTGGATGCTGAGACCGGGCCCATGCCCATCAAGGCGGGGTCCAGGCCGCTGGTGGCGAAGCTTGCAATGCGGCCCATAGGCGTGAGGCCCAGTTCGGCTGCTTTTTTGGCGGTCATCACCATGACTGCAGCGGCACCGTCGTTGATGCCGGATGCGTTGCCCGCTGTCACGCCACCGGTCTTGTCAAAGGCAGGGCGCAGGCCGGCCAGTGCCTCGGCGTTGGATTTGCGGTTGATGAACTCGTCGGCCGCAAACACAATCGGGTCGCCCTTTTTCTGTGCAATGCTGAAGGGCACGATTTCATCGACAAACTTGCCGGCGTCTTGCGCGGCAGCAGCCTTTTGCTGGCTGGCCAGCGCCAGTGCATCTTGCATATCGCGGCTGATGCTGTAGGCCTTGGCCACGTTCTCGGCGGTGATGCCCATGTGGTACTGGTTGTAGACGTCCCACAGGCCGTCGACGATCATGGAATCGGTCATCTTCCAGTCGCCCATGCGCTGGCCGTCACGGCTGCCCAACAGCACGTGGGGTGCGGCACTCATGTTTTCCTGCCCACCGGCAATGACGATCTCGCTGTCACCCCAGGCCACTGCCTGCGCTGCCAACATGACGGCCTTCAGACCGGAGCCGCATACCGCATTGATGGTCAGTCCAGGCGTCTCTTTAGCCAAACCGCTTTTGATGACGGACTGCCGCGCCGGGTTTTGGCCCGAGCCTGCTGCCAGCACTTGGCCCAATATCACTTCTCCAATCTGGTCCGCGCCCAAGCCGGTGCGTGCCAGCAGGGCCTTGATGACGGCGGCGCCCAATTCAGGTGCAGGGGTCTTGGCCAAGGTGCCGCCAAATTTGCCTACGGCAGTGCGTGCGGCTGAAACGATGACGATGTCTTCCATTTTTATCTTCCTTCAGTTGTCAAAATTAAAGTCGCCGCCGGGCCGCGCGAAGGCGACTGCGGACCCCTTGGGGGGCAGCGCAGTACACGAAGTGACAAGCGTGGGGGCCAACATGTCTAGGCCTTGGCCTTGACATAACTGCCCGGCGCCGGCTGCAAGGCTTTGTATTTGCCTTTGCCATAGGTTTTGGGTGCAGCAATTTGTTTGCCTGCATGGGTCTTGAGCCAGGTGGACCAGTCCATCCACCAGCTCCCGGTGTGCTCTTGCGCGCCTTCCAGCCATGCGGCCTGGGTCCTGGGCAATTTGCCGTCAGCGCGAATCCAGTGGCTGCGTTTGTTCTTGGCCGGTGGGTTGATGACACCGGCGATATGGCCAGACGCGCCCATTACAAAACGCTTTTTGCCTGGCAACACTTGCGTGGAGGCATAGGCGCCACCAATGGGCACGATGTGGTCCTCTCGCGAGCCGTACAAATAGACTGGAATATCCACGGCCTGCAGGTCCACCTTCTCACCACAAACGGTGAGCTTGCCAGGCTTGATGAGGTTGTTTTCCAGGTACGTGTTGCGCACATACCAGGCGTAATAGGGGCCGGGCAAATTGGTGCTGTCGGAGTTCCAATACAGTAAATCGAACGGGGGTGGCGTTTCGCCCTTGAGGTAGTTGCCCACCACGTAGTTCCAGACCAGGTCATTGGGGCGCAGGAAGCTAAACGTGCTGGCAAGGTCCTGACCTTTCATCATGCCGCCCTTGCCCATTTCCTTTTCGCGGTATTCGACGAACGCTTCGTCAATGAAGACATCCAGGATTCCAGTATCTGTAAAGTCCAGCAGGCTGGTCAGGAAGGTGGCACTGGCAACCGGCAAAGACTTGGAGGCCCCTTTGGCAGCGCCCCGCGCGGCCAACACCGCCAACGCCGTGGCCAACATGGTGCCGCCGACGCAGAAGCCCAGCGCATTGATGCTGGATGCGCCAGTAATTTCTTGGGTGACCGCAATGGCCTTGATAACGGCCTGTTCGATATAGTCGTCCCACGTTGCCTTGTCCATGGACGCATCGGGGTTACGCCAACTGACCACAAAGGTGCGGTGGCCCTGCGCCACGGCATAGCGCACCAAAGAATTCTCAGGCTGCAGGTCCAATATATAGAACTTGTTGATGCACGGCGGCACCATCAAAAAGGGCTTCTCGTAGACCTTGGCAGTCAGTGGCTTGTATTCGATGAGTTGGAAAAACGGGTTTTCAAACACCACGGCACCTTCGGTGGTAGCGACGTTTTTGCCAACCTCGAAAAGGCTCTCGTCCGTCATTGACACATGGCCTTGGCGCAGGTCGTGCACCAGGTTTTGCATGCCTTTTGCAATGCTCTCACCCTTGGTGTCCAGCGCCTTCTTCTGGGCTTCTGCATTGAAGGCCAGAAAATTGCTGGGTGCTGCAGCGGCCATCCACTGTTCAATGGCGAAACGGATGCGGTTGCGGGTCTTGGCATCGGCTTCCACCGCGTCGGCCAGGCCCAGCATCGTGCGGGCATTGAGCAGGTAGACCGCCGCCGAGAACGATGCCACCGGGTTGCTGCCCCATGCCTCGCCCGCGAAGCGTTTGTCACCCCCGGTGGCGGGCGTTGTGTTGCCCTGATTGAACAGACCCATGGCATCTTGCATGTATTGCTGCTGCAGCGCCTGCAGTTTGTCGGGCGTGAAGCGAATCTCAGGTGGCGCCTTGTTGGCCACCGGCATGCCAGCCCCCATCGCGCCCATGTCCATGTTTTGCAGTGAATGCACCGCCTTGCTCCAGTTCTCCGTCATGGACTGCTGAAACTGCTGGGCGGCCTGGGTCCAGAATTCGGGGGCATCTTGCGTCACACTGTCACCTTTTGATTTGTACTTAGCGCTGCCACTAGTATCTCAGCATATGGCGGTCAAAATCCTTACAACTGCCAGAGTACCCATACCGAATGTACATAGTTCCTATCGCTTGGTTGTATGTCACCGTCATGATGGCGGTGGCCGAAGCCACCAACTCCAACGGTACCGTGCTGGGTGCCATTGTGACCTTCGTTCTTTACGGTTTGGTTCCGGTGGGGCTGATCCTGTATTTCATGGGTGCGCCCGGCCGGAAACGCAAAATCCGGGCCCGCGAATCGGCTGAACTGCACGAGGCCCAACAAGCCGCCTTACTCCAGCCAGATGCAGGCGGCCAGGCGCCCGCTGACCCGGTCCCGACGGTGGGAAAAGAACCGTAAGGGATTGCCCACCGTACACCACGGCGCACTTCCATCGTTACCGAACACCTGGGTCACGCCCAACGCCGCAAGCCGTTGGCGCGCCAGCGCAGGCAGATCGGCCAGCCATTTGCCTGCGGGCTGCGGTGTGAAGCAAGCCTTGGCCTGCGGGTTTACCTCGGTGAAGGCGTCAACCACTTCGTCGCCCACTTCAAAGGCAGTTGGGCCAATACAGGGCCCCAGCCATGCTATCAATTCAGAAGCTGCATACGCTCTATCCACGAAGGCTATAGGCCTAAATTGCTTAAGCCCCTGCTCCAGAACACCGACACCGCCCGCGCCCGCCAGCCCACGCCAACCAGCATGTACTGCGGCCACCTGGGTGCCCTTCGCGTCGCACAGCAGCACGGGCAAACAGTCCGCAACCATGATGGTGCAGACTAGGCCCGGCTCACAGGTGTAAACGCCATCGGCCGACACACCGTTCGTCGTGTCGCGGGCCAGTTTCACCATCTGCGTGCCGTGCACCTGGTTCAGGAACACCGGCTGGGCACCCAAGGCCTCTTGCAGGCGCGCGCGGTTGGTCGCCACCGCGTGCGCATCATCGCCTACATGCGTGCCCAGGTTCAGGCTGTCATAGGGCGGCAGCGACACGCCGCCATTGCGTGTTGTGCAAATGGCCCGTACTTGTTTCGGTGCGGGCCAGTCAGGCAGCAGCCAATCCCAGGGCTCAAGGGTCGAATGGGTCATGCGAACAAGGATAAACCAAGCCCGTTACTATTGACCCCTGTATTGCAACCCCACCCTGCACCGAGGCCCACACATGATTCTTGAAATCGCCGACATCCGCATCCTCCCCGGCCAGAACGCCGCCTTTGAAGAGGC
>JBBQBG010000095.1:0-13734 GCA_038317285.1 Burkholderiales bacterium | reverse complement strand
GCTTTGTGGTCGAGGTCTACCCCGACAAGGCCCCCAAGACGGTTGAGAATTTTTTGCTGTATGTAAAAAGCAAGCAATATGACGGCACCATTTTTCACCGCGTGATTCCCAACTTCATGGTCCAAGGTGGAGGTTACAACGCCAAGTACGAAGAAAAAATTGCGCGTCCACCTATTCCGCTGGAAGCACAAAACGGACTCAAACATGAGACTGGCACGATCGCCATGGCCCGCACAAACGAACCCAATTCGGCGCGCGCCCAGTTTTTTGTCAATGTCAAAGACAATGCCGCCTTGAATGCCAAGGGCCCGTCAGACGGTTACACCGTTTTTGGCCGCGTCGTTTCCGGCATGGAAACCATCAACAAAATCAGGGATGTGCCGACTGGCTCTGGCGGACCTTTCCAGACAGACGCGCCCAAAACCCCAGTCCTTATCAATTCGGCTACCTTGGTGAAATAACATGAGCAATCCAAAAGTCGAACTGCATGTCAAGGACCACGGTGTCATCACCCTGGAACTGGACCAAGACAAGGCACCCAAGTCCGTAGAAAACTTCTTGGCCTATGCGACCAAAGGCCATTACGACGGCACCATTTTCCACCGCGTCATTCCCGGATTTATGGTTCAGGGTGGCGGGATGGAACCGGGCATGAAACAAAAGAAATGCGACGCCCCGATCCAAAACGAAGCCAACAACGGCCTCAAGAACGCCAACTACACCGTGGCCATGGCCCGCACAGGCGACCCCCACTCTGCCACCGCTCAGTTCTTCATCAACGTGGCGGACAATGGCTTCCTGAATCACACAGCGCCAAGCGCCCAAGGTTGGGGCTATGCCGTGTTCGGCAAGGTCGTATCCGGATCCGACGTGGTGGACAAGATCAAGGCTGTCAAAACCAGCCGACAGGGTGGTCATGACGACGTGCCGAAGGAAGACGTTGTCATTGAAAAAGTGGTCGCGCTCTAAATCCGGTCTGTTGCGGGATGGAACTCATTGCGCCATCCCGCTGGACTTGCGTTGATTTCATTTCGGACCTGCACTTGCAGGCGTCCGAAGCATCGACTTTCCAGGCTTGGAGCGACTACCTCCTGAACACCGCAGCCGATGCGGTATTCATACTGGGGGACCTTTTTGAAGTCTGGGTGGGTGACGATGTGCTGTTGGTCGACGCCAGCTTTGCGCAGCAATGCGCAGATGTGCTGCGCGGGGCCGCAGCCCGCAAGAGCATCTACATCATGCGCGGCAACCGCGACTTCCTGATGGGTGCCGCACTGATGACTGCCTGTGGCTGCACGCTGCTCGAAGATCCCAGCGTGCTGGCGTTTGCCAATCAGCGCTGGCTGCTGGCCCACGGTGACGCCCAATGTCTGGACGACACCGACTACATGCGCTTTAGGGCGCAAGTACGCACCCCTGAATGGCAACGTGATTTTCTGGACAGGCCTTTGAAAGAGCGCTTGGCGTTGGCACGTGACCTGCGTACCCAAAGCGAAGCGCGCAAGCGCAATGACAGGGTATTTGCAGATGTGGATTTTCAGGCTGCGAATGATTTGCTAAACATGCTGCAAGCCGACCATATGGTGCATGGCCACACCCACCGTCCCGCCAAGCATGCGTTAGGCTTGGGCCGCGAGCGACTGGTGTTGAGTGATTGGGATATGGGTGCGCGCCCACCGCGCGCCGAAGTGATGCGCCTGCGCCTTGCAGTGGCAAACAGCGCAACGGATAGTTTCACGATTGAACGTATACCGCCGTCCATGGCGGTCGCGTCCCACGCATCGATTGGCGCTTAGGCCCAGGCCCGCGCGTCCACGGTGTCGATCTGCCACGGATCCAGGAACTGATGGGCGTACCGCAGGTAAACACCTTCGTTGAAAAATATATCGAACAGATCCGGGTCTATGTGACCGCCCATCTTGAACTTGTTCATGATGCCCATTGCCTGTGACAGCTTCATGCCCTGCTTGTAGGGCCTGTCCTTCGCGGTCAGCGCTTCAAAAATATCGGCAATGCCCATGATGCGGGCCTGTACCGACATCTGGTCCCGTGTCAGCCCTTTGGGGTAGCCCTTGCCATCCATGCGCTCATGGTGCCCGCCCGCATATTCAGGCACATTCTTCAAATGCTTGGGCCAAGGCAACTGCTCCAACATCTTGATAGTGGCCACAATATGGTGGTTGATGGTTTGGCGCTCGCCCGCCGTCAGGGTGCCCCCACGTATTGTCAGGTTCTCGATCTCGTCGGGTGTGAGCATTTCAGACGCCAGCCCGTTGACATCACGCCAGGTGTTCTTCTGGCCGATATCACGCACACGCTGCAGGTCACTGTCTTTCATCGACTCCGCGCCCAGGTTGACCACCCGCAGGAAGGCGCGGTCTGCCTCCAGCGCGGTGATGTTTTCGCGGCACTGCGCCGATAACAGCGCCTCTGCCTCCGGGTCGGTTTGTTGGCGCAACTCCAGTTGCGCGCGCAAAGTAGTGATTTCCTGGTCACGCTTCAAGACTTCAAAACGGGTGTCCACCAGATCAATGCGGTCAAACAGCGTCTGTAGCTTGGTGGCCTTGTCCACCACGTGCACCGGTGTAGTCACCTTGCCACAGTCGTGCAATAGCCCCGCAATCTTCAATTCGTACCGGTCTCGATCGTCCATCGTGAACGCTGCCAGCGGGCCCGCGCGATGGCTGTTGACGGCCTCGGCCAGCATCATCGTCAGCGCGGGAACACGTTGGCAATGACCACCGGTGTAATGCGATTTTTCGTCAATGGCCAGATTGATCAGACTGATGAAGGACTCAAACAGCGCTTCCAGCTGCGACATCAGGCTGCGGTTTGTGATGGCAATCGCCGCCTGCGAAGCCAGCGATTCCGCCAGGCTTTGGTCGGCTGTAGAAAACGACACCACTTCACCGGTGTGTTTGCGCTTGGCGTTTATCAATTGCAGAACACCGATCACATCGCCTTCATGGTCCTTCATGGGAACAGCCAGGAAAGACTGCGAACGGTATCCGGTGCGGGCATCGAACTGCCGTGTGCCGGAAAAATCAAAGTTGGGCTCGGTGTAAGCGTCCGAAATATTGACGGTCTGGTTGTGGATGGCAGCATAGGCTGCCACCAGCGAATCATTCGGCCGACCTTCGCTGTCATATAGCGGCAGGTTGGGAAAGTCTATGGGCTTGCCCGACGTGCCGCCCATGGCGATCTTCAGCGAATCGGTCTTGAGGATTTCAAAACGCAACGCCTGCCGGTCTTCGGTCACGCGGTACAACGTCCCTCCGTCAGCGTGGGTGATAGTCTTGGCCGCCACCAGGATGCTTTCCAGCAAGCGGGTGATGTCTCGCTCTTTGGAAAGCGCCGTACCAATCGCGTTGAGCTGTTCCAGCCGCCGCAGCAGGTCTTCAATGGAGTCCACAGTTTCCCCTTGTACAAGCAGCCGCGCCCGCCGCCACGGGCGCTCCATTGTTCCACAAACACCCACCACTGGGCGCCAGTTTCACCGGCGGGCCCCCAAGGTGAATCACGACCCCCTCGGGGGGGACAGAGAGCCACGCAGTGGGCGACCATCGGGACGAAATTCTTCTACTTCTTGAGCAGCACCTTCAACACGTTTTGTACCCGGCGCGCCGCTTGCGGATTGAATGGGCTGGCCAATACGGCAGCCGTATCCTGCCCCCACGTTTGTGCCGGAGGCGGATCGTTGCGGCGCGTCAGCAATTGCAATTGCAGGCTGCGACGTGCGTCCAGGTCTTCAGCGGGTGTGGGCACTTCTGCCGCCATTTCCAGGCGCAAAAGGGCCACATGCGGGTCAGACGCCTTGGCCGGTGCAGCGGATGCCGCACCCAGAGCTTGCAACCACGCATTGCGTGTAGCCGGCGGCGCCCGGTTACCCAGGTCTTGCGCTCCCGGCACCAAGGCTGGATCACGCTTTTCCCAAGCCGCCAACAACTGGGTCAATGCTTCGCCATGGGCTTGCACGGCCAATTTTTTGAGGGCGTATTGGGCTTGTTCCAGCGCATCACGTTGGGCTCGGAAGGCGGCGTCGCCCAGGCGTGGGGCCTCTGGCCTTGACTCGTAGCCACCACTGCGGCTATCCGACCCAAAGCGGCCGCCGGTACGGCCGTCGCCACGCGGTGCGCCCGGGCGGTCATCCGAACGGGGGCCCGGTGTGAGGTCTCGCGGGCCACGGGTGTTACTGTCCTTGCGGTCACCCCATTTACCAGCGCCGCGCGCACCGGGGGCGGCTGGCGCGTCTTTCTTCATGCCGGGTCGGTCGTCACCACGCATCGCAATCACTGGCTTCGGTGCGGGCTTGGGGGCCGGGGCTGGCGCTGCTGCTTCAGCAGGCACTTCTACCGCAGGCTCCTCGCCGGATGCATCTGTCACTGCTACAGTTTCTGTAGCTGCCTGCGCAGGTTCCACGAGGGCTAGCGCTTTGTTCTCTCCAGCGTCGGTGGTTTGCACCGCTACTTTGGCTTCGTTCTCCTGTGCGCCGGCGGTATGCACTTCAGCCTGTGCCAGCGCTTGTCCTTGCAGCGCGGCTTCCAAGGCGGCCATCGCAGTGCGAATGGCTTGGGCATCGCCTGTCGCATTGGCAGCGTCCAGCGCCTTGGCCGCTTGCAACACCATGCGGTCACGCGCACCCAGCGAGGCCTCGGCTTTTTCGCGGTCTGCAGTCTTGCGGTTGAAGGCGTCGTCGATCGGTTTACGGAAGGCATCCCACAGTTTTTGCTCTTGACGCCGGTCCATGGGCACGCGGTGCGCCTGGGCTTGCCAGCGTTGTTGCAAGGCTTTGACAGCGTCGATGCGCAGCTCGGGCGCGGCGCCCAGAATCTTGGCCTCTTCAATCATCGCGTGGCGCAGTGCCAGGCTTTCAGCCTGCAGAGCCTCCAGCGGTGCGGCGGCATTGGAAATGGCGGCTTTCCACAGCGGCTGCAATTCGGCAAAGGCCTTTTCGCCCAGGTGGCCGGCTTCGCGCCAGCGGTCGCCAAACTGGTACAGGATGCGATTGAAGCCCTTCCAGTCGTCGTCCAACGCGGTGCGGTTGGCAACGGCCCATGCATTCACTTCTTCAATCAGCGCCAAACGCTGGGCCTTGTGCTCGGCCGACTCGGCACGCACCTTGTCCAGCCACGTTTCAACCACCTTGTGGGCTTCGTTGCAGGCTTCGTCAAAACGCTTCCACATCGCGTGGTTAGGTGCACCGCCTTGGTCGGTTTGTTTCCATTGCTCACGCAGGGAACGCAGCGTTTCTTGCATCTTGCGCCCGCCAATGGCTTGGCCTTCGGGGCGTTTGAGCAGGCCTTCGGCTTGGGCAACCAAGGCTTCGCGCAATTGGTCAGCGCGCCAGCGTTGCCAGCCCTCCATCTCACCGGCCGCGGCCAGTGCGGCGTGGGCCTGGTTCTCAAGCTTGTCGTCGATCAGTCGGCCGAATTCCTTGAGCGCATGGCGCAACGCGTTAGCGGCACCTGCACTGGCTTTGCCATGGCCTTCGGCGATTTCGGATTCCAGCGTCGTCAAGACTTCGCGCACGCTGGCCGTGGCCTTGGCCCGCACTTCAGGGTCGATCTTGGGCTTGGCTTGCTTGGCTGGCGCCTCAATTGGCACGCCACGCGCCGTGCGCAACTCGTTGGCCCACATGGGCACGGGTGGCAGTGGTGCGGCGGCATCTTGTGCAGCGGCTACGGCCAATGACAGTGCGCCTTGGAAGGCATCCCATACCACCAGCAACTGACCACGCGACGCATCCAACAACGGTGGAAACTTGGCATCCACACTGGCCCAACTCGCGTCCGCCACCAATTGGGTCGCCTGCGATTGCCATTGATCGACATCCACGCGCAGGGCATCCAGTGTGGCTTGTGCGTCTTGCCAGGATTTGGTGGACAAGACTTCAATACGCTGGGCCAACAGTACGGCGGCTTCGCGCTGGACCTGGACTCGGCGCTGCAGGTCTTCGATGACACGCACGCGGTCTGCCAGTTGGGTCTTAAGCGCAGCCAGTGGCTCGCGGCTCAGCGGCGCACCGGCTTTGGCGGCATCACGTTGCCAAGCGAGCGCATCGGCAATATTGAGTTTGACCATGTCCAACAAGGCCTGGGCCTTGCTGGCCCAATCGGCGGCAAGTGCTTCCTGGCCCTTCGCGCGCTTGGCTTCGTCGATCTTTTCACGGACAAGCTTGGCAGCACCCTTGTCCTTGATGCTCAATTCTTTGAACACATCGGCCAGTTGCTCAGCATTGGGGCTGGTCAGCAGCCAGTCCCGCACGCGGGCAGAGCGCTCACCGGAGGTGGGTGCTGTGAAGGCGCCACCGGTCAGACTGTCTAAGTGGGCTATATCGTTGTTTTTGGCGGTAGAAGTCGACGTCACGGTAGGCTCGGGAATAGGTTGAATAGAAATCTGCAACCGTGTATTTTCGCCGCTAATTGGATGGGAGCCATCGGTTTTTGTCCATAGCGGATAGAAGCAACGATTGCAGCATCCCAATTGGTGAGATACCAACAGTAAAATTGGCCTCTAGCCCTCACGCAATATGCGTACGCTGCTATCATAAAAATAGCAATCTATTTTGAATAGCTTGCACTTTCCGTTTTGCACCTCAACACCGTTGCCCCAGAAGCCGGGCGGACGAACACTCTATATATAGATACAACCCCATGGACAGCCAGAGTTTCTGGGAGGCGCAAACAAGAAAGCCCGGCGCCCTAACCATTTAGTTAGGCCACCGGGCTCGACGGCTGACCATAGGTCCATGCCGTCAGGGTTGGCAATGCGGGAGATTGAAGTCCCACAATGCACTAGAAGCAACAGATTGCCTCCTTAAGTTACCGGGGCCGCTTCATCACAGATACCAACTGGTACGGACTGGCTACTGCCGGAACATAACCTGAATCAACAGGCAATTGCAGTCTAGTGATCGCTTGAAACGAATGCAAATAGCGTTTTCAATGGATTTTGGCCGCGCGATTGCGAGATTTTTGGCTCTACCCTAACCGCCGGAAAAGCCGCGTCGGGCCTAGACATGGCGCTACAAACAACCAAAAATAGAATAACAAACCTATTTAATATTGTTGACTCGGTATATTCAACCCCCCTAGAATCCGCGCATTCCTAGTTTTGCCTAGGGATAACCCGCACCGCTGCCGAACCCGGCATATTCAAATCGCTGCACATGTCGAAACGACGACGCAGGATATTGATAGCGTACCAACCCAAACGTGGTGCCTCAAGTCACCGTACTGTTCGCAGTACGTGAGATGCAAGGTACCCGCCTAAGAAGGAAGAGCTATGACAGCGACCGAAAAATTCACCAAGGGTGTGGCAACAGTTGCCAGCGATATCGCCCAAGGTTTCTTTGAAATCACGCACAACGGTTTTGCCCTGCTGGGCTTGGCCGTGATGTTTGCTGTGATCACCCTGACCGCAAGGCCAGAAATCCGCCAGGCGGGTGAAGTCCAGTTGATGAACTGGCTCCAAACCCGCCAGGCCAGTGTCACCGGCATTTCAGCCGTTGACACAGTAGCCGTTGAACGTACAGCCGTCACCAGCCCACAAACCTTGCCCAAACAGCAAGCAGCGGTGGCGTATTGGCTCAGCAAGAAATACAACATTGCACCCGAGCCGCTGAGTGCATTGGTGGCAGAAGCTTTCGAGGTGGGTAGCCGCGCCAAGATCGACCCGACGCTGATTCTGGCGGTCATGGCTATTGAATCGGGGTTCAACCCGTTTGCACAGAGCGGTGCTGGCGCCCAGGGCTTGATGCAGGTCATGACCAAAATCCACAGCGACAAATACATGGGATTTGGTGGCAAGCTGGCCGCTTTTGACCCTGTATCCAACCTGCGGGTCGGCGTAAAGGTATTGCAAGAGTGCGTGGCGCGCGCTGGCTCAGTTGAGGGCGGCCTCAAGCTCTACGTAGGTGCTGGCAACATGGAAGACGATGGTGGCTACGCCGCAAAAGTCATGGCCGAGCACAATCGATTGCTGATGGTGGTGTCGACAGGCCACAGTCCACCCACACCGCAGATGCAAGCGCAACCCAAGATTGTGCCGGTGACTCTTCCCGTGGAGCCTACAGCTCCTTTAGAGACGGTTGCCAGCTTGATGAGTTCATAAGTTTTGGCCCGCAAGCCCGGCCCCGACTTCCCCTGAGGCGGGTTCAGGTAAACTCACCACCGTACGCGACTGGCGATAGGCGCCCAAACCCTGCGGTTTGGGGC
Source organism: Burkholderiales bacterium (assembly GCA_038317285.1). Taxonomy (GTDB): domain Bacteria; phylum Pseudomonadota; class Gammaproteobacteria; order Burkholderiales; family Burkholderiaceae_C; genus Allorhodoferax. Next base: position 5,518 of record JBBQBG010000095.1, on the reverse strand, counting down.
GCTGACGTGGGACTACCACTGGGGAGCGTGCCGCAGCATCTGAACAGGTGCTTGCGTTCAGCCGTTCGCCTGGGCAGCCCTTGTTTCATATCGTTTCAACACGCCTATGTCCAAGGTTCATTGTCTTAAAGGACTGCCATGTACCACCGCAACATCCTCGTCGAACAAGCTGATCCCGAAATCTGGGCCGCCATCGTGGCCGAGAACGCCCGGCAAGAGCACCACATCGAGCTGATCGCCAGTGAAAACTATGCCTCGCCTGCCGTCATGGCCGCGCAAGGCAGCCAGATGACCAACAAATACGCCGAGGGCTACCCCGGCAAGCGCTACTACGGCGGCTGCGAGCATGTAGACGTGGCCGAGACGCTGGCATTGGATCGCATCAAACGCATTTTTGGCGCCGACGCCGCCAACGTGCAACCGCATTGCGGCGCATCCGCCAACGAAGCCGTGTTCCTGGCCTTTTTGAAGCCCGGCGACACCATCATGGGCATGAGCCTGGCCGAAGGTGGCCACCTGACCCACGGCATGCCCCTGAATATCAGCGGCAAATGGTTCAACGTTGTCTCCTACGGCCTGAACGCCCAGGAAGCCATCGACTACGACGCCATGGAACGCAAGGCCCACGAAACCAAGCCCAAGCTGATCATCGCCGGAGCCAGCGCCTATTCGCTGGCCATCGACTTTGAACGCTTCGCCAAGGTGGCCAAGGACGTGGGCGCGATCTTCATGGTCGACATGGCCCACTATGCGGGATTGATTGCGGCTGGCCTCTACCCCAACCCCGTGCCCCACGCCGACGTGGTGACATCCACCACCCACAAGAGCCTGCGCGGCCCCCGTGGCGGCATTATCTTGATGAAGGCCCAGCACGAGAAGGCCATCAACAGCGCCATCTTCCCCGGCCTGCAAGGCGGCCCGCTGATGCACGTGATCGCGGCCAAGGCGGTGGCTTTCAAGGAAGCACTGGACCCCGGTTTCAAGGTCTACCAACAACAGGTGTTGACCAATGCCCGGATCGTCGCCGAAACCCTGACCGAGCGTGGCTTGCGCATCGTCAGCGGCCGCACCGAAAGCCACGTGATGCTGGTGGACCTGCGTGAGAGCGCGACGTGGAGGCATGGCATCACCGGCAAAGAGGCGGAGGCTGTGCTGGGCGATGCCCACATGACCATCAATAAGAACGCCATTCCCAACGACCCCGAGAAGCCCATGGTCACCAGCGGCGTGCGCATCGGCACCCCGGCCATGACCACCCGCGGCTTCAAAGACGAAGAGGCCCGCGCCACCGCCCACCTGATCGCCGACGTGCTGGACAACCCGCGCGATGCGGCCAATATCGACGCCGTGCGGGCCAAGGTGCATGCCTTGACCTCGCGCTTCCCGGTGTACGGCTAAACCCTAGGCTAAACCCATGGCGTGCGCAACCGCTACATTTTTTATAGCGGGTTACGCACGTTCTGCGAGGGCTGGCGGTCGATTTCTCTTAAAGACTTTCACCAAGCCCCTATTATGAAATGCCCCTTTTGCAGCCATTCCGAAACCCAGGTCGTGGAGACCCGGATTTCTGAGGACGGGGATTTCATACGCCGCAGGCGCCAATGTGGTTCCTGCGAGAAACGCTTTACGACCTATGAGCGCCCAGATGTCAATTACCCGTCCATTGTCAAAAAGGATGGACGGCGAATTGAATATGAACGGGCCAAGCTATTGGCGTCGTTCAATCTGGCCCTGCGCAAACGCCCGGTCAGCACCGAGCAAATTGACAGCGCCATCGAGCGGATTGAAGAGAAACTGCTGAATTTGGGACTGCGCGAGGTCCAGTCCGCGCGCATTGGCGAACTGGTAATGCGCGAGCTGAAGAAGCTCGACAAAGTGGCTTATGTGCGCTTTGCCAGTGTGTATCGCAGTTTTGAGGATATTGATGACTTCAAGACGCTGGTGGATGAGGTGAGGCGGTAGGCCAAAAAGCCCACACCGCACGCTGCATCCATCCTATTTCCAGCATTCAGCCATAGTCCCGGTGCCACCGTTGCCCTTGACCCCTGTGTGGGTCAATGTCAGAGGTCCACATAATGCATCTGTTCCATTCGGGGTTGCGGTCAGAGTAAATGTGTTGGCTGCCAAATTACTCAGCGCAATGCCGTACTTTGGGGATTCAGCGGGCACGCTGGTCAACCTCGATGGCAATGCGGCACTCGTGAATCCATTGTTCACTGCGTTATACCGCTCCATGAACTGCTGCGCTTCCAGCAACGCGGCCCGCGCCGCGGCCCGGTCTCCACGCAGAACATAGGCCCGGTAACTCGGTAGCGCTATGGCCAGCAAGATTCCAACAATGGCCACCACAATCATCAACTCTATCAACGTGAAGCCCGCAACGGCACGATCTTTAGGTCCCTGCGCAGTTCGATGGGGATGCGTCATGATCAATCTCTTTCTGTTCAGTCTTAACGAATTGGCGGGTTGATGATACGACGCCAAATACGGGTTCCGCCAGAACCAATTGGAATACACACGGGCAGGCCTTTTGTAGCAGACTGGATACTAGAGAGGCAGGTATTGGCATCCGGACACAGCGGACTAGGTACACACTTCTTGCCCTTCTTGCCGCAAGCATCGCCCGTGCAATCGCCTACCGGCCCACCACCACCAACATCTGACAGTCGATCACCGCCACCGACGGCGGCGCTGCTCACCACTGCATCGACGCCATCCGCGTCGGCACCGTAGCCAATCGCAGGAAGGTCTGTCCCATTGGCAGCGGCATCGCCATTCGTATTGAACATACGATTGGTCGGATTGGACCCGGTATCGACTGGCACGACGAAGTTAATAGCCTTTCCACTACCCGTTTCACAGGCCAAAGGGTTTCCTTGTACCGGAGCTACCGAGCTGAGCAAGGCCGTGGCGTAGCCCACAACCTGGCTCGGATAAACCACCCTGCCACCAACGATTGACGGGCTCAAATCCATATACCAGCCCCTGTCAGCACCGCTGTAGTTCACAGTGCCGCCGGTCGCCGAATAAAAAGTCGTGCCAACCGCCGCACCCGTACCTGCAAACGAAGTCAAGGTTCGTGCCACCAGGTTCGTGCGATCCATAGGACGGCTCACTGTCTCTGGCAACCCTGTGGGGCCCCCACGCTTGTCCCACACGCCGTAAACACTTTGTATGGACGTATCGGTTGCATCGGCCGTAGTAAACAATTTTCCGGTACCAAATAAAACCATATAACCACCAGTCTGTGATGGGTGCTTGAAGATGGCCGGACTGGAGGTAATCGGTTGGGCGTTATTTGTGCTGTCGGTTGCACTGAAGAATGGCGCGCCACCGTCAACAGTAAATAGGGAAGTACCCGGCGGAACGATGCCAGTCGGGGGGTTGAAGTTTAGCTTCCAGAGCTTGCCTTTCTGGTCACCTACATAAATGGTTGTGGTCCGCCCCGTTGCGAGATCGTGTACCAGAGTCACGCCACCCAAACCATTGTTGCCCGTACTATCGAGCACCAATTTGGTAACGGCTGCAGAGCGGACTGCTGCGCTGCTGCTGGCGGCATCTTCAATATCCACTACAAACAGTACCGACCGGCTGACACCGAGGAGGCCACCGGTACTGCCGAAACCATTTCCAAAAACAGCGACCCAGCGGCCATTGGGCAATACACCAACCCGGATGGGACTCATCACGTATCCCATATCGGCGTCGTCCGTGCTGGACAGCTCCCAACGCACGGAGGTCGGGTTCAAGCTAGCGGTATTTGTGACATCGAGTGCAAACACTGCGCGTCCACCAGCACCCAAAGAGCCCAACAAATAATTGCGCCAGGATTGTGTGGTGGCACCGGGTGCCTTTACATACGCGTCTGCTTCGGCCAACGGGCCGTCAACAAAATACTGGTGCGGAAGCGAGGCCGTCGTGCCGTAGTTCTTGTCTGCGAGCATGCTCAGATTGCCATACACCGCGCGAGGAACGTAGGCAAAAGTCTCCGTTCCGTCGGTAGTTGCAGAAACGCCTTTTGTGTCTTTGAATGCGTGCAACATACCATCGTTGCTGCCGGCAAACAGCACGGCCGTTCGCGCCGCCTTGGCCGCCTTGAAGGTGTTGTATGCGGCGGCTCCGCCCCAGGCCGGGTCGGAGTAGACGCCGTCGAAATTGCCTTGGATCAGCACCGGGTTGGCATTAACGATGTCGCCCAATACAAAGGGCTGGCCCGCACGATCCAGGCGAGTACGAAATGGTTTGCTTACGCCTTCGTTACTGTGGTCTCCCTTGAGAAAATCGATGAAGGTTGTCGTGTTGGTTGTTGCCACGGTACCCATGTCAGCTTGAGCAGCAGCCGGAATGGAAGCCCAGGCAAACGCAGTACCGGCCCACACAGTCGATGTGGAATCAAACGTCACAACATTTCGGCTGCCATACGCAGGCATTCGGGATGCAGCAGTCCACTGCAGGGCACCGGCCTGGCCAGTGGCATCCAGGTCGTACGAGGAAATATCTCCGTTCCAACCTTGCGGGTCAAATGTGGGCACGTATTTCCGGTTCGAACCGGTTAATGTGCTTGAAGCGGTTGCCACACCTGCGGTAGCACCCGCCCCACCGGTAGCACCCGCAAGGGCGGTCCGAATGGCTATTGACAACTCCGTCGGATCCTTCACGCTAAAGTATTGCCCGCGGCTGTTGACTGCGGCATGCCACAAATCGTCCACATTTTCTTTCGTGGTAGATGCCGAAGGACTTCCCCAAAATTTGGTGCCGTTGGTAAGCGCAGGCAAGTCGGTAGAGGGATCCAGCAGCCCCTTCACACCTAAGCCCACCGTAAATACCGTCATGTTTTGCCAGAACGACGTGTTGTTGGCCACGGTGGGCACTGCGTTAACCATAGCGGGCTGCAAGTCCGTCTTCCAGTATTTCATGGCCGCATCGGCCAGCGTATTAGAAGACGCATTGGTGTTGTAAGGCTTCACGGGAGCGTAGGTGTAGCTCGCGCCCACCCCCGTAATGGGAGAGCCAGCGGTGCCGTCCGCATCGCCTGCCGTACCCACCGCTCCATTCCAATATCCGTCTGTCGTCAGCATGGCGTACGCGCGACGGCATGTCTTGTTGTCGGCCACCACATTGGTAGTGAGGGCAGGGAAATCCGTCCACGGGCCTTGAACGTCTGTACGCGAGTAGTACTCTCCATCGGCTTCCAATGCTTGAACCAACGGCGTACCACCACCGGCAGGCAGGTCTTCGAGCCATTTGAACAAATTAGCCTTACGGGCAAAATTGAAGTCACGCACGCCGCCACCGCCATAGGTCGCACTACTCTCGAGGACCTTGGTGCTAACGCCATCCACAGTAGCAGCAGCCTTGTTAATACGCCCAAAACCCAGGCGCATTGCAATCGCGCGCGCAGTGCCCGTGCCGCTGCCGATGCCCGTTGCCGTGAAAACCACGTCTACCGTATTGGCCGACGCACCAATGCTGGTAAAAGACGTGCTACCCACACTGGTAATGGCGTAACTGGTGCCAA
>JBBQBG010000094.1:0-13736 GCA_038317285.1 Burkholderiales bacterium | reverse complement strand
ATGGCATACGGCAGCCGACACGCTCAATGACCAGATCCGCCAGATCGTGAAGGACGGCCTGTTGCTGCGGAGGCCAGCATGAACAACGTACTCAAGGAACTGCGCACCGCGCGGGGCCTGACCCAGCAGCAATTGGCAGAGGCCCTGTCCGTGAGCCGGCAGACCGTAATCTCAATCGAAAGCGGCAAGTACGACCCTAGCCTGCCGCTAGCCTTCAAGATCGCACGCTATCTGGGCACCACGATTGAAGCAGTGTTTTTGCCGGAGTGATGGTTGTGGATACGACCCTACCACTAGAATTCCATCACCCGCAGCCACCGCTGCTGCGATGCCACCCCGGAAAACCACAACACCATGTCAGTCTTGCACATCTCCACCCAATTTGACTCCGGCGCCATTGAAGTGCTGAGCCTGGACAACCCCCGAAATATCGAACTCAACATCCGCGCCGACAACGCCAGCGCCTTTGCCCAGTGGTTCCATTTCGCGCTGCATGGTGCCGTTGACAAGCCGGTCGTGCTGCGCTTCATGAACGCCGGAGCCAGCGCCTACCCCGATGGGTGGGAGGGCTACCGCGTGGTGGCCAGCCATGACCGCCAAACCTGGTTTCGTATCGACACCGAATTCGACGGCACGGTGATGACGGCGCGCACCACGCCCGAGTGCAATTGCATGTACTTCGCCTACTTCGAGCCCTATTCCTACGAGCAGCATTTGGACCTGTTGGGCTCTGCTGCACAGTCGGCCCACGTGCAACTGCAACGCCTGGGCAGCACGCTGGATGGGCGCGACATGACCGCGCTACGCATCACCGATGTTCGCAGCGCCACGCCACTGGAGCTGAAGAAAAAGGTCTGGATCATTGCGCGCCAGCACCCCGGCGAGACCATGGCCGAATGGTTTGTGGAAGGCTTTCTGGAGCGCCTGCTGGACCCAGACGACGCCGTTAGCCGCGTGCTGCTGGACCGCTGCGTCTTCCACGTAGTGCCCAATATGAACCCCGACGGCGCCGTGCGCGGCAACCTGCGCACCAATGCCGCCGGCGCCAACCTGAACCGCGAATGGGCCACGCCCACGATGGAGAAATCGCCCGAAGTCTTTCTGGTGCGCCAACACATGCTCAAGACCGGTGTGGACATTTGCCTGGACGTGCATGGCGACGAGGGCCTGCCCTACAACTTTGTCGTCGGCTCGGAGGGCAACCCCGGCTATACCGAAGGCATTGCGATGCTGGAGAACACGTTCAAGGCCGCATGGCTGGCCAACTGCCCCGACTTTCAGGATGAGCACAACTACGGCCGCAGCGCGCCCGGCAGCGCCAACCCTACGCTGGCTACCAATTGGGTGGCCCAACAATTCGGCTGCCTGGCGTTGACGATTGAAATGCCGTTCAAGGACAACGCGCAACTGCCTAACCTTGAGACTGGCTGGAGTGGTGAGCGCTCGCGCAAGCTTGGCGCTAGTGTGTTGCAGCCTTTGTTGGCGATGCTGTGAAAATCTATTTGCTATTGATTTTATAGCTTGGCACGCATATTGCACGAGGGCTAGGGGCTGATTTACCGAATACACTTTGCGCGGATGCCTCGCGTAAGGCGGCCAGCGTGGCTTGCGTTCTCCGGCTCGCTTCGCGGGCGACCGTGTTGGTGCGCTGGTGCTGCTGCGTTAACGGGTTGATTGGGTTGCATCCTGTGTGGCAACCGCGAGTGCGACCTGCGCCCGCAAACCCCACTGCCCACCTTGGGGTGGCGATGCTGCACTCTAGGCCGAGCCTCAGATTGCGATCACCCACCCCGTTACATTGATCGTTTGAATCCGTAAAATCGTCATGTAAGTCTGTGTTTATACAAGGCGGCGGTTGGCCTCAAAGGAATATTTTCATGAAATTCAAATCGTTCACACTTGCTTTATGGCTTGCGAGTGGACTACCTTTAAGTCATGCCGGGTTGGCGGCCGGTTTTGCAGCGTATGCAAAGTCGGACTACGAAGTCGCGATAAAGGAATTTCAACCTGCGGCGGAGAAGGGCGATGCCCGCGCTCAAGTCAAACTCGGACAAATGTTTCGCAGTGGACGAGGCGTGAAGTCCGATGCTGTTCAGTCTGAAAAGTGGCTTCGACTGGCTGCAAATCAGGGCAATCCAATTGCACAGTATGAAATTGGAAGGGACCTCGTTAACGGAGCAGGTAACCAAGCTGCGGAGGGTCTCAAATTGCTGCAATCTAGTGCCGAGCAGAACAACATTAATGCTATGAGTCTGCTCGGTGTTTCATATGCAGAAGGCCGAGGGACACCAACTGATGCAACAGAAGCTATCAAATGGTTTTCCAAAGCAGCGTCTCGTGGCGACAAGTATGCGCAGTTTGAGCTTGACATCATTGCGGCCAAGCCTGGTGTTGAGCGAGGACTGGCAAACTTTAACCGTTCGAACTACTCTTCTGCCATGGAGGAACTAAAGCCATTTGCGGAGAAGGGCGACGCTCGTGCTCAATACGCATTGGGTGTTATGTACGAATATGGGGATCCTTGGGTGCGGCAGGACAAGGCACTCGCCCTCAAGTGGATTCAGCTTGCATTCAATCAAAACAATGCGGATGCACAATTGTGGTTTGCCTCCAACTTCGAAAAAAATCCTTCTGAAAAACTAAGGTTGTACCGCCTGTCTGCAGCGCAGGGAAATGCAAAGGCAATGTTTTGGCTCGGAAACACATATGAGTTCGGCCAATACGGCGTGGATTTGAATCTGAATGAAGCAATGACCTGGTATGTGAGAGCAGCGACTGCGGGGGACCCGCTGGAACAATTTTCCGTTGGCGAAATGTATGCCCAAGGGAAAGTCGTCCCCGTCGATCTAGTCGAAGCTGCCAAATGGTATGCGATGGCAGCACGCAAAGGCCTTCCCATGGCGCTCAGCAAACTTGGAGACATTTATGCAAAGGGCGTGGGAGTGCCAAAAGACAGAACTTTGGCAATTGCTTGGTACACCAAAGCCATAGACAGCGACTCCATTGATGCACAGAGAGGTCTCGCAGATTTGCTCGGTGATTGAAAGTGCTTGTAACTGTTGGCCGTTCCTAAGCGAGTCAAAAACCTAGGCGTAACGTCGCACCAACCCACGGTGGGTAAAGTTGTGTGATCGCTTTCGCAGCCCAACTGACCTAATCTCCATAAGGCACCGCCGAAATTTAATCCCAACCAACACCCTCCAGTTGGCGGATCGGGTATCCGTTCATCGGCCCCATTCGCGGTTGCCACAGAGCAGGCTTGCCAGCCACCGTGTCGACGAACAAAAGGTGGCAAACCAAACACATCAGCCCGCGAGCGTGGGCCAAGGGAACGGATGACCGGTCCGCCAGCCCCGCGCAACCGATGGCGCGCAACGCAGGCGCCGCAATCAAACAACTACAAAAATCATAGCAGCACAAGCATATTCCACGAGGGCTACGGGCCAATTTTATCAAGATCAATTATTTTTAGGTGGATATAGAATATTTGTTCTAGAACATCTATACTAGACACATGCCGCAAGCCACAACACCCATCCCCCACCCCACCGCAGCCGAACTCGATCTGCTGCGCATTCTCTGGCGCACCGGCCCCTCAGACGCAAAGCAAGTGCACGAAGCGCTCCAGGCCGAGCGCCCCGACGCAACCTATGCCACCGTGCTGCGTCAACTGCAGGTCATGCACGGCAAGGGCCTGCTGAGCCGCGACGAGAGCCAGCGCCCTCAGCGCTACGCTCCGGCGCAAAAGCAGGACAAGCTGCAGACCCATTTGCTCAAAGACCTCATCGCAAAGGCCTTCGCTGGCTCGGGCAAAGCCCTGGTGCTGGCGGCGCTCAAGGGCCATGTCAGTGCCAAGGAGCGGGCCGACATTCAGAAGCTGTTGCACGGCCAGGACGACGCTGCATGAACCCGCTAGACCTGCAATCGATAGTGCCGGTCTTGGGCTGGGCGCTGCTGCATTTTGTGTGGCAGGGTGCCCTGGTTGGCGCGCTGGCCTGGCTGCTGCTGGCGCTGCTGCGCCACGCGCGGCCGCAATGGCGCTATGCGGTGTGCGCAGTGGCGCTACTGGCCTGCCTCATCCTGCCGCTGGCCCATGTGGCCTGGATGCTGGACTCTGCCGACGCACTGACAACCGACACCGTGGCGCTGCCCGCCTGGTTGCAATCCCTGTCCAACCGGTTGCCAGCCTTGGTAGCCGCCTGGAGCCTGGGTGTGGGCCTGATGGCCCTGCGCCTTGGCGCTGGCTTGGCCTGGGTGGGTGTGTTGCGCCGCCGTGCTAACCCTGCGCCTGCAGTGTGGCAGCAACGGCTGGACGCGCTGGCCCTTCGCATGGGTGTGCAGCACCAGGTTTTGCTGAAGATGCTGCCCGACTTGGCCAGCCCGATTACCGTGGGCTTTCTACGGCCGATGGTGGTGGTGCCCACTGCCCTGCTCAGCGGCATGCCGGTGCATTTGATCGAGGCTCTGTTGGCCCATGAGTTGGCCCACGTGCACCGATGGGACTATGTCGCCAACCTGCTACAAAGCCTGGTGGAGGCCCTGCTCTTCTTCCACCCCGTGGTTTGGTGGTTGTCCGGCCGCATGCGGGACGTGCGCGAAGAGGTGGCCGATTCCATAGCCGCCGATGCGCTGGGCGGTGCACGGCGTATGGCCCAGGCATTGCATGCGCTGTCATTGCACTCAAGTATATCGGATGGGCCCAGGCTGGCAATGTCGGCCACCGGCGGCAAACTGCTACAACGGTTGGAGCGACTCTTGGCAACCCCAACCCAGACCTCCGCCTGGAAGATGGCACTGCCCGCCCTGGTGCTGGCCAGCGCCAGCCTGTGGGTGCAGTCCCCCACGCCCCAGGCCCACAGCGCTGCGCAGCCAACTGTTGCCATTGCTGCGCCACCTGAAGCACCGCCAGCACATGAGCCCATGCAGGAGCAGGCTATGACAACGGTCGCCGAGCCCACGGCTGCGCCCCGTGCCATCTCGACCATGCTGCCCAGTGCGCCCCAATTGCTGCGCCTGCCGGTCAATGCCAAACACGCCTTGGTGCTGGAAGACGGCACGGGCCGCATCCTCATGGCCAAGGATGCCGATGCCGAGGTGCCCATCGCGTCCATCACCAAGCTGGTCACGGCCATGGTGGTGCTGGATGCCAAGCCCAATATGCAAGAGACGCTGACCATTGCGGACAGCGATGTAGACATGCTCAAACACAGCGCCTCGCGCATGCGGGTTGGCTCAGAGATGACGCGCATGGCTGCACTCAAGCTGGCGCTGATGATGTCCGAGAACCGGGCCGCGGCTGCACTGGCCCGCTACTACCCCGGCGGCACGCCTGCCTTTGTGCAAGCCATGCAGACCAAGGTGCGCAGCCTGGGTCTGAGCCGCACCGCCTTTGCTGACCCCACTGGCTTGTCGCCCGCCAATAAGTCTACCGCCACCGAAGTGGCCAAGATCGCCCTCGCTGCTTCCCACTACCCCGAGATCGCCAGCATCACCAGCGACCGCAGCGACAGCGTGCCGGTCAACGGCCGTGCCCGTATGGTGACAAACACCAACAAGCTGGTGGGCGGCAGTGGTTGGAATATCGAACTGTCCAAGACCGGCTACTCCAACGAGGCTGGCCGCTGCCTGACCATGCGTATGAAGAGCGGCAGCAAGCACTTCACCGTGGTGCTGCTCGACGCTGATGGTTCGACCCAGCGCCTGCACGATGCCACGCGCATACGTGCCACGTTGGCCAAGCTGCACATTTGATCTTCTAAACCCCCTGCACCGGGCACGGCCCGGTAAACCCCAAAACACACTATGCAACGCCGCAATTTTTTGGCCGCAGGCGCAGCCACGCTCGCCACCCTGCCCGTACCCAACCATGCGTTGACCGCCGCGCCCCGAACGATCGCACCGGTGCGGGCCAGTGCCGACCGCATCATCGACATCTCGGTGTGCCGACGCCCCTTCCGCGCCCAAGGGCCGCGGATCGAGTCCGAGCGGCGCTATGGCAAGACCATCGTCCACCACTACGGCCATGGCGGCAGCGGCTGGTCGTTATCGTGGGGTTCGGCCAAGATGGCCCTGCCGATGATCCTGGCCACCGGCGAGCGGCAGATTGCGGTGATTGGCTGCGGCGCCATTGGCCTGACCACGGCGCGGGTGGCACAGCAGCACGGGCTGCGCGTGCGCATCTACTGCAAGGAGCGCCCGCCCGAAGTGGCCTCGTCCGCCGCCACCGGCTGGTGGACGCCAGACTCCCGTATTTGCACCGAAGAGCACGCGACGCCCGCCTTTGCCCAGCGCTGGGAGTGGATGGCACGCGCCTCGTTCAAGACCTACCAAAGCCTGCTGGGCCTGGCCGGACCGCCGGTGGAATGGGGCGATGGCTACTCCCTATCGGACATTCCTTTTGACCAGCCCCTGAACATCGAAGACGGTGAGCCCGATTACCCCGACCTGAACGCGCGGCTGGCCGACTTGCGGCCCAAGAGCGTGCTACTGAACCCCGGTGAGCACCCGTTTCGCGTAGCCCATGTGCGGCGCTTCACGCAGATGGCCTTCAACATTGCCAGCTACCAGCGCTTGCTGGTGGACGACTTTTTGCGCGCCGGTGGCGAGGTGGTGCAGCGCACGTTCGAGCACCCCAGCCAGTTTGCCAACCTGCACGAGCGCACCCTTGTTAACTGCACCGGCTATGGCGCGCGGGCACTGCTGGGCGACACGTCCATCATCCCGGTGCGCGGGCAAACCGCAAGGCTGGTGCCACAGCCCGAGGTGGACTACGCACTGGTCTACCGTGGCCACAACCTGGTCATGGTGCCGCGCCGCGACGGCCTGCTGGTGGCGGCACAAGGCGAACACGACTTTGGCAATGAGGACAGCCGCATCGACCGCGCGCAGTCGGTAGCGGCGGCCGAACGCCTGGCCGCGTTGTTCGCCTAATGGCCGAGGGTTGATGGGGAAATGGATCAAGCGCTCCAAACGCACGCTGCAGCGTGGCGCGCACGACTGGTGATGGTGTAATACCTGCGACAAGGGCCAATGGGAACACCGCTTGGTTCGCACTTAACATTGCTAGCCGCTGGCCAAAAGCCGTCGCGGTGCGGCAACTCACCATCAGCCATGCACAAAATTCCTTTCATTACCTGGCTTACGCGCGGCACGTACCCGCGGCTGTATCTGCCGATACTCGCCATCATTTTGGTGGTCAGCGTGGTTCGCTATGGCCTGATGATGCAGGCGGAGGTAAGAGAAATCCAGTTGCAGCGCCAAGACAAGCTGCAGCTGATAGAGCATTACGTCATTCCGAGGCTGCTGTCCCAAAGTACATCGGGAGATGTCGCGTCGCTCAAGGGCATGCTGGAATCCGAGGCGCGCCTGAACCCCGACATCAAGACCCTGCGCTGGCAACATGGCGACACCGTCATTGCGGCCACGCTGGGTCCTGCCAAGGCATCCCCAGTGCCCAACTGGTTCAAGGGACTGACCGGCCTGCAACCCATAGAAAGAGTCTGGCAGACCACATTGGCAGACGGCTCGCAAGCCAGGCTGGCGTTGCAACTGTCAGTGGACCATGCGCAGCAACAAGTCTGGAACACCGTCGGCAGCCAAATGCCGATTTCGGCACTCAATATTTTCACCATTCTGTTTTTGTTGACGCTGCTGGTGCGCTCCAATGGCAGCATGCTCAAGCGTCTGGACAGTGCAACCAGCAAATTTCGCTCCGGTCAGCTCCAGACGCGCATGGCAGAACAGGGCACGCTGGAAGCGCGCGCCTCCGCGCGCACCTTCAACCTGATGGCTGGCGAAATTCAACGCATGGTGAAATCGTTGGAGCACACCCAAAAGCAACAGCATGAGCAGCTCCACTTCACGCGCCAGTTGGTCGATGCGTTGCCGCTGCCCGTCTTTGTGCGCACCAGCAGCGGTACCTGCCTGAGCGTGAACAAAGCCTGGGAGCAACTCTTTGACACACCAGCCGCCGCCGTAGTGGGCAGTCCGCTGCGCAGCGACTTTGTCCCTATTGAGCCCGTGCGTGCCAGCAAAGAGCGCCGCGAGGTGCCGCGCCAAAGCAACGAGGTGTTGGTCAAGTCCGGCGCGTTCGATGTGCGCGAAATGTCGTATTTCAAGGCCACGTTTTCCACCATCGACGGCTCCGAGGGCGGCACTATCAGCGCGCTGGTCGACATCACCGAACGCAAACTCGCGCAAGAAGAGCTTGTGGCCGAGAAAGAGCGCGCAGAGATCACGTTGTCGTCCATTGGCGACGGTGTCATCACCACCGACATGGCGGGTTGTATCGAATCCATCAATGAGGTGGGCCAGTTTTTGACGGGGCATACCGGCGCCCAAGCGGTGGGGCAGCCTTTGGTTGCGGTGTTCAACCTCGACAGCACCTCCCAAGCCATGCCCTTTGGCACGTCTTTGCCCGATCTGCATGCCACCGCCAAGCCCATTCACGCCATCAACCAGGTGCTGGTGCACCGCTCGGGTGAACGCTACGCGATTGAATTCACTGCGGCGCCGATTCGAAAGGGCAAAGGTCCGCAGGTTGGCTGCGTGCTGGTGTTCCGCGACGTCAGTGAAACGCGGGATCTGCAGCACCAGATCGCGTGGCAGGCCACACATGACGCCTTGACCGGACTGAACAACCGCACCGCGCTGTCTGAACGCCTGACGCACTCGATCTTCCAGGCCCGGCAAGAAAACAAATTGCTGGCCGTGTGTTTGCTGGATCTGGACCATTTTCAGGCTATCAACGAGCAGTATGGCAACGCCATGGGGGACTTGCTGCTCAAGGAAGTTGGACTGCGGCTTATGGACATCACCGATGACCCGGCAAACATTGCCCGGCTCGCGGGTGACGAGTTTGTCGTGTTGCTACCGGGGCATGCTGACGTCTCCAGCATTTTCCATCATGCACAACAGCTGCTGCAACGCATTGCACAACCCTATGCCATTGGCGACCAGCAGATCACACTTACGGCCAGCATCGGGGTGTCCATTTTCCCGCTGGACAACGCGAATCCAGACACCTTGATGCGCCACGCAGACCAGGCGATGTGCCAGGCCAAACAGACCGGTCGCAATACGCTGCACCAGTTTGACGCGCAAAACGACCTGAACATCCAAACCCAGCATTCGCGGATAACGCGCATTGCATACGCCCTGCGGTCAGGAGAGATGCGGCTTTTCTACCAACCGAAGGTGAATATGCGCAGTGGGCTGATCTTGGGCTACGAGGCGTTGATGCGCTGGGACCATCCCGAGCGGGGCATCGTCGGCCCTGGTGAATTTCTGCCCCTCATTGAGCAGACGGACCTGATTGTCGAGGCGGGAAATTGGGCTTTGCACAAGGCCATGGCACAGCTCGACGAATGGGCGCAGCAAGGACATGGCTGGATGATCAGCGTAAACATTGCGGCGCGCCATTTTCACCGCCCCGATTTTGTGGATTGCATGCGCCAACTGCTGGCGCAATACCCGCGCGTGGCCGCGCATTCACTGGAGCTGGAAATTCTGGAGTCAGCCGCGCTGCAGGATGTTGCCCATATGCGTGAAGTCATGCAGGGGTGTCAGGCTCTGGGTGTGCAGTTTGCATTGGACGACTTTGGCACCGGGTTTTCTTCTCTCTCGTACCTTAAGCAATTGCCAGCTGAAACCATCAAGATCGACCGCACGTTTGTGGATGGTCTGCTGCACGACGCCGATGACCGCACCTTGGTGCGCGCCATTGTGGGCTTGTCGCAGGCTTTCGCCCGGTCGGTGATTGCAGAAGGCGTCGAGACGGCGGAACAGGCCAGCCAACTGTTGTCCTCGGGCTGCGAACTGGGCCAAGGCTACGGCATCTGCAAACCCATGCCGCTGGCCCAGGTCCATGGGTGGGCAGCGCAATACACACGGTCGTTTGAGCCGGCCTGACCGGCTGCAAGCGCTAACGCCACGCTAGCGAGCCCGGGGGCGGCATTTGCACCGCAACCGCCTTCCGTTCAGGGCTTGGATGCAACCATTCAACGGCTGCAAGCTGCGGCTCACGGGTTTGGCCCTTTACCGCCATGCGGCCCTGCGGCCCAATGGCCCCCAAGCAACCCGACGCCGTCTACCTTCCTAGACACCGCACCTTGAAACAAGACCATGACCAAGAACATGACCCCCTCGAACGATGCTCTCTCAACACCGCCTTTGTTGGACCGCCGCGCGGCCCTGGTTTCCATGGTCAGCGCGGCCGCTGTGGTGGCTTGTGGCGGCGGCGGTAGCGGTGGGGCGGCAACTGCTGTAGTGACCCCGTCATCGACGCCCCCATCAACACCGACGCCTACACCGCCGCCAACTCCACCAACTCCGCCACAGGGACTCCCTACACGGCTCATTTTGAGCGGCCCCAACATACAGACCGTCGATGGCCGCCCGGCCCTGCTGCGAGGCATGAACGAAGGCACCTGGGGCGAGATGCAAAGCACCGATGCCGCCACCATCGCCGCTCAAGACGGCACCGTGGTGCGGGTATTGATACGTTGGTGGGGCCTTTATGGCAGCACCGATGTGGAAAGCCGCGCCGATGCGTCGCCGGGCCACTTCCAGCCTGACCACCTGGCGCGCTTTCTGCGCGAGGTGCAATGGTGCATCGATGCAGGCTTGTGGGTAGTGCCTGTGATCGACTCCAACTGCGGCCAGAGCGGCACCCAAAGCGCGGGCATGGTCAGCTACTGTGATCCACGCGGCAACTACCCCGGTGGCCGCAACTTCTGGACCGACTTGACGCAGCGCCAGTTATTCAAAGAAGCTTGGGTGTACCTGGCGGGTGTTCTCAAGAACTACCCGCAAATCGCTTTCTACGAGTTGCTGCCCGAGCCACTGGCCGGGCGTGATGCATCGCACGGAGCCGAAGTCTCAGCCTTCTACCAAGAGTTGATGGCAGCCATTGAAGACCAGACCGGAGACAAGCGCACACCCTTTTTGGTCGGCGCACGCGACGCCTACAACATCAACCTCTGCGACGAGGCCTACATACCGGCAACCCGCTGGGCCAACCGCGTGGTCTACACCGGCAACCTGTTTATCCGCACCGGCAACAGCCAGGCCGATAACCTTGCCAACATCGACTCACGGCTGGGCGCATTGGTGGCCATGCGCGCGGCGCGCGGGGTGCCGGTCTTCATCCAACAGTTTGGGGTGCGCACCGGGGACGATCCGACGACCTTTTACCTGGACGCAGGACTTAAGCGCATGAACGCAGCAGGCGTGGGCTACACCGGCTGGCAGTGGCGGCAAAACACGTCCACCCTCGACGAATATGCCATCGTCGTCAAAGACGCAGCCACGGGTGCAGATGTGGTGAAAACCCAGGTTTTGGCGGTGTATTCCAAATACTGGAAAGAGCGCATTGCTACGATTTAGATAGCGTCTTGCGCCGATCCCACGAGGGCTAGAGGCATGTTCTTCAGGGTAACGACAGGCTGACAACTGGGTCACACGATTCGCGCTGCATGGGGCGCTGCCTATACTGCACCGGCACAACACCAACGAGATGCCGCATGCTGACCCCTGCACAACAAGCCACTTACCAACGCGACGGATACCTCGTGTTGCCAAACTTCAAATCTCCCGATGCCATAAGCGCTCTGCGCCAGCGGGCTGAGGACATGGTTGACGCTTTTGTCCCACCGGTAACCAAGACCATCTTTACGACCAACGACCAAGTGCGCTCCGTTGACCGGTACTTTTTGGACTCTGCCGCCAACACCAGTTGCTTCTTTGAGGAGGAAGCCTTCGGGCCCGATGGCGAGCTGCGCCAGGCCAAGGCGCTTTCCATCAACAAGATCGGGCATGCCATGCACGACCTCGACCCCGTTTTCTCCGACTTTTCGCGGGGGCCAGAACTGCGCCAGATCGCCCATGACCTGGGCCTTGAGCGACCCGAGGTTTGGCAATCGATGTACATCTTCAAACAACCCGGCATCGGCGGAGAGGTGGGCTGGCACCAAGATGCCACGTTCTTCGAGACCACGCCGATCAGCGTGACAACCTTTTGGTTTGCCTTGGAAGACGCGACCGTTCACAACGGTTGCCTGTGGACCCAGCCAGGGGCACACCGCAGCCCGCTGCGTGAACGGTTTGTGCGCCAGGGCGATCAGGTCACCATGCAAGCACTGGACACCACGCCCTGGCCAGACACCACCACGGCCATCCCTTTGGAAGTGGGGGCGGGCGCACTGGTGGTGTTCCATGGCTTGCTGCCGCACTACAGCGCGTCCAACCGTTCCACCGCATCACGCCATGCCTATACCTTGCATGTGACGGACGCTGCGGCGCAGTACTCGGCTAGCAATTGGATCCAACGCGGGGCGGATTTCCCGGTGCGCGGCTTCTGAAGGTCCGCGCTCGTTTCGCGTGGCGGCGAACCCGACGCAGGTGTATTGGCATGAGCCCGTGCGCATTTCAAAATGCTAAATAGATCGACGATTGGTTCTTTTAAAGCGCGAGATATTTGACTACGAGTTGCTGGTTGTTTTGGAGCCCAGTCCAAGCACCGAAGAGTAAGCCACCGCATGCCAGAAGTTTCAGGCCAAAGAAAATGTGACTTGCAGCGGGGATTTCGATGACCTTGCTTGCCAGATAGAACAAAAGAAACGCCGACGCTATGGTGGTCAATTCACGCAGACCAAACAGCATCCCCACGGAAATGGCGACAGAGAAGGCAACTAAGGCGAGGGCTTGTCGCCATGCGTACCCCGCGGCCCCGGGCTTGTACCAGAAGGATGTGACGATCAATATTCCCAGGAACCAAGTGAAGCTGCCCAACCACAATGCACCACTGCGAAACACCTCGAAAATGTCGAGGTTCCCGCCCGCGATGGTCGCGATTGCATAGGCCGCCGTGATGACGAATCCAGCCGTCATCCCCTGGACCATTTTGTCTTCGCTCTGAAACCCGAAGTGAAAGGAAAAGGGGGCAACGTGAACCTTCAACCCGAGCAGTGTCAAGAGGCCCAGCGTCGCGAGAAAGCCAATCTCGTTGAATTGGTACAGGATGGCCAGAGTGGCCCAAATGAGGGTGAGCGTGTGCACAAAATATTGGGGCAACGCAGCCTTTCCCCGAAGTTTGGATGAAAACAGCCAGGCACCTGGGAAGGCCATGGCACCTGCGAAAACCAGCCAAGCTGCATAGCCGGCCGGGACATAGAGTCCGCTTGTCATCCCTGCAATGGCGATTACCCAGAACTGCAGTTCGATCAGTTTTTTGTTTCCCAAGAACTTCTTGATGAGACCGGAAAACAGAAAGAGGAGACCCATCGCAAGACACATACTGCCAACAACTTGGAGCGTCCCTTTCCAACTGAGGTACCCGGCCATTTTTTGCGCCGTCGTGAGATCTGGGCAGAGTTCTGTGGGAAGCGCAAAAATGGGCAACAGCACGGCTATCAAAATCAGCAATCTCTTCACGGCATCTCTCCTGTGCGGCCTTGGGCAAAATCCGAAATCCCATTGAGGGGTGGCGCGAGTGTAGGAACGACCACTTCGCCAAGCGGTTTTTTGGAGCCGAGTACTGTTTTTCAATGCCAACGGTATTGCACGTTGTGCTGCCAGTGCATCTCAGCGCACATACATGTTCAGGTTGGAGCCGAAGGGTTGGCTGAACGCGACTGCGCCGATGTGTCGGCGCTGGGCCTTATCGCTGTTCACGGTACTACGTCATTTCACGATTGCTATGAATTACATAGCTATTTGCGCTTATTCCACGAGGGCTA
>JBBQBG010000093.1:0-13819 GCA_038317285.1 Burkholderiales bacterium | reverse complement strand
CACGCAGCGAGAAGCGGCGCAGTTCATGCAGGCCGGGGATGATCAACACCGCGCCATCGCGCACTTCGGTGGACGAGCCGGTCAACTGGTTCATGCGCATACCGATCTCACCGCGGCCAATGCTTTGCATGGGTGGATGCTGGTAGATGGCGTAGCCGCTGGCTGCCAGCAGACCCAGCGCGATCAGGCTGGCGGCACTGGGCAGGCGGGCAACGGTGCTGCGCGTCACCGCGCCCGCTTGGCTGACCGTGCGCCGTGTGACCCGGCGAAACTGGGTGGCGATGGTCCGGGCGATGGCGCGAACGGTGGTCTTGAGACGGTCTGACATGGTGACTTTCTAAGTGGTGGTTGGGATGGGTGCAATCGTGCGCCGCCACCCTACGAGCAAACAATGCCGTCGCAGGGAGAGTCCACTCACTTGGTGTGAAGAAACGCTCACACCGGTTGTCGGGCGCCAGCTGTCAGTCAGTGGATACTTGGGCAATCGCTTGCAGACAAGCCACTAGGAAACCACCGCCATGTTCAAGGTCGCCGTCATAGAAGATGACATTCCCACCAGCCAGCAGCTCACCGCATGGATTCAGGGCGCGCGCCCCGCCATCCAGGTAGACAACTGGTTCACCCGCGACGACGCGGAAAGCGCAATCGCCCGCGAGAGCTATGACGTGGTGGTGCTGGACATTGAACTGGGCCGCGAGCGCAACGCCGGCATCGCCATCATCAACGCCATCAATAAAAGCCGCAAAGGTACGCCGGTGCTGGTGGTGTCGGCCATGCCAGCCGCTATTTACCGCAGCATCATGAAGGCGCTGGACGCGTGGGACTATCTGCAAAAAACCACGTTCGAAGAGAGCGACTTTGTGGATACGTTCCTGGAGATACTGCGGGCCGCCAAGGAGCGCGACCCAGCCCAAACCGCAACCCCCGCCAGCAACGAACTATCCATCGACCCGCTGCGCCAACGCAGTGCACTGTGGCGTGGCAAGCGCATCAACCTGCCGCTGACGGCCCAGCGCATACTCGCCGCGCTGTACCAGAAGCGCGGCCAGGTAGTGACCTATGACGAGCTGTTTGATGTGGTTAAAAGCGGCCGCAACCGCGACAACATCCGCAAGCACATCAGCACCATACGCGAGGCCTTCCGAGAGCTGGACGCGCAATTCGAGCGGATTGAGAACATTCCCATGCGCGGTTTCCGCTGGTCCGACGATCTGGCGCAGGTGAGCAAGTGAAAGTGAGTCGCAGCACCATCGGCGAGTCCATCGACACGTCCTTGGCATGGTTGGCGTCGTTCCGGTTGCGCGTGTTGTTTCGTACCGCGTTTTTCTTACTGGCGCTATCCACCCTGGTGATGACGGTGTATGTGCTGCAAGAAGAAAAGCAGCGCAGCTATGACAACTACCAACAAAGTTTTACCAAGACAAAGGACCAGATTGCGGCCCAGTTGCGCCACCCTACGGGCCAGTTGGCCCTGCTCAACCCCTCCGACGCGGCCACGCCCACCACGCCGTTGCACCCGGTGCTGCTGCCGTTCTCTGCGATTGACTTTGATGACCAAAGCAAGGTACGCAATGCGGTGGAAATGACGGGATGCCTGGTGCAATACCCGCACTACGGCAGCCTGTGCGTGGCCATTGGCAACAACCCCTGGGCGGGTGGCTTCATCTACGCTGCGGGCACCTTTGCCAGCACGTCCTTAGTGCCGCACGCCATTGGCGACAAATACCTCGACACTGCGCACCGCCTGCGTGTTGAAGTCAAGATGCGGGGCCAGACCTACCGCTGGATCGCGCCGTTTGAGCCGCTGCCCAACCCCGGCAACCCGCAGCGCGAAGGCACACGGGGCCGCTTTACCGGCTATGTGGATATTGGCAGCCGCGACTACACCAGCGCCCGCACTGTGCGCGACTTCCGTGGCTGGGTGTGGCAAGGCGCCAGTTGCATCAACGCCGCCGTGCCCAACGAAACGACACCCGCCGAGGAATGCGAGAAAAAGTCTTTCTTCTCACTACGTCTACCAGTGGAGGTGCTGCGCGACGCGCTGTTCCAAAAACAAAAACCCGTCTGGCCCCCCACGGATTTGAACGATATGCAGGTGCGGGTCGAAGTGCTGCCACCGGGCGAAGGTGCTGCACTGTTTGACAGCAATTCCGAGGGAGCGATTGCGCCCTTCTCGCTGGGCGACCTACGGGCGCAATTGCTGCCGGGCGAGTCGCTACGCATCCACAAGAGTGGCGCCGCCAGCGGTGCAGACGTGGTGCGCCTGAGCGGCAACGAGGCGGCAACCGAGGAATCATCGCCCCTGTTGACACGCTTGATCCGCCGCCTGCCGGTGGACAGTTACGACGCCCCCATTGAACTCACCGAAGACGTGGCAACGCCGCTGGGCAATTACGCGATTCATCTCACCGGCGATGCCCGCAGTGTCAACAAGAGCCTGAGCGTGGTGGCTACGCGCTTGTCGTGGTTTGTGGGGGCCATGCTGCTGGCCATCGCCTTGGCCTGGCTGGTAATCGAGGTGGGCGTTATCCGCCGCATTGCCCGCCTGACGCGGCGTTCCAGCCAGTTGTCCAAGACCGTCAAGACGACTGCCGGGTTGGGCCAGTTTGACCTGGCCGATCTGCGCGGCAGCGACGAACTCGGCATCTTGGCGACCTGCCTGAACGACCTGCTGCGCCGCGTCAAGGAAGACGCCGAACGTGAGCAGATCCGCGCCGCGCAAGAGAAGGACATGTGGCACGCGGTAGGCCACGAGATCATGTCGCCGCTGCAGTCACTGATGGTGCTGCACAACACCGAGCAAGACCCCAGCCTGCGCTACATCCACCGCATGCAGCAGGCCGTGCGCATTCTGTACGGCAACGCCAGCCCCAGCGAGGCGTTCGAGACCACCACGCTGGTGGTGCAAACGGTAGAGGTCAACAGCTTCTTGCGCAACATCGCTGCCAACTCGGCCAGCGTGGGCTTAAGCGGCGTGCAGTATGCAGGCGATGGTGAGGAGGCCGTGCTGGTGCGCGCCGAGGAGTACGCGCTGGAAGACGTGGTCACCCACGTGCTGCGCAATGCACAGCGACACCGCACGCCGGGCAGTGCCATCACCATCACCCTGCAAACCACCGAGACGGACGCAACGGTGACCATTCACAACACTGGCCCGCAGATTGCACCGGCACTGATGGACCAGATTTTTGAATACGGCGTGTCAGACCAAGCCGAGTCTGGTGCTAACGGCAACCGCGGCCAGGGCTTGTTTGTTGCCAAGACCTATATGGCAAAGATGGGCGGCACGATTGCTGCACGCAACGATGGGGATGGCGTCAGCCTGGTGCTGGACTTGCAGCGGGTGGCGGGCGGGCGTTAAAACGGCCCGCAAACCATAGCGAACGTAGCGCAAATGCAAATGTCAGCAACTTGTTACGACTAGCCGTTGTCCTTCCCCCAGGCAAGGCCATAGAATGCAAAAACTCAATGGCCGAGTTGCTTGGCGGGTAATCCGTGGGTGTTATCAAGTTTAGGACACATGATTGAATTGCCGATTCGCGTTGCAGCACCAGACGTAAGCCATGTAGACGCATTGGCGAATGGCACCCGGCTGGGGGAGTTTGAAATCCGAGGCTTGGTCGGTGTTGGCGGCTTTGGCATGGTCTATAAAGCGTACGACCACTCGCTGCAACGGGATGTTGCCATCAAAGAATACATGCCGACCGCCATGGCCAGCCGTGCCGACGCAAGCCTGGACATTGTGGTGCGCGCCTCCAGCGACGAAGACATCTTCCAAAAGGGACTGCGGTCTTTTGTCGGCGAAGCCCGAATGCTGGCCAAGTTCGAACACCCCTCGCTGGTCCGGGTCTTCCGGTTTTGGGAGGCCAATGGCACGGCCTATATGGTCATGCCCTTGTACCGTGGCATGACGCTCAAGCAAGCGCGCCAGTGCATGCGTCTGCCGCCCACCGAGGCCTGGCTGCACAAGGTATTGTGGTGTGTGTTGGGTGCCCTCAAGATGCTGCACAAAGGCAGCGCACTACACCGTGACGTTTCGCCCGACAACATTTTTCTGCAAGACACTGGCCCTCCGGTGCTGCTGGATCTGGGCGCGGCGCGGTTGGCCATTGGCGACAACGCCAATCAGCACACCGCCATCCTCAAAATCAATTACGCGCCAATCGAGCAATATGCCGATGCGGACGGTTTGCCACAAGGACCGTGGACCGATTTGTATGCGCTGGCGGCAGTCGTGCATGGCTTGCTGCGCAACGAGGCGCCGATGCCGGCTACGGTTCGCGTCATCAACGATGTGCTGCCGACCTTTGCCAATGTCGTGAAGACCGTGTCCAGTGAATTCGGGCAAGAATACTCCGCGCAATTTGTCAGCGCAATTGACTGGGCACTGCATATTCAGCCCCAAGACCGGCCCCAGTCGGTGCGCGAATTCGCCCGCAGCCTGGGCCTGGCCACGCCGAACGGCATGTCGTCCTTCGATTGGCGTGCCGAACTGCCCTCTGGCAGTCTGCCCTCTGGCGAGGTACTACAGTGGTCCTCGGAGCGCCATATCGACGAGAAGACCCGCCCCAATCAGACCCACCCCGACTATGCGCCCACCCAGTTCATAGGCATGGAGGACGATGTCGACGAAGAAACCGCTACCGTCATCACCAACTGGGGCCCCGACAGCACGCCCCCGGCACCCCTCAAGAAACCCGCAGAGCGAAGGCAGCGGCTACGCGAACCCATCAGCGTGCCGGCTGCCCTAGACAGCAGCTCAAACGCCCGGCGCAAGAAGCCGTCGGGCGGCGCGGCCAAACGTGGTAGCACGCGAACGTGGAGGCCGGCCGCCGTTTGGACACTTGTCGCTTGTTTGATTCTGTTGACTGCCCTTGCGGCAAGTTGGGGTTGGCGCAACTGGTCAGACAAAGGCAAGGTCGCCACACCAACCAGCGCAGACATCGCGCTTGCGCAGCCCCAGGGCGCACCGCTCGGCGCAAGCCCACCCGCATCGGCAGCCAGCAGCGAGGTGGCCGGCGGCACCACTGCAACTGCGGATCAGCTCGTCAAAAGCGAACCCATAGAAACCCTCATTGAGAGCAGCACGCCTGCTCGGCCAGCGTCGGCCGCAGTGGACAGCAAGACCGCCAAGGCCAATGACCGGGCACGCAACCCCGCGGCCAAAGCTCCAAAAGTAGAAGCGCCTCGCCCTGCGGTTGTCGCCGAAGCGCCGAGCGTACCGGCGCCCGCCGAAGTGCCAGCACCGGTACCAGAGCCGAAACCGGCGGCGCCCGCGGTGACGCCCGAGCGGCTCTGCTCGGATGCCAACTTCCTGACACGACCCATGTGCCTGTTCCGCGCCTGCCAGCGGCCAGACTTGTCGGGTACTGCCTCCTGTGTCGAACTGCAAAAGACCCAGCAACGCAGCAAAGAGAGCAACGACAGCAGCAAGTTCTAGTGCAGCGTCGGTCCGCTGATAATGCAGGGCCTTTGACGCCTTCACTATGACCAACAAACGTCCACTTATTGCCTTAGCCGTTGTCGCCGCTTTACTCTGCGCTGCTGCCAGCATCGCGTACTTCCGCGGCAAAGCACCTCCCCCCGCGGCCGCCTCCGTCGCTGTTGCACCGGTCGCACCAATGCCTGACACTGGAACGATTCTGTTGGGTTTAAAGGATGTACTGGGAACTTACCGCAAGATCATTGTGCTGTTTGCCGATGAAAAAACCTTGGGCGCCAATGAGCGAGCCCTGGCCAACCAGGTGGGCCAGGGCCTGTTCCATGAAAACCGCCAGCGTGTCCAGAACTTGGAGGACAAGCTGAACGCCTTGGTTGCGGCGGGCCCGCCACAACGTCTAGAAGCCATTGGCGGCCTGTTGGACTATGTGGAGAGCAGCGCCGACCTGTTTGACGCCGACCGCCTGGCCTTTCGCGAATTGTTGCGCAGCCTGCAAACCGCAGTGGCGCGTGACTCATCGTTACCTGCCATCAAACTGCACAAGCGTGTTGGTGAGGACCTGGATGCGCTGGCCGAGATCGAACGCAACTACGAGAAGGAAATCCGCCTCGTGTTCGGTCGCTTTGAGACGCGCGCCATCGACCTGAAACGTGAGCGCTGGCAAGATTATTTGGTCAGCCTGAAGAAGATCTACAACCGGGAGCAAATCCTGAAAGACTACGGCGTCGTGCTGCCCTATGCAGCGCCAAAGGAAGTGACGCGCAAGAGTAAGTCTGAAGACGAAGGCGAGATCTTTGGCAACAGCCTGCCGGCCAAGACCATCGTACTGACCTTTGATGATGGTCCGCACGGTGTCTACACCGCCGAGATTGCGGCCATACTCAAGCAGTACAGTGCGCCGGCCATCTTCTTTCAGGTTGGCAGCAACCTAGGCGCTGTGGGCGCAGACGGCAAAACCAAGCTGCTGCCCAAGGCCGACGTCAGCCGCAAGCTGCTGGACGCAGGCTACACACTGGCCAACCACAGCATGACGCACGCCCAGTTGTCCAAGCGTACGGGCGATGCGCTCAAGACCGAGATCATGGGCACAGACGAATTGTTGAAGGCGGTCGATGCACGTCGGTCACCGCTGTTCCGCTTTCCGTACGGCGCGCGCAATGACGAAGGTCTGGCCGTGCTGGACGCCGCGCACTTGCGATCGGTCATGTGGAATATCGACTCGCTGGACTGGGCCGACCCGGTGCCCAGTTCGATTGCGGACCGTGTGCTGCGCACGGTTGAGAAAGAAGGCCGGGGCATCGTGCTGTTCCATGATATCCATGAGCGCACCGTCAAAGCCCTGCCCGCAATACTGGACCGGTTGGTGGCAGAAGGTTATCAGTTTGCCGCTTGGGATGGCACGGGTTTCTCAGTGGCCAAGGGTGCGGCCGGTGCGGCACCGGTCGGAGCGCCGGTGGCCGTGAGCCCGGGCTACAGCGACTCCTGGGCCATCGTCATCGGCATTGACGACTATGCCAAGTGGCCCAAGTTGCAATATGCGGCCCGCGATGCCCAGGCCATTCGCGAGACCCTTATCCAGAAGTTCAGTTTCGCTCCCGACCACGTGGTGTCGCTCAGCAACAAGGAGGCGACCCGTACCGGCATATTGGCCGCCTTCCACGACAAATTGGCCCACAGTGGCATGAAGAAGAACGACCGATTGTTTGTCTTCTTTGCCGGCCATGGCGCCACGCGCCAACTCAGCTCGGGGCGCGACCTGGGTTACATCATCCCCGTCGACTCGGACCCAAACCAGATCGCCACCGACGCTATCCCCATGACCGAGCTGCAAAACATCGCTGAGAGCCTGACAGCCAAACATGTGCTGTTTGTGATGGACGCCTGCTACAGCGGCCTGGGCCTAACGCGCGGCGGCGGGTCTGGCAATTTCCTGCGGGACAACGCCAAACGAGTGGGCCGCCAGATGCTGACCGCTGGTGGTGCCGACCAACTGGTAGCCGACGGTGGGCCTAATGGCCATTCGGTTTTCACTTGGACGCTACTGCAAGGTCTGGCTGGCAAGGGCGACCTGAATGGTGACGGCATCATCACCGCCACCGAGTTAGCCGCCTATGTGGCCCCCGCAGTCTCTGCCGTGTCGCGCCAGACTCCCGCCTTTGGCAGCCTACCGGGCTCTGAGGGTGGCGACTTTGTGTTTGAGCTGGCGGCCAACGATGAATTTTTGAGCGGAACATCGAGCCAGCTCTCGGGCGAAGCCATCGCCATGAATACCAAGCTGGATGCAACCCGCCCACCTGCCGCTATCACCTTGCCCGCAGGCGACAAGCCTGGTCTTGCGCCATCGACTGCTGCGGTGGTGGTCAAAGACCTGCAGGGCGGTGAACAAAAAATCGTCACGCCGCAAGCCATTCCCAGCTCACAACGGCAGTTGGCCCAGCGTGCCAACGACCGCGGCCTGCAGCTCTACAAAGAGAAGCAGTACGCACTGGCCGAAGGTCAGTTCACCGAAGCGCTGAAGCTACGCCCCGACTTTGCACTGGCCGCCAACAACCTGGGGTTTGTGTTTTACAAACAAGACAAGTTTGCCGAGGCCGCGCGCTGGTTTGAGAACGCCATCAAGATTGATCCTTCACGTGCCGTGGCGTATTTGAATCTGGGTGATGCCTATGCCAAAGCTGGCAATGCGGCGCAAGCCAAGAAGTCTTTCAACACCTACCTGGAACTGGCGCCCAATGGCGCGGGCGCCACCTATGCGCGCCAGCAAGTGGACAAAACCTAGCAACAGTGGCATACACACGGTACACGCGTTGCGTCCTGCACGCCGCGTCAAATTTCAACTCTTACTAAAGGGACAGGCATGAAGAAACCGTTTTCAATGATTCGCGAGTTCCACCTGGCAGACTGGTTCACCCTGGGCAATGCGGTATGCGGCATTGGTTCCATCTTCTCCACGATGACCTACGTGTTGAGTAGTGACATCAAGCACATCTACTATGCCGCAGCGCTGGTGTTTGCGGCACTGGTGTTCGATATTCTGGACGGCCGCATCGCGCGCTGGCGCAACAAATCCTCGGCCATGGGCCGCGAGCTGGACTCGCTGGCCGACATCATCTCGTTTGGCGTAGCGCCTGCGATTTTGGCTTATGGCTGTGGCATGCGGGGCCTCTTTGACCGCGTATTGTTGGCCTATTTTGTGGCCTGCGGCGTGTCTCGCCTGGCCCGCTACAACATCACTGCAGAGGAGATATCCCAGGGCACCGGCAAGGTCACCTACTTTGAGGGTACGCCCATACCGACTTCCTTCTTGCTCGTGATCGTACTGGCCGTGGCGGCCAACATGGGTGCGGTGGGCCAGGACATGTGGTTCGGGGTGATGACCCTTGGTGGCTTTACGCTGCATCCCTTGGCCTTGCTATTCGGCGTGTCCGGGTCGCTAATGATTAGCCGCATTCGAATTCCCAAACCCTGATCGGCGCTGGCTTAGAACATGCATTTGCACATTGAAACGCCTCTCATCGAATCTCGCCAGCTGAGCCAGATTGCGGGCCGCTCCATCTGGTTGAAGCTGGACGCCCTGCAGGTGCCCGGTTCCTTCAAGATCCGCGGTGTAGGCCATGCCTGCACCGAATATGTGAGCCGGGGCGCAAGGCGCTTGGTGTCATCATCGGGCGGTAATGCGGGTCTTGCAGTGGCCTACGCTGGCCGCTCCTTGGGTGTTCCTGTAACCGTCGTCGTGCCGCAGACCACATCGGAGCGGGCCAGGGAATTGTTGCGGCTGGAGAATGCAGAGGTCATTGTCCACGGCGCCAGTTGGCAAGAGGCGAACGAACTCGCGGTGTCGCTTGTGGGGGCAACCGATGCGTTTTTGCATCCTTTCGATGATCCCTTGCTGTGGCAAGGGCACGCCACCGTCATCGATGAGGTCGCGCGCGCAGGGCTGGTGCCAGACGCTGTGGTTTTGTCGGTAGGCGGTGGTGGATTGTTGTGCGGTGTGGCGGAAGGGCTGCACCGCAATGGCTGGAGCCATATTCCCATCATTGCTGTCGAAACCGAAGGTGCCGCCTCTTTTCATGCGGCGGCCACAGCAGGGCATGCGGTACAACTGGACCAGATCAACAGCATTGCCACATCATTAGGGGCCAAACGGGTATGCGAGCAAGCCGTGAAATGGTCCAAAGAGCACACCATCCACAGCGTGCTCGTGTCGGACAAAAGCGCGGTCGTGGCCTGTCAACGCTTTCTGACCGACCATCGTGTGCTGGTGGAGCCTGCCTGCGGCGCGAGCCTCGCGCTGGCCTATGAAAATTCCGCTGCGCTGGAGCCGTTCAAGACGGTACTGGTCATCGTATGCGGCGGCGCTACGGCAACCGTAGACCAGCTCAAGCAGTGGGCTGAAGCCTTATAGTCTTTCAGACTCGCCCAGGCGCGGTTGCCACTTCATGAGGCGCCGCTCCAGTTTGCCAACAAAGCCGTCGAGCAGCAGTGCGCATGCGGTTAGCACAACGATGCCGGCAAAGACTGTGTTGACATCAAACGTGCCCTCGGCCTGCAAGATCAGGTAGCCCACACCGCGGGCCGACCCCAGATACTCCCCCACTACCGACCCGACAAAGGCCAACCCGACCGACGTGTGCAGGCTGGAGAATACCCAGGCCATTGCGCTGGGCAGGTACACCGTGCGCAAAAGCTGGCGCTGGTTGGCACCCAGCATGCGCGCATTGGCCAAGACCACCGGACTCACCTCTTTGACGCCCTGGTACACGTTGAAAAACACGACGAAAAAAACCAGAGTGATGGCCAGTGCCACTTTGCTCCAGATACCCAGACCAAACCACAGCGCAAATATCGGTGCCAGGATCACACGCGGCATGGAATTGGCCGCCTTGACATAGGGCTCCAAAATGGCACTGGCCAATGGTGCCAAGGCCAGCCACAGGCCGCAGAACATACCCAACCCAGTGCCAATGCCAAACGCCAGCACGGTCTCCAGCAGCGTGACGCCCAGGTGCGGATAAACGTCTGCCCGTCCCGCCAACCCCTCGGGAAACAGCAGGCTAGCGCTTTGGCCAAACGGAATAAACCATGACCAGAGGCGACCCAGCACCTGCACCGGCTCGCCTATGAAGAAAGCCAACTGTTGGTCACGCGATGCCAGTTGCCAAGTCAGCAGCACGATCACCAAAACAGCGATCTGCCAGGCGCGCAAATTGGCATTGGACGGCTTCAAAGCACCCAGAATGCGCGGCAGGTTCATGCGGCCCTTTTGAGTTGCTGGGCATAGGCCTTGAGAACTTCCTCGCGCAGCACCTCCCATATTTGCGTATGCAAGGCTATGGCGCGCGGGTGTACACGTTGCTCTGCCACATCGCGCGGACGAGGCAGATCCACTTCAAATTCGCCGATAGGGTGTGTGGCGGGCCCGGCGGACAGCACCACCACCCGGTCGCTCAGCGCTATGGCCTCGTCCAAATCGTGGGTGATGAAGAGCACTGCCTTCTTCTTCGCTGCCCACAGGGCTAGCACCTCGTTTTCCATCAGTTGGCGGGTTTGGACGTCGAGTGCGCTAAAGGGCTCATCCATCAAGATGATGTCGGGGTCCAACGCCAGCACCTGAGCGAGTGCCGTGCGTTTGCGCATGCCGCCTGACAGTTGGTGGGGGTAGCAGTCGGCAAACGCACTCAAGCCCACGCGCTGAAGCCACTCCAGCGCCTGTGTGCGCGCTTGCGCATCAGGCATGCCGCGGTATTGCAGGCCAAGCATGACGTTTTCCACTGCGGTGCTCCATGGCATCAGCGCATCGGACTGGAACATGTAGCCGGCGCGTTTGTTGATACCGACCAGGGGCTGGCCGAACACCTTTACCTCTCCACCAGACGGTGCGAGCAAGCCAGCCGCGATGTTGAGCAGTGTGGATTTGCCACAGCCGGTGGGGCCTACGACCGACACAAATTCGCCTGCGTTTACGCGCAACGTGGTGTCGGCAACAGCGACATAGCGCTGGCTGACAGTGTCATGCGCGCGAAAAACGCAGGAAATATTGAGAAACTCCAGCGCGAAATCAGTCATGCGGACCGCTTGCAGCAGGCAAAAAGAAAGCAACTCAAGCCTTGAAACGCTCTTTGGCTTTGCGAGCGAACGAGTTGGTATACGTCAGGGGCAAATCAATCTTGTCGACCTTAATGGCCGTATCGAAACTGGCCAGGGTGCGTAGCGCGTTACGCGCACCCTCGTCGGAGATGATGCCATCCAGCGAGATGGCTTCACGCACTTTGTCAAACGCAGCGAGGTACAGCGCGCGGTCACCCAGCAGATAGGCTTCTGGTACGGTCTTGACAATGTCGCTGGGGCCTGCGGTCTGCAACCACTTGAGGCTGTGGACGATGGCATTGGTCAGGGCCTGGACCGTATTCGGGTACTTTTGCACAAATTCAACCGGCGCGTACAGACAACCTGCGGGCATGGAGCCACCGAACACATCCACCGTACCTTTGAGTGTGCGCGTATCGGCAATGATGCGGATCTCGCCCTTTTGCTCCAGCATCGTCATGACCGGGTCGGTATTGCTCATGGCGTCGATCTGGCCGGAACGAAAAGCGGAGAGCGCACCCGCTGCCGTGCCAACGCCAATGAAGCTGACATCGGAGGGTTTGAGCCCCGCGCGCGAAAGGATCAAATTGGCCACCATATTGGTCGACGACCCGGGAGCCGAAACACCGATTTTCTTACCCCGCAGGTCAGCCACGGTCTTGTAGTCGCCCATGGTTTTGGGGGATATGCCCATAGCAATCTGCGGTGCGCGGCCCTGCAGCACAAACGCCTGAAACTTCTGCCCTTTGGACTGCAGATTGATGGTGTGCTCATAGGCACCTGAAACCACGTCCGCCGAGCCACCCACCACCGCTTGCAAGGCCCGGGAACCGCCAGCGAAATCGCTGATCTCAACTTCCAGGCCCTCGGCTTTGAAATAGCCCAGTTGCTCGGCGATGGTCAAAGGCAGGTAATAGAAAGCCGCCTTGCCTCCGACCGCAATGGCGATTTTGGATTTCTCAACCGAGGTCTGCGCCAGCAGCACGGGTGCGCTGAGCGACGCAGCCGACAAAGCAGCGACGGTGGCAAACGTTCGACGGTTCAAATGGGTTTCATGCATGGTGATTCCACTTTCTGTTTGGCGAATTGTACTGAGCGACGAGTGACTGGCAACCGCGCAAACCCCTGCTTTCAATGGTCAGCGAAATGGGTAAGATAAAGACAGGAAGGGCGGGCGGCATGCACACACCAGAAGTCAAACTTGATGGCGAACCATTAGAGTTAGCTCGTTTGCGCGCCATCGTCGAGCGTTGCGGGGAAGGTCTGGTGGTTATTCAAAGCGATCAGTTCGTTTTCGCCAACGACCGCGCAACCGAACTCCTGCAAACCACGCGTACAGAAATGATGGCCAAGGGCTATCTGATCCGCGTCCACCCCGATGACCGTGCATGGATGGAAGAGCGGCGGCGCCAGCGCCTGGCTGGTCAGGCAGTGCCCAACAGGTACGAAGTGCGTACTCTGCTGGAAAACGGCGATGTTCGGTGGCTGGAGATTGGCGTCACGATGATTCCTTGGGGTGGCGCGCCCGCAACATTGACCTATTTCTCTGACGTCACCGAACGCAAGCAGGCGCATGCAGAGTTGCAGCGCGCATCTTCGGAACGCGAGGCCATCCTGCACAACGCTCTGGTCGGCATTGTTCTGTCGGTGGACCGGCACAACCAATGGGTTAATGACAAGTTCGCAGAGATGGTAGGCTATAGCCGCGAAGAATTGATAGGCGTGCCGTCAACCATGTTGCATCCCGACCGTGATGTTTGGGAACAGTTGGGGCGTGAACAACGTGCCGCCCTGATGGCAACCAGCACCAGTTCCAGCGTACGCCAGCTCAAGCGGCGCAATGGTGAGCTGTTTTGGGTGCAGATGGAGGGCCAATGCGTTCGCAAAAATGACCCCGACGCGGGTGTTATCTGGACGTTTTTGGATATCACAGAGCGACTGAAGGCAGAACACGACACGCAGGTTGCGCTGGAACAGCAGAAGCAATTGAATAACCTGCGCGCACGCTTTGTTGCCATGACCAGCCACGAATTCCGCACGCCACTGTCCACCATTTTGTCTTCGGCGGAGTTGCTCAAATACTATGATGAACGCCTCCCGCGAGGGGAAAAGCGGGAAATCCTCAAGACCATTGAAGACGGCGTGCAGCGCATGAAACGCATGCTGGACCGCGTGCTGCTGCTGGGTAAGGTCGAGGCCCATATGCTGGAATTTCGGCCTCGGACCGTCAATCTTCTCCAAATTTGCCAGGACTTGGTTGAGGACACCCGCACCCAACACCCCTTGTCGACA
>JBBQBG010000092.1:0-13853 GCA_038317285.1 Burkholderiales bacterium | reverse complement strand
CACTCCCCCCAACCCCCTCGCCCCGCCGGGCGAGGGGGAGCCTTAACAGCCGATTTGGCGTCGTCGCGCCGAATGCGGAATTATTGGGGAAACGTTGCGTTGCGTTGTTTCGTGCTTCGGTTTTTAACCTGAGGTCGTAGTCAACGGCTCTACTTTTGCGTGCCAGCGGCGGTCAGCTGCGCGACCGCAGGTCTTGCTGCCGCACCCGGCCGCTCGGCACTGCAACGGATTTCCAATCTTGAGTTGATCACAGCACCAGTGCATCGTCGCTGGCGCGCAGCTGCCAGCCGTTGCCACGCCACAGAAGCCGATGTGACTACGACCGCCTGCGCGAAATCTCAACGAGCCAACACAGTCCGCAACGCCTCGCCCGTAATTCCGTATTCGGCGCGAAGACACCAAATCGGCTGTTAAGGCGCCCCTTTCGCCCGGCGGGGCGAGGGGGCTGGGGAGAGTGGGGGCCTACAAAAGCCCCGCAGGGCAAAACCTACCCAAACAGAAGAGCAAACAAAAATCAGCTCCCCGCCACCTTCATGCGATTGATAAGAATAGACCCCACCGTCTTGGCCCCATAGTTATAAATATCCGCCCCCACCGCCTCAATCCCTTTCAACATGGTCTTCATGTTGCCGGCAATGGTGATCTCATGCACCGGGTAAGCAATACGCCCCTTCTCCACCCAAAACCCACTAGCCCCGCGCGAATAATCACCCGTCACATAGTTGGTCCCCTGCCCCATCAATTCAGTCACAAACAGGCCGGTCCCCAGCTTTTGCAACATGGCGTCCAGATCATCCCCAGGCCGTGTCAAGCGTGAGGCGAAAGTGAGGTTATGCGAGCCACCCGAGTTACCGGTGGTCTGCATGCCTAGCTTGCGCGCCGAGTAGCTGCTCAAGAAGTAGCCTTTGACCCGCCCGCCTTCAATCACCTTGCGGGCCTTGACACTGACACCCTCGTCATCAAACGGTGAACTGCCCTTACCGCGCAGCACAAAGGGGTCTTCCTGCATGTCGATGTGCTTGGGCAACACGATCTTGTCCAGGGTGTTCAGCAGAAAGGTGCTCTTGCGGTACATGGCGCCACCACTGAGCGCCTGCACCAAGCCCCCTACCAGCCCCGCTGCCAGCGGCGACTCGAACAACACAGGACACTCCAGCGTGTTTATTTTGCGCGCCTTCAAACGGCTCAGCGCCCGCTCGGCGGCGTAACGCCCGATGGCTTGGGGTGAAGCCAATTCGTCCTGGTGGCGCATGGAGCTGTACCAGCTGTCACGTTGCATGTCTTTGCCTTTGCCAGCAATCGGCGAGACCGACATCGAATGGCGCGAACTGGCATAGCCGCCACGAAAGCCATGGGTATGGGCGCTGAAAAAATGCGATTGCTGTGCCGACACAGCGGCACCTTCGCTGTTGGTAATCTTCTTGCTGGTGGCCAGTGCGGCGGCCTCGCACTCCAGCGCCAGGCGCATGGCTTCTTCGCTGGTCAAGGCCCACGGGAAGAACAAATCCAGATTGCGTTCGCGGTCGGCGACGGGCGCAATATCCTTCAGGTCGGGCAGGCTGGCAAACGGGTCTTCGGCCGTAAAGCGTGCAATGTCATATGCGGCTGCGACGGTTTGCGCGATCGCCTCGTCCGAGAAATCCGAGGTGCTGGCATTGCCACGGCGCTGGCCCACATACACGGTGACCCCCAGAGACTTGTCGCGGTTGCGCTCCACGTTTTCCAGCTCGCCATTGCGCACCGACACGCTCAGGCCACAGCCCTCAGACACCTCTGCACCCGCATCGGTAGCGCCCAACTTTTTGGCGTGGGCCAAGGCCTTGTCCACCAGCGATTCAAAAAAAGGCCGGCTAAAGGCAAAGCCACTGTCGGCTGGCTTAGTGGTGGACGGAGCGCCTGCCGGCGAGGACTTGGGGGATGTTTGGGGGGTCTTCATAGCGGAGGCTATGATACTTGGCTATATGAGCAAACTAAAAAAAGGCTATTTCGTCAAAGGCAAATTTGTGGCGGAAGGCAGTGAACTGGACCTGGAACTCAAGCGCGAGCTCAAGGGAACCGACGATAAAAGCCGCACCGACCTCAAACGCGAAAGCACCGAACTGCAAAAGCTGGGTGAAGACCTTTTGACGCTGCGTGCGGCACTGCTGGATCGCCTGGAACTTCCAGACAAACTGCTGGAAGCGATTGCCGAATACAAGCGCATCACCAACTTCGAAGGCCGCAGGCGCCTGATGCAGTTCGTCGGCAAGCGCATGCGACAGTTGGAGCCAGCAACGCTGGATGCCATTCGCGTCGCACTGGTCGAGCAGCACACGCCCTCGGCCCAGGAAACTCTCACCTTGCACGCGGCAGAGCAATGGCGCGACCGGCTGGTAGCAGACGACGATGCCGTAGGCCAGTGGGTCAATATCAGCCCCGCAACCGACATCCAGCAACTGCGTGCGTTGGTTCGCCAGGCGCGCAAAGACGCCAAACCCGAAAAGCCAGGCCTTGCCCCACGCCATGGCCGCGCCTACCGCGACATCTTCCAGATCGTGCGGGAGCAGCTGATGCATGGCAGCGATGTGCCAGACCCGATTGGGCCCGAAGACGATTTCCCCAACAACCCTGGAGCCGATGCGTGAGCGAAACCAGCCCCAGCGCAGGCAGCACCACCCTGGACGCGGTCAAGATCGGCATTGTGTCCATTAGCGACCGCGCTTCTACCGGCGTCTACGAAGACAAGGGCCTGCCAGCCCTGAAAGAGTGGCTGGCCCGTGCCCTGCAAAACCCCCTGAGCTTTGAAGCCCGTCTGATCCCGGACGAGCAGGCCACCATCAGCGCCACGCTGATCGAACTAGTGGACGCCGGTTGTAGCCTCGTGCTGACCACCGGCGGCACCGGCCCCGCCCTGCGCGATGTCACTCCCGAGGCCACTCTTGCCGTATCGCACAAAGAAATGCCGGGCTTCGGCGAACAGATGCGCCAGATCAGCCTGAAGTTTGTCCCCACGGCCATCCTGTCGCGCCAGGTGGCGGTGATCCGCGACAAAAGCCTGATCATTAACTTACCCGGCCAGCCAAAGGCCATTGCCGAGACGTTGGAGGGTTTAAAGGACGTTGACGGCAAGCAAGTGGTCAACGGCATCTTTGCCGCTGTACCGTACTGCATCGATCTGATCGGCGGGCCTTATCTGGAAACTGTCGATACGGTGTGCAAAGCCTTTAGACCCAAGAGCGCGGTGCGGCCCGGGAAATAAGCCTCCTTTCGCCGCCACAGGTCTTCACATGCCAGGGGCACGGTGCTCTACTGCGCTCGTGTCCCCCGGCCCGCGCTTCGCACGGGCCTCCTCCTTTACCTCGCTTCGCAGAACACCGTGCCCCTGGCATCCAGAACGGGTTTGGCGAACCGGCGTTTCGAACAACGCTTTCGAGCGCAAGGGCTGGGGTGCGTGCCAAAGTGAGGTAAAGGAGGAGCCCGCACAGCGGGCGGGGGACACGAACGGCGGCATGCACCCCAGTCCTTGCGCGGGCGAGAGAAAAGACGAAAACACGCCGCAGCCCTCGCAAAGTAAGCACGACCAGCTATCGTAAAGATAGCAAACGACTTTACTTCCCAATCAGCTGATTCAGCTTCTCCGCCTCAAAACACTCTTTGCGCGACGCATCGCTGGGCACGCAATCGCCAACGAAGCCCTTGACAGACAACTGCTCAATGGCCTTCCACAGCAGCGCAATTTGGTGGTCTTGGCCCGAGGCGCTGTCCACCAAGCCGCGCAAGGCTTGACTGACCGGATCATCTTCTTGCGTGATGCCATACGCGCTGAACTTGGGTTCGGACTGCGTAACATCGGCGCTCTCACCCGTCTTGCTCGGCAGAATGCGGGCCGGAATGCCCACCGCCGTCGCGCCGGGTGGCACGGGCTTGATGACAACCGCGTTGCTGCCGATCTTGGCACCGTCCCCCACCAAAAACCCCCCCAACACCTTGGCCCCCGCGCTGACCACCACGTCTTTGCCCAGCGTAGGGTGGCGTTTGGCGCCCTTGTACAACGAAGTACCACCCAAGGTCACACCCTGGTAAATGGTGCAACCGTCGCCAATCTCGGCGGTCTCACCCACCACCACGCCCATGGCATGGTCGAAGAAGACGCGCTCGCCGATGATTGCACCGGGGTGGATCTCAATCCCCGTGGCCCCGCGCGCCACATGCGAGATAAACCGGCCCAGCCATTTGAAGCCATGCGTCCAGCACCAGTGCGCACGGCGGTGCAAGACCAGGGCGTGCAAGCCGGGGTAGCAGGTCAGCACCTCCCAGGTGGTTCGCGCAGCCGGGTCGCGGTCGAGAATGCATTGGATGTCGGAGCGTAGACGTGAAAACATGCGTTGAAGTCTACCCGTTGCGTTGTTGACCTGTTGCCAGCGCGGCTAAGTGCAAACGTCTAGCCACGGGCCTTCTCAGCAGACTGCTGCAATATCGCCTTGGCAATGCCCCGCAAAATATGAATCTCTTCCTGCGTCACACCAGCCCGGTTGAACAACTGGTTCAGCCGTGGCATCAACTTTTTGGGCGCGGCAGGGTCCAGGAAGCCGAGGGCCACCAGCGATTGCTCCAGGTGGGTCAGCATGCCTGCGACCTGCGCGGCATCAGCCATGGCGGCGGGCGTTGGCACTGGCACTGACTCAGCCGCATCGACGGCAAAGCCGCCCAGCGCCAGCCGCCACTCATAGGCCACCACCTGCAGTGCGGCGCCGATGTTAAGCGAGCCAAACTGCGGGTTACTGGGAATGCTCAGGCAGGCATGGCAACGATAGACGTCTTCATTGCGCATGCCAAAGCGCTCGGAGCCGAACAGAAACCCAATGCCCTGTTGCATGCCAGCGATAGGCTCTGGCGCCGGGTTTGACGAATCCTCATTGGCTGGATTGGCCCCTAGCCCTCGCGGAACATGCGTGAGTAGCTCTGCTTTTGATAGCGCTTCAAAATGCGCACGCGGCGCAACGGTGGGTGGCCCAAAGTCGCGCGGGGTCATGGCCGTAGCACACAGGTGGGTCATACCGTCCAGCGCCTCGTCCAGCGTGTCCACAATACGGCACTTGTCGAGCACGTCCAGGGCACCGCTGGCGCGCTGGATAGTCTCTTCACGGCGCAGCACATTGGCCCAGCGCGGGGCCACCAGCACCAAGTCGTCAAACCCCATGGTCTTCATGGCGCGGGCGGCGGCCCCTACATTGCCGGCATGGCTAGTGTTGATCAGGATAAAGCGGGTATGCATACGGAAAATGGAGCGAAATAGGGCGGTGGCCCGATGCGACAGCAGCACTAAAAAGTGTGCGATCAAGACCTAGCCGTTAAAATACGCCTATTGTCGCCGCCTGCATCGCCAGCGGACCGTCAGTTCTTCCAGTCAGTTGAAGACAGTGCCAAAGGTCTGTCCCACTTTTAATCAGTTGGGGACAGAGCTAAAGATCTGTCCCACAAACACACTAAAAAAATTTATGTCGCCCAATCTGCACCCCATGATCAATGTGGCCGTCAAGGCCGCCCGCGCCGCCGGATCCATCATCAACCGCGCCGCGCTGGATATCGAATCCGTTCGCATTTCCCAAAAGAAGGCCAACGACTTTGTCACCGAAGTGGACCATGCTGCAGAGCAGGCGATCATAGAAACCCTGCTGACGGCCTACCCAGGGCACGGCATCTGGGCCGAAGAGTCCGGGCGCGAACATGGCGCCAAAGACTCCGAGTTTGTCTGGATCATCGATCCGCTGGACGGCACCACCAACTTTATCCACGGCCTGCCCGTGTACTGCGTCAGTATCGCGTTGGCCGTCAAGGGCAAGGTCGAGCAAGCTGTCGTTTATGACCCCACCCGCAACGACCTGTTCACCGCCACCAAGGGCCGCGGCGCCTTTTTGAACGACCGGCGCCTGCGCGTCTCCAAGCGCATCCACCTGAAGGACGCACTGCTGTCCACCGGCTTTCCGTTCCGCCCGGGCGACAACTTTGCCAACTACCTGACCATGATGGGCGATGTGATGAAGCGCACGGCCGGCCTGCGCCGCCCTGGTGCCGCCGCGCTGGATTTGGCCTATGTCGCGGCAGGCTATACCGAAGGTTTTTTCGAGACCGGTCTGCAACCCTGGGATGTGGCGGCCGGCTCACTGCTGGTCACCGAGGCCGGTGGCCTGGTCGGCAACTTTACCGGTGAAGCCGATTTTCTGGACCAGCAAGAATGCCTGGCCGGCAACCCCCGCATCTACGGACAGTTGATCAGCATCCTGGGCAAATACAGCAAATTCGCCAGCGCCGGTGAAAAGGCCGCCTTACGCCAGGCCCGCCACGCACCGGTCGATGATCCGGCCATTGCTGGCGACGGCGCAGCACCGCAAGAACCAGAAACCGACAACAGCAACGACGCCCCGTTCTAAATCAGGTGTTGGGCAACGCCAGCGCGTCCACAGGCACCGGGCGGCCAAAGAAATAGCCCTGGAAGGCCTTACAGCCGATTTTGAGCAAAAAGTCGCGCTGCCCGGCGGTCTCTACCCCCTCGGCCACCACGCTCAGGTCCAGGCTATTGGCCAGGCTCAAAATCGTGCGGGCAATGGCCGCGTCATTGGGATCAGTCAGCACATCGCGCACAAAGGACTGATCAATCTTGAGTTGATCAAGTGGCAAGCGCTTCAAATATGACAGCGAAGAATAGCCGGTGCCAAAGTCGTCCAACGCAAAGTTGACGCCAATCGAGCGCAACTCCCCCATCTTGACGATGACATCGTCAAAATCGTTGAGCAGCATGCTCTCGGTCAACTCCAGCTTCAAGCGGTAGGGGTTGGCGCCGCTCACCCGCAGCAGTTCGAGCAGTTGTTCGGTGAAGTCGGGGTGGCGGAACTGGCGTGCACTCACATTCACAGCCATCGTGAGCTTGCGGGTCGCGGCACTGCCATTCCACGTGACCAGTTGCGCACAGGCCGCCTGCAGCACCCACTGGCCCAGAGGGATGATCAAACCGGCTTGCTCGGCCACGGGTATGAACTCTGCAGGCGACACCATGCCGCGCTGCGGATGTTGCCAGCGCAGCAACGCCTCCACCCCTGTGGTGGAACCGCTTTCATCCACCACCGGTTGGTAGTGCAAGCTGAATTCCTGGTGCTGCAAGGCGTGGCGCAGATCGATCTCCAGCACGGCCCGCGCGCTGGCCGCTGCCTGCATGACCGGGTCAAAAAAGCGCAGCGTATTGCGCCCGGCCGCCTTGGACTGGTACATGGCCAGATCGGCACGCTGCAGCAGTTCGTCCACGCTTTGTTGGTGGTTGAAAAACAGCGTCACGCCGATGCTCGGCGAACTGTGGTGCGCCTGGTCGCCCAGCACAAATTGCTTGTTGGTGGCTACCAAAATCTTCTTGCCAATTGCTTCGGCTTGGGATGCGGCGTCTATTTCCACCGCACCCAGGTCTTCGAGCATGACCACGAACTCGTCGCCGCCCAGACGCGCTACGGTGTCGATGGCACGCACGCATTCGGTCAGCCGCAACGCCACCTGTTTGAGCAACTCGTCGCCCATGTGGTGACCACGCGTGTCATTGAGCACCTTGAAGTTGTCCAAGTCGATGAACAACAAGGCGCCAAAGCAACCGCGGCGTGCACTCGACGCTACCGCCTGGTTCAATCGATCAATCAACAAACGCCGGTTGGGCAGACCCGTCAGGGCGT
The DNA here is from genome assembly GCA_038317285.1 of Burkholderiales bacterium. GTDB lineage: Bacteria > Pseudomonadota > Gammaproteobacteria > Burkholderiales > Burkholderiaceae_C > Allorhodoferax. The sequence goes on along the minus strand of JBBQBG010000092.1, from coordinate 6,162 downwards.
CATAGAAAGCCAGGCGTTCGATCTCAGCCTCGGCCTGCTTGCGAGCACTGATATTGCGCCCGGTGCCGCGGTATCCTCTGAACACACCTTTGGCGTCAAATATGGGTGCTCCGCTGATAGATACCCATATTGAATGACCGTCAGGAAGGCGGCGCAACATTTCAAAGTCTCGGAAAGGCTTGCGGGCGTCCAGGTCCGCACGGTGCGCCATCCATTGCGCCGGGCTGACGCCTTCCGCGCCGGAGTCCCAGCGGGTCAGCCCAATAATGTTTTCGTCGGGTATGGCCCGTGTGTTGGCCGGGTCGCCATCCACGCGTACAAAGCGGAACTCTGCGTCCTGCTCCCAGTACCAGTCGGAGCTGAGTTCGGTCAGGCTGCGAAAACGGGCTTCGCTTTCTTGCGCGGCGACCAACTGGTCGGCGGCGGCTTGCAATGCAGCGCGTTCACTCGAAATATCTTGCACCACGCCGAATTCGGCCTTCACTTCGCCTTGTTCTATTTGCCGGTTCATGCGTGACCGCATCCACAGTATCTGGCCATCCCGCCTGCGCCAGCGGTATTCCACAATGTCGCCATTCATTTGCTGGATGGCCTGCTTGACCAAAGGCTTGTATTCATCCTCCACGGTATTGAAATGCTCGCCAATCGGGGCGGATTGCCCGTCACCCAGGGCGCCTATCGCGCAGTACCCGTGAGACAAGCGCACCATGGTGTCCCCCGGGTACACCACCCAGTGGCCGACCTTGGCCAACGATTCGGTCATCTCATACAGTGTCACCTGTCGGTTGAGCCTTTCGTTGCTCTGTGCCAACGCCTGCTCCCCGGCCACAACCGCAGCCTGAGACATGCGGTCTACGGTCACGTCACGCAGGTAAAACAAGATGTAGGACTCGCCCTGTACATCGACCAGGACGGCATTCAGGCAAATCAGTCGGTGTACCCCATTGGCCAGCGCCATGGTGATGTCCAGGTCACGCACGCGTCCATGGGTCTGCAAGGGATGCAGGGCCTTCACCCGCGCCCCTTCATCGGGCCAGTGGCCAATCTCCACCGCCGTGCGCCCCAGCACTTGCTCCCGGCTGTAGCCCGTCAAACTGACCCACTCGTCGTTGACCGCGATGATGACGGCATCGCGCGCGCGCGATAGCGCTATCGCCTCAGGGCTCTTCATAAAGATGGCTTGATAGAGGGCGTCCACTCAAGACCTTCAGTCAGACCGCCAATGCCGCATTGCTTCCGACGTCAAAGTAAAACACCCGGTTGCGGCCACCATTCTTGGCGGCGTAGAGGGCCAGGTCAGCCTTTTGAATCAGAGTCTCCACCGACTCTTCTGCATTGGGGGGGCAGGCATAGACACCGCCGCTAAGCGTCACCATTGCCTCCCCCAGGTTGTCGGCGTGCGGGATGTGCAGGTCGCGAAGTTTTTGCAAAATGTCTTTGGCGACCTGAACGGCACCGGCCAGGTCGGTATCAGGCAGTATCACCGCCAGTTCTTCGCCACCGTATCGCGCCACCAAGTCGCGCGGGCGTCGACAAACGGCTTTCAACACGTTGGCCACGCCCTGCAAACAGCGGTCTCCGGCCGGGTGGCCATACAAGTCATTGAACTGCTTGAAGCGGTCAATATCCATCAGGACCAGCGCCAACGAGGTACTGCTTCGGCTGGACGCGCGCACTTCAGCTGCCATGGATTCATCAAAGAACCGGCGGTTGCCAAGGCCCGTCAACGCATCGATGTGCACCAAGTCACTCATGCGATCCGCATGTGCCTTGAGCAGGCGCTCGCGGGCCACCGTGGGTGATACATCGGCGATCTGCACCAGCGTATAACGTTGCCCGGCCATGGCCGCATCGGCTGGCCCCATGGGGACAATGTGAATGGACTGGCGCAGCAGGTTGTCGTTGACGCGCGGCCCGACCGACGCATACAAGGGGAAGGGAGATGGGTGCAAGGTCTGCGACATCAGCGCGGGAAATCCCGAGCGCATGGCCTTGACCATGGCGCGCTCAAAGTGGCTGCCTTTGAGCACCGGAAATACGTCCAACAACGCGCCACCATTGACGTGTTCCGCCGCCAACCGTGCCCGCAGCAAAAACCATTTATTGGCAAAGACAATGCGCATGTCCGCATCCAGCAGGACCAGGCCCGACTGGGTGTTGTACAACACCCAATCCAGCCAGACCGGCAGGCGGGCATCCGCTGCGCCGCAACGCTGGTCCGCATTCATGGCAAAGAGCCGAGAAAGGCGCTGATTTTCTTTTCCAGCATGTCGCTGGACGTCACATCCAGCAAGAACACCAGGTAACCCTGGATGTGCCGTGACGCGATTTTGAAGTTGATCTGCAGGCTCAGGATCAGGTCTTCCGGGCTTTCGGTAGCCTGCAGCACCTCGGCCACTTGGCCCAGTTCTACCTGGGGCAAGGTGCCTTCGAACTCAATATCCAGCATGTCAGCCACGCTGGACACCACAGAATTGAGCAGGATGTTGCCTATCTCGGCCAGCGACTCTTGCTCCATCTCGCTCAATTGCGCCAGCGGAAAGTCATCGCCCACCATCAGTTGAACCAGTTGAAGGCTCTGGTCTACCGGGAACATCAGCAGGGCCTCGGTGTTGATGGCGCCCGAGAAGCCTTGGCGCACCGCACAAATGCGGTCGGCGCCCTGCCCGTTGAGCCTCTCCGTAATCTGCAACCGCGACAGCTCTTCGACCCGGGGCGCGCTGAGTTGTACCTCTTCACCGGCCAACTCACTCAGGGCCAGTGCGGCCTGCCCGACGCCGTGGTTGAAGATTTCAGCCAGCGCGTCCAGTTGTAGCGCGGTGAGCTTCATGGCGTGGCCAAGAAATAGTCTATGGCTTGCTGCATGGACGCCTGTGTCACCGGCTTTTGCACAAACTTTGCTTGCAGGTGCTCGGCTTTTTCGCGGCTGCTGCTTTGGATATTGGCAGTGAGGATGACGATCTTGACCTTTTGGTCCACCTGGCGAATCTTCTCGGTCGCCTCAAATCCGGTGATACCGGGCATGTTGACGTCCATGGTGATGAAATCCGGCTTGAGGACCGGCACCAGCGCTACAGCTTCGTCGCCGCTGGCGGCTTCTATCACCTCCCAGTCGGGCTGCAAAACGGCGACGCGTCCTTTAATCATCAACCGGGAGACGTTGCTGTCATCCACGATAAGAAGTTTGGGTTTCACTACATGCTCCTGCTATGGATGGCGACAACGCCGCACCGAGCGGCACCGGGTGGATACGAGCGTAGCACCGATTGCTGGGAAAGGACACAGTGATAGTCCTAGGCCAAAGCCTCCGCTGCGTTGCGCCAGGCTTAACTTCGCAGCAGCACACTCAAATGTAAGGAATCAGATTTCCGGGCGACCAACAGAAGACCCTGACACCTTTGCCTTCACTTTCCAGCCCACCTATTCGGAGACTCCCCATGAAATTCGCAAAATCCATCGTTGTAATCGCTCTGTCCGCCATCGCGTCGTTGACCATGGCCGGAGAGATCAAAACCTTCAACCAACCGACATTTGACAAACTCACGCACGAAGGCAAGGCCGTGGTCCTCGACATCGGCGCCACGTGGTGCCCGACTTGCAAAGCACAAAAGCTCATCCTCGACGGACTGATGAAGCAACCCGCGTACAAGGACGTGACACTGCTGACCGTCGACTTCGACAGCGAAAAGCCCACCCTCAAACACTTCAAAGTCAATTCACAAAGCACACTGGTGGCGTTCAAGGGCGATCAGGAAGTCGGTCGCTCGGTGGGCGACACCACGCCCGCGGGCTTGGAGGGGTTAATTAAAAAGACGGTTAACTGATGGAATTCGGGCTGGGCTCTTATGGCTTTGGGTTTCTGGCGGGCCTGCTCTCGACACTATCGCCTTGCGTTCTGCCCATCATCCCGATCCTTCTGGGTTCAGCCACCAACGCCCACCCGCGGGCAACCTTGGCCTTGGCTGGGGGCTTGGCCATCTCGTACGCCGTCATTGGTACCACCCTGGCTTGGGCGGGGTCGGCTCTTGATCTGGACACCGCGGTTTTCCGCAATGTGGGAGCCTTTATCCTCGGGGCGCTTGGGCTTGTGTTGTTATCGGGGGGCTTGCAAGCCCGATTTGCCTCTGCCACTTCTGGCATCGCGGACGCAGGTAACGACGTGCTCGCGCGCATGCAACTTGACGGCCTTTGGGGCCAGTTCACCATAGGCCTCGTTTTGGGTGTTGTTTGGAGCCCCTGCGTTGGCCCGACCCTGGGCGCGGCGGTGTTGCTGGCCAGCCAAGGCACGCAGCTGCCGCAAGTCGCTTTGCTGATGGGCGTCTTCGGCCTCGGCGCGGCGCTGCCTGTCGTCGCCCTTGCATACGTTTCCCGCACAGCCATGGCAAAGATGCGCGGCAAGCTCCTGCAGGCGGGCAAGACCGGCAAGACGATCCTCGGTGTCTTCATGCTCGCCATCGCCGCGATGATCTTCTCTGGCCTCGACAAACCCGTCGAAAGCTGGCTCGTAGACCAATCACCCGCGTGGCTGACCCAACTCACGACCCGTTTCTAGTGATCCATCCGTGAGTCTCGCACGATGTTGATAGACTCCCCGCGATGAGCGAAGCCGACAAGCAACACACCCCGATGATGCAGCAGTACCTTGGTCTCAAGGCTGCCCACCCCAACACCCTGCTTTTCTACCGCATGGGTGATTTCTATGAGATGTTTTACGCCGATGCCGAGAAGGCCGCCCGCCTGCTGGACATCACGCTGACGCAGCGCGGCCAGTCTGCAGGTGAGCCGGTGGTGATGGCCGGCGTGCCTTTCCACGCCATGGAAGGCTACCTGGCCAAGCTGATCCGCCACGGCGAGTCGGTCGCCATTTGCGAACAGGTGGGCGAGGTCACCGGCAAGGGGCCGGTGGAGCGCAAGGTGGTACGGGTGGTGACCCCTGGCACGCTGGTGGATGCCGAACTGCTCAGCGAAAAGTCCGAATCCGTGCTGATGGCCGTGCACCAAGGCCCGCGCAACCGCTGCGGCCTGGCTTGGCTCAGCGTCACCCAGGGTGTGGTGCACCTGGCCGAATGTGCACCCGATGCCGTGTCCGAGTGGGTGGCCCGCGTCAGCCCCAGCGAGTTGACCTACAGTGCCGGTGCCACCCAGGCCTTTGAAGACCGGCTTAAGCGCTTGCGTGCGAACACCGGTGGCACCAGCGCCCTGTACACCACGGCCCGGCCCGAGTGGCAGTTTGACGCGGCCTTGGGCCAGCGCAAACTGCTGGACGCGCTGCAAGCCGCCAGCCTGGCGAGCTGGAACGCACAAGACCTGCCGTTGGCCCATGCCGCCTGTGCCGCGCTGTTGGGCTATGCCGAACATACCCAGGGCCGCGCGTTGACCCACATCAGCGCGGTGCAGGTGCAGCGCGATGGTGAACTGATCGACCTGCCGCCGACCACGCGGCGCAATCTGGAATTGACCCAGACCCTGCGCGGCGAAGAGTCTCCCACCCTCTTCTCGCTGTTAGACACTTGCATGACTGGTATGGGCAGCCGCATGCTCAAAAGCTGGCTGCTGTCACCTCGGCGAGACCGTTCGCAGGCGCAAGCACGGTTGGATGCGATTGCCACCTTGCGCAGCGCTACCTTGCAGTCGTCGTCCATGGCGCTATGGCAGGGGCTGCGTCTGCAACTCAAGGGTAGTGCGGATGTGGAGCGCATCACGGCCCGAACTGCATTGCGCCAGGTGCGGCCGCGGGAACTGGTTGCTCTGGTTGTTACGCTACAAAAAACGGAGCTACTTGCGCAGTGTTTGCGGGGGCTGGAAGGCTATTGGGCTGGGGACTCTGCTGCGTGTCACCCGCCCGCTTTGCGGGCTCCTTCTTTACCTGCGCAGAGCCCCCAGCCCAATAGCCTTCCTGAGGGTTTGCTGGCGGGCATTGGGCAGGACTTGCTGCCACCGCCGGACTGCGCTGCGCTGTTGCTGCAGGCTATTGCGGCAGAGCCAGCTGCGCTGGTGCGCGACGGGGGTGTCATCGCCACCGGCTTTGATGCGGAGCTGGACGAGCTGCGCGCTATTCAGACCAATTGCGACGACTTCTTGCTGGACTTGGAAACCCGTGAGCGTGCCCGCACTGGCATTGCCAACCTTCGGGTGCAGTTCAACAAAGTGCACGGCTTTTAC
>JBBQBG010000091.1:0-13902 GCA_038317285.1 Burkholderiales bacterium | reverse complement strand
GCTGGCCGCTATGTCGGGTGCCGCGATGCTGCGGTTCCGGCGCCATAGCTCTGGCGGCATAGCACAGGCTAGCCGTTGGCTGCCCGTGTTTGGCTTGGTGGCGGTGCTAGCCATCCTGGTCAATGTCTGGCAGTACGCCCGCCACGTCAGTGCGGACAGCCGCCGGCTGGAGACCAATCTGTGGCGCAAGCCGGCCGATTGGGACCGGGCATTCGCTGCGCCCACGCTGACCAGCGCCGAGTTGGCAGCCCGCATGAACAGTGGCGAGCCGCTACACCTGATCGATGTCCGCGAGCCCGAGGAGTTTGAAGTGACGCATTTGCCCGGTGCCGTCAACATGCGCTACGCCGACCTGCTATTGGGCGTGCGCAAGCCACCCACCGATGGCGTGCCGGTGGTGTTTGTGTGCGACTCGGGCAAGCGCAGTGGCGAGGTCTGCGAGCAGCGCGCAGGGCTGGGCCTGCCTTGCCAGGTACTGGAGGGCGGTTACCCGAAGTGGGTGCGCGAGGACAGGCCCTTGTCCACGCCCGTGTATGGGGCCTGGCGCTCACGCTTCACGCCGCTGCCACGCTATGCGCGCGATACGGTGTACCTCGACACACCAGAAGTCATGGACCTGGTGCGCCATGACAAGGCGCGTTTTGTCGATGTGCGTAGCCCCGAAGAATTTGCACGCGGCCACCTGCCCGATGCGATCAACCTGCCCATGCGCGGCATGGCATCTGACGCCTTGGCCAATGCGATGGCGCAGTTGCCGACGTGGCCGCTGGTGGCGGCCTGTTATGACAACCGCAGCTGCTTCCATGCCCGTGTGCTGGGCTTGAAGCTGACCCGCCTGGGCCAGGATTTCCGAGGCCGTTACACGGTGCCGCAAGAGTACCCTGTGCCCACGCAAATTGCCGCCACTGGCACCTGGCCGCGGGTGCAACGGGTGATGTCCACCGCCATCGACAAGGCGGTGGAGCCGATGGCGCGGGCCCTGGCGTGGTCGGCCGCGCACCTGGGTGGTTTGGTGCCCGCCATGCTGACGCTGCTGTTGCTGACACGCCTGCCCTTGACCCCGCTGGCCGCCAAGGCACAGCGCGACCGGCTCGCCATGCGCGCCATCGCCGACCAGACCGCGCGGCTGCGCAGGCACTATGCCGATGACAGCTTTCGTCTGCAGCGCGCCGTGCAGCAGTTGCGCAGCCAGCACGGGCTCACGCCCTGGCGCAACCTGTCGGTGAGCCTGCTGCAGATGGGCGTGTTCCTGATCTGCTTCGCTGCGGTACGCGCAGCAGCCCAGTGGAGCGATGAATCCTTTCTGTGGCTGGAATTGCTGCGCGAACCCGACCCCATCAAGCTGCTGGAACTGGCCATTGCCGTCACAGCATGCGCGTTGACTTGGCGTCTGTGGTGGGTACTCCCATGCACTACGCCATACGCGGTGCAATGGGTGCGCTGGTGGGTGGGTTGATGCTATGGCTGAGTTGGGATCTGTCTGCCGCGCTCAGCCTGTACCTGCTGGCCTCCATGGCACTGTTGTGGTTGCAGCAGCGACCCTGGGCCGAGCGCGCCGGTCACTTGAAAGCCTGGTGGGTTGCACGCAAGGCGCAGTTGCGCGCGCACTCGCTAACTGCCCGGCCCCTGGAGCACTGTACGGCCACCGAAGCGGTGGGCAACAAGGCCTGGCGCCAAGGGCAAATGCGCCTGGCTGGCTTGCCGGTGCCGCCCGGCTGGGTCTGGCCCGCGTTGGACACTGAGCCTGCTGAAGTGGATGTGCGAGCCGAACTGGATGCATTGGGTCTGGATCGCCACGCCTTCTATGCCGTGCGTAGCTCGGGCATTGCCGAAGACTCGGCCGCCCAAAGCATGGCCGGTGTCTTCCGCAGCGAATTGCAGGTGCCGCTGCCAGATGTACCCGCCGCAATGCGACGCGTGCTGGCCTCGTACGGTGCAGCGGCGGGCGCAATGGGTGTTTTGCACCGGGGTGGCGTCATCGTGCAGTCAATGGTGGAGGCCGAATACGCAGGTGTTCTGTTCACCTGTGACCCCGGCAATGCGGGCGCCATGCTGATCGAGTGGGTGGTGGGCTTGGGCGAGGCATTGGCCAGTGGGCGTGCCACCCCCGGCGCTTTGCGCGTGGGGCGTATATCGGGCATGCCAATCGAGACCGCGGTGCCATGCCCGCTGGACATGGCGCCGTTGGTAGCGTTGGCACAAACCATTGAGCGCCTGTTCGGCAGCCCGCAAGACATTGAGTGGGCATTTGCAAATGGCAGCTTCCATATTTTGCAGGCGCGCGATATCGTCGTGCCAACCGCGGCGTGTGCAGCGTTTTTGGACGCCCACCTACTGATCGAGCAAGAGCGTGCGCGCCTGTTGCAACTATTGGCGCCCCATGCCCACAGCCCGGATGCACCGGTGCTGGTACAGACCGATATGACGGCCGATTTGCCACGGCCTACACCGCTGAGCCTGACGGTGATGCAGCGCCTGCGCGGTGACGGCGGCTCCACCGACCGCGCGTTCGAGCGCCTGGGCCTGCGCTGGCAGATGGGCCCCTACAGCACATCCGAAGTACAAAGTGCATTCGGCCAGACCTATGTACTGCAGGCATTGGCGCAAGCGCCACCGATGGGCATGCTGGCGTCGTTCTACCTGTCGCGCAGCGCTACGGCATTGGAAGCGCATTTCGTCGACAACTTTTTGCCGGGCCACCAAGAGACCATGCGCTGGCGTGAAGTCATGGATCTGCACGCGCTATCCAATAAAGAGTTGATGGCCACACTGCAGACCTGGACGCGCCAATTTGTCGAGGTTCACTATGTTGAAGCGGACGTCATCAACATCGCCGCCGAGTTCTATGCCCGGGCCAGTGCCAAGGCCTTGGCGGCCAAGGATTTGTCGCCCGCGTTGTTGGCGTCTTTATTTTCTCCGGCAGAACCTGCAACCGTGCCGACGTTGGCCACGCATGGTCACCGAGCGGTACACGACTGGGAGTTGAGTGAGCCGCGCTACTGCGAAGACCCACAGTCGTTTGCGCAGCATTTCGCAGTGGCGGCCGTAGCGCACGGCGCCACAACAAGCGCAGTGCGCATGCCCGCAGTGTCCGCACACGGTACCGGTCGCAAGCTATTGGATTCGAGCCTCGTGCGGGCTGAGCGCTTTGTCCGGCTCAAGGAAGTGGCCAAGCACGCCTTGCTGCGCGAGTGGGCTCAGATTCGTCGCCTGTTGTTGGTGATGGATCAGCGCTTGGCAGGAGATGGCCTGGTTTTCTACCTGGAGCTGGCCGAACTGCCTGCGCTGCTGGGCTCGGAAAGGGAGGTAATGCTTCAGCGCGCCCAGCAGCGCCGCGCGCAAGTGCAGGCGTTTCGCGATGTGGTGGTAGGGGCCAGCCTGTCGGTGCGCGAGCTCGAAGCCCGTACCGATTGGTTGAGGGCGTTTGTGCCCGTGGGTCCAGCGGCCAGTGGCTCGGATGTGCTGAAAGGCCTGCGTGTGTCAGGCCGCCGAGAGGTCACGGCTGCCGTGCGCGTGCTGCGCCATGCCGACGATCTCGGGCATTTGCAGGCAGGAGAAATTGCCATCGTCGCATTGGCCGACCCCGTGTGGCTGGGCGCTTTCGACCGCGCCAGTGGCCTGGTGGCCGAGGTGGGCGGGTGGCTAGCCCACTTGGCGATCCTGGCACGGGAGAATGACTTGCCGGCCGTTTTTGGTGTGGCGGGCGCCATGCAGCAACTGCGCACTGGTGATGTCGTGACCCTGGGGGTGGATGGCAGCGTGCGGGTGCGGCAACGTGATTGAAGGCAAAGGCATTGATCAAATATGCCACTAGCCCTCGTGGAATGTGCGTAAGGCGCTATGTAATTTGTAGCGATTCGAGCGACCTATGTCTCTAGGCCGCGCGCCACACACTGGCCAGCCAAGGCTGCTGCTCGATTGGTAAGCCCGCAGGCCGGTAGTAGTGCATAAGCTCCGTAAAGCCCGCTGCCGCCATATGGGCGCGCCAGGTAGCGAGCCCATGGTAGGTTCCGTAGCGTTCGCCGTTAAAACCCTCTTCGTCGTTGCCCCGCGGGTTGGAACTGAATAGCACGCCGCCTCGCTTGAGAGTGGCATGCAACTGCGCCAGGACCCGTGGCAGCGCCTGGCTGGGCACATGGAATAACGATGCGTTGGCAAACACGCCGTCAAAGAATTGAATGGGCAGGTCCAACCCCAGAAAGTCTTGATGCCATACCGTGCATCCGCTGTAGGCACGGGCCATCTGCGCAAAGCGCTCTGCGCCGTCCAGTCCTATTGCGGTGTGTCCCAATGCGGCAAAGGCTTTGAGGTCTCGGCCAGGGCCACAGCCAAAGTCCAGAATCGTGAATGGCCCAGGGGCAGTGATGTGCTGCAGCAGTGCATCCATGTTCTGGCGTACATCGTGGTTACGGGTGCCATCAAAAAAATCGTCGGCATTCTGGTTGTAGTGTGCCAGCGTGCGCTGGCTGGTTTCGTCGGCCGGCGGTGGTGTTTGGGTTACAGGCATGCGCGCAAGCATACGCGTTGCGCTATGGACGCGCGCGGCACAGCGCGGACGCAGTCTTGCTACAGGCGGTCATCTTCGCGGCGATTGTGGGCACGCTGCACCAACAGGGCGATCAATAGGGCAGCGGCAGCCGAGCCTGTCAACACCGACGACGTGGCCAGCATGTCGGCCAGTCCATCGACGGCATGAATGCTGACCTGCTGCACGTAGTTCACCAGAGTGATGACATCACTGGGTTGAATTTTTTGCGCATCTTCAGCGCGCACATGCAGATCGGACCAGCCGCTGCGAAACCGCATGTTGGCGAAGTGGCCGTTGGCCACTGCCACCAAGGACAGCACACCCAAGGGTTTGAGCAGTAGCTCCAGCAGGCGGCGGCGCTCGGCCGGCGGCGCGATCGCATAGACCTGGCCCACCAGATGGGCGATAGTGGCCTCGGCTGCCGAGCCATCCGAGGGGAGGGCAGGGGCTGCGGTGGGCGTGGGTGCGTTGTGGGATTGCATGGTGTTCTTGTTCCTCTGATAGAGCCAGCAGGCGCAATTGGTGCCGACCAGACGTCGGTTGCTTAGCCGCTGCGCAGGCCCCAGCGGGGCCATTGAGCTGAGTGCCAAGCCTAAACCCAAGTGAGCCCCATTTGCGTAATCGATCGGTGTTGAAATGCAACTGCATGTAAACACCCGCCGCACCAAGCGCCATACGCCACTCGGCGTATTTCGCATTGCGGCATCCTTGCCTACAGTCAATCCATCGTTGTGAGAGAAGCCTGCCGAAGCCTGCAGGCGCTGCACAGCGAAGTCGATTTTCTTCAACTTCGGAAGGTTACCCATGCAACAACAAGCAAATTCCCGGCGCTTTGCGCTCAAGGCACTGACTGCCGCCGTCGCACTGTCCACCTTGGTTGCGGTGCCCGCCTATGCGGCCGACACCATCAAGGTCGGCATCTTGCACAGCCTCTCGGGCACCATGGCCATCTCGGAAACTGTGTTGAAAGACACTGTGCTGATGGCCATTGACGAAATCAACGCCAAGGGCGGCGTGATGGGCAAGATGCTCGAGCCCGTGGTGGTAGACCCCGCTTCCAACTGGCCGCTGTTCGCCGAAAAAACCAAGCAATTGCTGGGGCAGGACAAGGTCGCCGTGATCTTCGGTTGCTGGACCTCGGTGTCGCGCAAATCGGTGCTGCCAGTGGTTGAAGAAATGAATGGTCTGTTGTTCTACCCCGTGCAGTACGAGGGTGAAGAGTTGTCCAAAAACGTGTTCTACACGGGTGCCGCGCCTAACCAGCAAGCGATTCCTGCTGTCGACTATTTGATGAGCAAAGAAGGCGGCGGCGCCAAGCGCTGGGTGCTGTTGGGTACCGACTATGTGTACCCCCGAACCACCAACAAGATCCTGCGCGCCTACCTCAAGAGCAAAGGCGTGAAAGACACCGACATCGATGAGAAATACACACCATTTGGTCACTCCGATTACCAAACCATCGTGGCCGATGTGAAGAAGTTCTCTGCCGGTGGCAAAACTGCCGTGGTGTCTACCATCAATGGCGATTCCAACGTGCCTTTCTACAAAGAGCTGGGGAACGCGGGTCTGAAGGCCAAGGACGTGCCGGTTGTCGCCTTCTCGGTCGGTGAGGAAGAGTTGCGCGGCGTGGACACCAAGCCGCTGGTGGGTCACCTGGCTGCATGGAACTACTTCATGAGCATCAAGAACCCCGACAACACGGCCTTCATCAAGAAGTGGTCCGACTACGCCAAGGCCAAGAAGCTGCCCGGTGCCGACAAGCCTTTGACCAACGACCCTCTGGAAGCCACCTACATCGGGATCAACATGTGGAAGCAAGCGGTCGAGAAGGCCAAGTCCACCGACACCGACAAGGTCATCGCCGCCATGGCTGGCCAAACCTTCAAGGCACCCAGCGGCATCTTGAGCAAGATGGACGAGAAGAACCACCACCTGCACAAGAGCGTGTTCATTGGCGAAGTCAAGGCCGATGGCCAGTTCAATGTGGTGTGGAAGACACCTGGCCCGGTCAAGGCCAAGCCCTGGTCTCCGTACATAGAAGGCAACGACAAGAAGCCTGACGAACCAGTTGCAAAGTAAGGCACTAGCCTACTGCGCGACCCGATCTAGGGCTCTGCAGTGCTCACCGTACAGGCGTACGGCTGCGCGCTTCAAGCCCCACCTCGGGCCGCTCGCTACGGCCATCGCCCCACTTTGGGTGTGGTGGTGGTCAAAGAAGTTACAGGTTCCGTCATGTTGATTCGAAATTTGCTCGCAGTTGCTGCCATTTTTATTGCCAGCAACGCTCACTCCCTAACAGCGGACAGTGCAAAGGCCATGGCGGTAGGCGAGGGCGATGCACGCATCGCGGCCCTGCGTGCTGCGGTTGCTGGCGCCGACGACAAGACAGTAGGCTTTATCCAGGCGCTGTCGGACGATACAGTTAAGGTCGTGGCCGGCAAGCCTGTCATCGTCAAGGACGACAAGGCGGTCGATCCGGTGAGCGGCGCACAAAGTGCATTGCCCGATACCGCCGAAGACGTGATGAATAACAACCGCATGCGCGGAGAACTCGACTCCGCACTGGCTTCGCTCAAACTGCTGTCCGCTGATGTGGCCACACGGCGCGAAGCAGTCAAAACCCTGCAGGGGGAGGTTGACGAAAGCAAGCTGCCCCTGATAGACAAGGCCTACGCCCAGGAGACGGTCACCGACATCAAGGACAAACTGGGCCTGTTGCGCGCAGCAACGCTGCTGGGCAGTGCTGACAAGAACAAGCGGCTGGAAGCCGCCAATCTGTTGGCCGACAGCGCACAGGCTGCGACCAAGACACTGTTGAGGGAACGCCTACAGATTGAAACTGACCCACAGGTCAAAGCCGCATTGCAATTGAGCCAGGGCAAGGTGAGCGATCGCTTGGCCTGGGGCGACCGGTTGGGCGCCATTTTTAGCGGCATCAGCCTGGGTTCCATCCTGTTGCTGGTGGCCCTGGGGCTGGCCATTACCTATGGATTGATGGGTGTCATCAATATGGCCCACGGCGAGCTGATGATGATCGGCGCCTACGCGACCTATGTGGTGCAGGGCGTTTTCCAGAAATACCTGCCCGGTGCCTTCGATTGGTATCTTCTGGCATCGGTGCCCGTGGCATTTATGGCGTCTGCACTGGTGGGCGCGGCGCTGGAGCGCAGTGTGATCCGCTTTCTGTACGGCCGCCCGCTGGAAACCTTGCTGGCGACCTGGGGTATCAGTCTGATGCTGATGCAATTGGTGCGCACGCTGTTTGGGGCGCAAAACGTGGGCGTCGAAAACCCAAGCTGGATGAGCGGTGGTGTGCAGGTGATGGGCAATCTGTCACTGCCCTATAACCGCCTGGTCATCGTTGGCTTTGCGTTTGCCGTGCTCGCGGGTGTGGCCTTTTTGATCAGCAAGACGCGGCTTGGCCTGTTTGTGCGTGGCGTGACCCAGAATCGCCCCATTGCCAGTTGCATGGGTGTCAACACGGCCCGCATCGACACCTATGCGTTTGCGCTGGGCTCGGGCATTGCGGGGCTGGCGGGCTGCGCGCTGAGCCAGGTGGGCAATGTTGGGCCAGACCTGGGTCAGGGCTACATCGTTGACTCGTTCATGGTGGTGGTGCTGGGTGGTGTAGGTCAACTGGCTGGCACGGTCTATGCCGCTCTGGGCCTTGGCATTTTGAACAAATTTTTGGAGGGCTGGACCGGAGCGGTGCTGGCCAAGATTGCCGTGCTGGTGTTCATCATCATCTTCATCCAGAAGCGCCCGCAGGGTATCTTTGCGATGAAGGGCCGAGAAATATGAACACCCCCCGGCTTGCCCACTGCGTGTGGCCGCTTTCCCCCTTGCAGGGGGCAACCCCAGCAGCCCGGCAAAGCCGGTTCTGCGGTGTTCCTGGTATGGGCCTCGCTTCGCTGGCCTGCACTGCGTAACGCTGAAATCACTGATATGCCTACAAGTTTTCAACTACCGTCCAAGAGGCCTTTGCTTACCCGGACCGGCTGGGGTGCATGGCTTGCTGCCCTGGTCGTGCTGTGCGCGCTGGTACCCGTGTTCAACCTGGTGGTACCGGCTGGCAGCGTCTTCCATTTGAGCGACTTTGCCGTCGCCTTGGTCGCCAAGATCGTGTGCTACGCCATCTGCGCGTTGGCCATGGATTTGATCTGGGGTTACACCGGCATCCTGAGTCTAGGCCACGGCCTGTTCTTCGCGCTGGGCGGCTATGCGATGGGCATGTACCTGATGCGCCAGATTGGCACAGATGGCAACTACAAGAGCAACCTGCCGGACTTCATGGTGTTTCTGGATTGGAAGACCTTGCCCTGGCATTGGACCTTCAGCGACAGCTTTGTGGCAACGTTGTTTCTAGTCGTAGCAGTGCCTGGCTTGGTGGCATTTGTGTTCGGCTTTTTTGCGTTTCGCTCGCGCATCAAGGGGGTGTACTTTTCTATCATCACCCAGGCGATGACCTTTGCTGCGATGCTGCTCTTCTTTCGCAATGAGACAGGCTTTGGCGGCAACAACGGCTTCACGGATTTCAAGCGCATTTTGAGCATTCCTATTGCCACACCCGGCATGCGTATGACGCTGTTTGTGATGACATCTGTCACACTGCTGTTGTTCTTCTTGATGGGACGCTGGCTGGTCAATGCCAAGTTTGGCCGCGTGCTGCAAGCCGTGCGCGATGCCGAGACGCGGGTCATGTTCTCGGGCTACAACCCCATTGGATACAAGCTCACGATCTGGACCATTTCGGCCATGATGTGTGGTGTGGCGGGCGCGTTGTATGTGCCGCAGGTGGGCATCATCAACCCCAGCGAAATGAGCCCGGCCAATTCGATCGAGATCGCAATCTGGGCCGCAGTGGGAGGGCGCGCCACTTTGATCGGCCCCATCGTCGGCGCTTTCATTGTGAATGGTGCCAAGAGCTGGTTGACCGTGGCTTACCCTGAATTTTGGTTGTACTTTTTAGGCGCGTTGTTCATTGGTGTCACGCTGTTTCTACCGGATGGTGTGGTGGGCCTGGTGAAGAAGATCAGAGGAGGCGAAAAAGCATGACGCCCGATCTATTGGAGCAAGGCGCCCAACGGGTTCAGGCCCACATGGCTGCGCTGGCTGCACGCACCGGGCAAACCGAGTCGGGCGGACGCAAGGCAGGTTTCTCGCGGGTGGTGACACAGGGCGAAGTTGACGTCACCCATGGCCGAATCCTGTACCTGGAAGATGTGCACGTCAGTTTTGACGGTTTCAAGGCTATCAATGGTTTGTCGCTGGACATTGCGCCCGGCGAACTGCGCTGCATCATCGGCCCCAATGGCGCGGGTAAGACGACGATGATGGACATCATCACCGGCAAGACGCGGCCCGACAGCGGCACCGTTTTTTTCGGCAGCACGATAGACCTACTGCGTTACACCGAGCCCGAGATTGCACAACTGGGTATTGGACGCAAATTCCAGAAGCCCACCGTGTTTGAACAACTGACGGTGTTTGAGAATTTGGAGCTGGCCTTGCACACCGACAAAGGTGTGAAGTCGTCCATGTTCTTCCGGCTGGATTCGGCCCAGGGCGACCGGCTGGCCGAGGTGCTGCACACCATCCATCTGGCTGACAGCGTGGGGCGCCAGGCCGGTAATCTGAGCCATGGCCAGAAACAGTGGTTGGAGATTGGCATGTTGCTGATGCAAGAGCCTAAGTTGCTGTTGCTCGACGAGCCGGTGGCGGGCATGACGGATGAGGAGACCGAGCGCACGGCGGAGCTATTTTTGACGTTGAAGGGTAAGCATTCTCTGATGGTCGTTGAGCATGACATGAGTTTCATCCGCACCATCAGCGATATCGTGACGGTGTTGTGTGATGGGTCGGTGTTGGCGCAGGGCACGTTGGATCAGGTGCAGGCGGATGAACGGGTGATTGAGGTGTACCTTGGGCGCTAAGTTTTTATCCACTCGGACTGAGGGCACCGGAGTCTCGTCGGCTCTCCAGCATGCCGGGGGTTGCCCGGCGGCAACTCACTTTCTTTTGCTTCGCCAAAAGAAAGTAAGCAAAGAAAAGGCGAGCCGAATGCGTCGACCCTGCGCTGCGCTACGGGCACGCTGCGTTGCTCGGACTGGGCGGGGTCTCGCTCGAACTCGCCTTCGGCTCAAACAATCGCGAGCCCTGATCCGCCCAGCCCTGCGCTACTCGCCGACGCATAGCGGCAGGGGGAGCAGCGCAGCTCGCCCGGCTTTGCCGGGCATTGCCGCACAAAGATGCGATTGCGCCCCGGCAGTGCAATGTGGCGCTCCGCGCCACGAGCACTGCCTCCTGCTCCCACCCCCTTCTGGATGCGCCGAGGAGCGCAGGACCAGACGGATCAGGACGGGCGATTGTTTGAGCCGAAGGCGAGTTCGAGCCCGGCCCCGGCTGGTCCGTGCACCGCAGGTTACCCGTAGCGCAGCGCAGGGTCGCAGACATTCGGCTCGCCTTTTCTTTGCTTACTTTCTTTTGGCGAGCCAAAAGAAAGTGAGTTGCCGCCGGGCAACCCCCGGCATGCAGGAAGACCGGACCACATGCTGAACGTCAAAAACATCAACCAATACTACGGCGGCTCCCACATCCTGCGCGATGTCAGCCTGGAAGCCCAACTCGGCAAAGTAACCGTCATCCTGGGCCGCAACGGTGTGGGCAAGACCACGTTGCTCAAATCGCTGATGGGCCTGGTCCCCATCAAGACCGGCACCATAGAAATCGATGGCAAGGCTATCCATAAGGCCACTCCCTACGAGCGCGCACGCGCCGGCATCGGCTTTGTGCCACAAGGCCGTGAAATCTTTGGTCGCCTCACAGTGGAAGAGAACTTGCAGATGGGACTGGCCTACAAGAGTGCCAGCACTCCAATTCCGCCTGAGTTGTATGAGCTCTTCCCCGTGCTCAAGCAGATGCTGGGTCGTCGGGGCGGTGACTTGTCGGGTGGGCAGCAGCAGCAACTCGCTATTGCCCGTGCGCTGGCCGCCAAGCCGCGTGTGTTGATTCTGGATGAGCCCACTGAGGGTATTCAGCCCAGCATCATCAAGGACATTGGTCGTGTCATCCGCATGCTGGCGTACCGGGGTGACATGGCGATATTGCTGGTGGAGCAGTACTACGATTTTGCGCAGGAACTGGCCGACCACTATGTTGTGATGGAGCGCGGTGCGGTTGTGGCCAGTGGTTTGGGTAAGGACATGGAAGCCAACGGCGTGCGCCGGCTGGTCGCAATTTAACTGGGCTGGCTGGTCGGGGCCACTGCCGATTTTTCGGCGGCTTTGTCCGCAATTTTGTTGGGACCCGCAGCGCCCGTTCTCAAAACCAGACCGCCCGCTTGGCGCTTCTGCTCACCCAGCGACGCTTTGACATTGTGCAGCCCGTACTTGGACCGCAGTTCCTGCAAATCGGCCGACAACTCGGCTGCCTCAGATATTTTGCTGCCGTGTTTCAAGAGTACCTGGTGGGCATTGTCAATCAGGCGGGCGTTGAGCGTCTCGCGGCCGTGAAGGATCAAGTTCTTGACGGCGGCAGTCGGATTGCCCGACATGCTCAAGGACATTGCGGTTTCGGCCATTTCCAGCACTTGGGTCTGGCAAGCCCGCATGCGATCCGCAAACGCCGGATGCGCCACGGCGCAGGCGGCCAATAGTTCGGTTTGGGAGCGGTTGCTGCAAAACCGCAGGCCAATGGTTTCGACCATCGTGGCTACCTCGTCGAGCTGAATGGCCTTGTTCGCCAGCTGCGATATCAGTGCCAGCACGTTGCTGGCGGATTCGAAGTCAAAGTCGCTGTTGCTGACGGTCTTAGCCAGGCCGCGCACGGCCTCTACCGACTGTGCGAACTGGTGCTGTTGAATCAAATTCAGCGCAATCACAATGTCGGCCAGACGCTTGATCCTTGCGTTGTCTGGGTTTCGTTCGATCAGGCGGTTGAAGTCGTCATGGCAGCGCTGCAGGCCCTTGCGGTCACCATTTTCAAGCCGGGCGAAGGCCAGCAGAACCAGGCTCTGGCAGTCAAACATTTTGGATTCCAGGCCCATGCGCACGGTGCGATCCAACAGCTTTTCGGCCTCGACATGGTCCCCCGAGTAGTAGGTCATCATCGCCAGGTTTTGCAAACGGGTGATGGAAGATGGCGTTAATGTGGCGGCCATCTTGTAGGTTTCCAGTGCCTTGTCGAATTTGCCCAGTTCGAACTGGGCGCGGCCCATGACGTCATACGCGTCGCCGTAGTTCGGGTCGGCGCTGATCAGGTTTTCCAGCGTGCTGGTGGCTTGCGTGATTTGGCCCGCGTCCAGTTGCGCGCGCGCTACCCCGAGCTTGGCCCAGGGCAGCGTCTTGGCCGCTACCACTGCCTTGTACAACTGCTGCGCGTCGGCCGGTCGGCCCACCCGCAGTAGCAGCTCGGCACCCACTCTCGCTGCATACAGCCAGAACTTGCCTTTGGACTCAAAGCGCTCCATGCAAAGGCGCGCCGCCTCTTCAAACTCTTCTTTTTCAATCGCGGTAAAAATGCCTTGCAGCGATAGTTTGCGCACGCGGGCCGCGCGCAGGCGGTCGCCCAAGTGGGCCGCCTTGTGGGGCTTGAGCAGGTAGCCATCGAGCGCGGATTCGGCCGCCTCGGCCACCTTGGCGTAGGTGGCCTCGCCGGTGATCATGATGAAAATAGTGGAGAAGGGCAGCAACTGGTTGCGCCGCAGGTCGTCCAGCAGGTCCTGGCCAGAGCTGGCTTCGCTGGCGAAATGCAACTCGCACAGCACGAAATCAAAAGAGCGGAATTCAAGTTGGCGGCGGGCATCGACGGCCCGTGCAGCTTGCACGACGGTTCCCACGCCAAAGTCACGTAGCTGCGAAACCAGGATGGAGCGGGACGTTGGATTGCCGTCCACCACCAGGGCGGAGCATGCCGAAAAGTCGTCTTCCAAAATTGCCATCAGATTGGCACAGTGTGCTCCAAAACATTGTCGCCAGCACGGTTGCTGAGAGTGCACCTTTGCTTTGTTATCAAAATGATAGCACTACATGGCCCAAATGCGAGGGCTAGAGGATGTCTTTCCCCATAACTCTTGGCGCCAGGTGTTGCGCAAAGCCCGAAGCAGGCCCATGGCTGGTTCCACCACGGGTGCCAACACGCGCACCACCAGCACCTGAGGGTGCGGGCTGGTGGCGCCAGCCATGCTGGCAAGGGCGTGCTGTGCAATGGACGCGCGGGCACTGTCGAGCGCCCGTTCCCGCCGCTCGCGGGTCAAGTTCTGGCCTGCGATAAAAAAGATGGACGCCAGGCAACGCTGTCCGGCCATGCCGACGGGGCTATCCAGCAGCCGGGTGTCGCTGGCGTCAATGCTGCCGCGCTCCAACCATACGCCGGGT